>JAFAKN010000179.1 GCA_019235415.1 Alphaproteobacteria bacterium
GCCCTGGACCTCGAGCGATTTCAGCGCCTCGCGCGCGGTGCCCTTGCTGACGCCGAACAGCGCCTGCAGCTCCTCCTCCTTGGGCAGCTTGTCGCCCGGCCCCAGCCGGCGCTCGGCGATCCAGCGCTTGATCTCCTCGACCACGAGATCGCCGCGCTTCAGCGCGCGCAAGGGCGCTTCCTTGGGCATAGTCCTATTTATTATAATAAATAGGACTAAACTATGGCATCGTTGGATGGAGCTCCCGCTTCAGCTGCAGCGGCATCAGGACCGGGCTGTCGCCGCGGCCTGACCGCCAGGCGCCAGGCGCGAGACCGGTGACGCGCTTGAAGGCCCGGGCGAAGGCTGCCTCCGACTCGTAGCCCACGTCGGCGGCAATGCGTGCGACGTTGTCCCGGCCGTTGCGCAGCCGGTCGGCGGCCAGCTGGATACGCAGGCCCATCAGGTATTCGATGGGCGCCCGCCCCAGGAGCTCGGCGAAGCGCTCGCCCAGCACGCTGCGCGAGGCGCCGGCGGCGCGCGCGAGTTCCTCGACGGTCCAGCGTCGGCCGGGCTCGCCGTGCAGCAGCTGCAATGCCCGGCCGACGACCGGGTCGTTCAGTGCCGCCAAAAGACCCTTGCCGTCGGTCGGCAGGCGGCTGATGTGCCGGCGCAGCACCTCCACGAACAACAGCTCCATAAGCCTGCCCAACATCGCCTGCGTGCCCGGCGTGGCGGCGTCGAGCAAGTAGAGGATGTCGCGCACCGTCGCCGCCAGCAGGCCACCGACTGCGCCTTCGTCGGCGCGCTCGACCAGCATTTCCGGCAGCGTACGGAACACCGGCGCGGCAAACACCTCGGCCGATTCCAGAAAGCCGCAGACCAGCCGCGTCTGCGGCCCGCCGCCGCCCAGCGCCACGTTCCACACACCCTCGATCGGGCCCCGGCGTGCCTGCCGAGGATCGAACACCGTGTCGCGGGCCTGGCCCTTGTAGAAGCGATGTCGGTCGGCGAACGGCAACAGAACCAGGTCGCCCGCGGCGAGCCGGCGCGGGCCACCGCCCGCGGTGTCGATCATGCAGTCGCCCTCGGCGATCAGGTGGAAGACGCTGATGTGCCGCATTTGCGCCATGGCCATCCCTTGGTCGTAGCGCTTGGGCGAGGTGATGCCGAACGGCTCCGTGAGACGCGCATTGAGAAAGACCGCTCCGGTCAGCCGTACCGAGCGCAGCACTTCCGACAGGACGTCGGGTGGCGACGGGGCGGGACCGGTCGGCGGCGTTCCGGCAAAGGACGACGGCGTCTCGATCATTGTCGACCATCCATCCACGAACGACATTCTGGGCCGGCGCCAGATAGAGGAGTTGTCGATGCCCGTCCAGGGAAAAGCCTCAATCTGACGTTGATTGGTCTGTCTTTTCTACAACCCATATCACAACTGAGTGAGGATGTGATGAGCGCCACATACACCGGCACCTGCTTCTGCGGGTCGGTCGAGCTCGAAGCGACCGGCGCGCCGGAAGCGATGGGCTACTGTCATTGCCGCTCGTGCCGCTCGTGGTCGGCCGGCCCGGTCAACGCCTTCTCGCTGTGGAAGCCGCACAACGTCAAGGTGACCAAGGGCGCTGAGCTCATCGGCCACTACATGAAAACGCCGGTCAGCGACCGCAAGTACTGCACCCAGTGCGGCGGACATCTGATGACCGACCATCCGCCGCTCGCCCTCGTGGACGTCTACGCCGCGACGCTCCCCGATCTCGCCTTCACGCCCGGCGTGCACGTGAACTATGCCGAGACGGTGCTACCGATGAAGGACGGCCTGCCCAAGTTCAAGGACTTCCCCAAGGAGTTCGGCGGCTCGGGCGACATGGCGGCGGAATGAGTTCACCTTCCCAGCGCGGAGTCCGCGCTGGGGAGGTGTCGGCGTTACACGCCGACGGAGGGGTCAAGAGTCTGAGGCTTGACCCCTCCGTCCGCTTGCGCGGACACCTCCCCTTCGCCGACTCGGCGAAGGGGAGGCAAACAATCAGAACGCCGGCGCGGGGGCTTGCGGGACGTCCTTCCAGAAGTCGGGGTCGTGGCCGAAGAAGAGCTTGGCGCCAGCCTTCTCGAGCGCTTCGAGGCGGTCGAGCGACGCCAGCATCTGCTCGCGGTCCCACACGAAGCGCGGCAGGCGGCGCTCGCGCAAGGTTCGGCAGAAGTAGCAGGCGTCGCCGGTCAGCACGATCTCGCCCTTGTCGGTGCGCACCTTGAGCGACTGATGGCCCGGCGTGTGGCCGTAGGTCGGCACGCAGACCACGCTGCCGTCGCCGAACACGTCGTGCTCGCCGTCGACCTGCTTGACGGGGTGGCCGTGATCGAAGTCGGCCCGGTACAAGCCAACCTTGGCCGCCGTCTCGGGATCCTGCCCCGCCTGCCATTCGCGGCGTTGCACGACCAGCGTGGCGTTGGGCACGAGCTCGTTGCCGCCGGCATGGTCGAAGTGCAGATGCGAGTTGACGATGAAATCGATGCGGCCCGGATCGCGGTCGATCGATTCCAGGCGGGACTTGATGTCGTCCCGGGCGCCGTACTGCTCGAAGCCGAACAGCCGCGCCACGCGCTCGCCCAACCGACCCGCAGGGTCGGTGCGGCATTGCGGGTTCATGCCGGTGTCGAACAAGGCGGCGCCCTTGGGATGCTCGATGACATAGGACGGGATGGGCAACGCGACCTGGCCGTCCTCGCCCACGATCATGTCCTTCAGCCGGCCGACCAGCCGGCCGCAGGTCAAGGCATAGACCTTCGCCGTCATGCATCCTCCCTCGTTGGGCGACGACGGTAGCACAGGCAACCCGGCCGGCGTCGCCGGCATTGAGCCGCAGCGCGGCACCGGAGGCTTCTCCTAGCGGCGCAAGCAGCATGACAACGAGGTCGTCCTGATGTTCCATGCCGAGTCATGAGCGCCCCCATCGAAAGCTATGGCCTGATCGGCGATTGCCAGACGGCGGCCCTGGTCGGACGCGACGGCTCGATCGACTGGCTCTGCTGGCCGCGTTTCGACTCGGACGCCTGCTTCGCGGCCCTGCTCGGCCGTCCCTCGCACGGCCGCTGGCTGATCACGACGTCACACGATATCGACAGGATCTCGCGGCGCTATCGGCCCGACACGCTGATCCTCGAGACGACGTTCGAGACATCGACCGGCCGCGCCACCGTGATCGACTTCATGCTGCCGCGCGGCCACCACTCCGACCTGATCCGGATCGTGCGCGGCGACCACGGTGAAGTGCAAATGTGCATGGAGCTGGTGCTCCGCTTCGGTTACGGCGCCGCCGTCCCCTGGGTCAGCCGGCTCGAGGACCGAACGCTGCGCGCGATCGCCGGACCGGACATGGCGGTGCTGCGCACGCCCGTGCACACATGGGGTGAGAGCTTCAAGACGGTGGCGATGTTCACCGTCACGCCGGGCAAGACCGCGCCGTTCGTGTTGAGCTACGGACCGTCGCACCTGCCGGTGCCGGAGGCGGTGGACGCCGAGCAAGCGTTGAAGGACTGCGAGGCATTTTGGTGCGATTGGACGGGCCGCACCAAATGCGACGGCCCCTACGCCGAGGCGATCAAGCGCTCGCTGATCACCCTGAAGGCCCTGACCTATGCACCGAGCGGCGGACTGGTCGCGGCGCCGACGACGTCGCTGCCGGAATTGGCCGGCGGCGAGCGCAACTGGGACTACCGTTATTGCTGGATCCGCGATTCCACCCTGATGCTGCTGGCGCTGATGAATGCCGGGGTCTACGACGAGGCCAAGGAATGGCGCGACTGGCTGCAGCGCGCCGTGGCCGGCTTCCCCGACGACATGCAGATCATGTACGGCATCACCGGCGAGCGGCGCCTGACCGAGTGGGAGGCCGGCTGGCTGCCGGGCTATCTCGATTCCAGGCCGGTGCGCATCGGCAACGCCGCGCACAGCCAGTTCCAGCTCGACGTCTATGGCGAGCTGATGGACACCTTCGAGCAGGCGCGCCGCGGCGGCATTGCAACCAGCGACCTCGGCTGGCAGCTGCAGACCAAGCTGGTCGAGCATGTCGGCCAGATCTGGAGCGAGCCCGACTGGGGCATCTGGGAGACGCGCGGCCCGCCGCAGCACTTCACCTACTCCAAGGTCATGGCCTGGGTGGCGTTCGATCGCGCCATCACGGCGGTCGAGCGCTACGGCCTCAAGGGCCCGGTCGAGCAATGGCGGGTTACGCGCGAGCAGATCCGCACCTCAATCGAAAAGAACGGCTTCGACGCCGAGCGCAACACGTTCGTCGCGTCGTTCGGGGCGAAGACGCTCGATGCCAGCCTGCTCCTGATGGCGCAAGTTGGCTTCATCGAGCCCAAGGATCCGCGCTACATCGGCACGGTCGAAGCGATCGAGCGCACGTTGCTCGCCGACGGCTTCGTCAAGCGCTACGAAACCGAGAAGGCCGACGACGGGCTGCAGCCGGGCGAAGGCGCGTTCCTGGCCTGCAGCTTCTGGCTGGCCGATGCCTACTGCTCGATCGGCCGGCGCGAGGACGGCGAGGCGTTGTTTGAACGGCTGCTCGCGATCCGCAACGATCTCGGGCTGCTGGCCGAGGAATACGACACCGAGGGCAAGCGACAGATCGGCAATTTCCCGCAGGCCTTCACCCATGTCGGCCTGATCAACACGGCGTTCAACCTGACGCGCGCCGCCCGCCCGGCCGATCAGAGGGCCAAGGTGGACGCCGGCTCGGCGCCGCCGTCGGGCGGCAGCGAGGCCAAGCCGGCCGAAAGTCCGCCCTCCGCGCCGCTCAGCCGTCCAGCGCCTTCCGCAAAAGCTGGTTGACCACCTTGGGGTTGGCCTTGCCGCCGGTCGACTTCATGACCTGGCCGACGAACCAGCCGAACAGGGTCGGCTTGGCTTTGTAGGCCGCGACCTGTCCCGCGTTGGCGTCGATCACCGCCTTGATGGCGGCCTCGATGGCGCCGGTGTCGCTCACCTGCTTCAGCCCGCGCTCCTCGACCAGGGCGGCCGGATCCTTGCCGCTCTCCTCCATGGCGACGAACAGCTCCTTGGCGATGCGGCCGGAGATCGTGCCGTCGGCGATCAGATCCAAAAGCTTGCCGAGCTGCGCCGCGCCGATCGGCGACTGCGCGATCGGCACGCCGCGGCGGTTCAGCATGGCGAAGAAGTCGCCGGTCACCCAGTTGGCCGCCTGCTTGGCGTCACGCCCCTTGGCGACCGCCTCGAAGAATTCCGCCGTCTCCCTCTCCGCCACCAGGACGCCGGCATCGTAGGGCGACAGGCCATAATCCTTGGTGAACCGGCCCTTCTTGGCGTCGGGCAGCTCGGGCAGGCCGGCCTTGATGCGCGCGACGAACTCAGGCGCCAAGACCAGCGGCAGCAGGTCCGGATCGGGGAAGTAGCGGTAGTCGTGCGCGTCCTCCTTGGAACGCAGCGAGCGCGTCTCGCCGCGGCCGGGATCGAACAGCCGCGTCTCCTGGTCGATCTTGCCGCCGCCTTCCAGGATCTCGACCTGGCGGCGCGCCTCGTACTCGATGGCCTGCCTGACGAACCGGATCGAGTTCACGTTCTTGATCTCGCAACGCGTGCCCAGCCCCTCGCCCGGGCGGCGCACCGAGACGTTGACGTCGCAGCGCATGGAGCCTTCGTCCATGTTGCCGTCGCAGGTCCCGAGATAGCGCACGATCGAGCGCAGCTTGGCGAGGTAGGCCGCGGCCTCATCGGGCGAGCGCATGTCGGGCTTGCTCACGATCTCCATCAGCGCCACGCCGCAGCGGTTGAGGTCGACGTAGGTCTCGCTCGGGTGCTGGTCGTGCAGGCTCTTGGCGGCGTCCTGCTCGAGATGCAGGCGCTCGATGCCGACGGCGCGAGTCTTGCCGTCGGGCAGGTCGATCTCGATCTCGCCCTCACCCACGATCGGGTCCTTGTACTGCGAGATCTGGTAACCCGCCGGCAGGTCGGCATAGAAGTAGTTCTTGCGGTCGAACACCGAGCGCATGTTGATGCGCGCATTGAGCCCCAGGCCCGTGCGCACGGCCTGCTCGACGCAGTGTGCGTTGATCACCGGCAGCATGCCGGGCATGGCGGCATCGACCAGCGACACCTGGGTGTTGGGATCGGCGGCGAACGCGGTCGGCGCGCCGGAGAAGAGCTTGGCGTCGGAGATCACCTGGGCGTGCACTTCGAGCCCCAGCACGATCTCCCAATCGCCGGTCTCGCCTTTGATCATAGCCATGATGAACGGCTACTTAGGCGCTCACCTGGGCGGTGTCCATAGCGCCAGGAAACGCTGCACGACGGCCGCCGAATTGTCCGACGCCAGGTTCAGGAAGGTTTGAATCTCGTTGGCGCCCCCGCCGCCGCCGGCGAGGTCCGACAGGCTGCGGAAGGCGATGAACGGCACGCCGTTGGCATAGGCGACGGTGGCGACCGCCGCGCTCTCCATGTCGAGCACCTGGGCGTCGAATGTCTTGAAGACATATTGGCGGAATTGCGCATTGTCGACGAAGGCCTCGCCCGACACGCCATTGCCGCCGACCATCAGCCGCGGCGTGTGGTCGAGGCACGCCTGCGCCGCTGTGCAGCGCTTGAACTCCACCGTGCCGATCTGCCGGGCCGCGGCCAGCATGCCGGCGTCGACGTCGAACCAGAAACGCCTCTCCGAGCCGCCCTTGGCGCTCCGGACCGCGACCTCCTGCGGAAAGATCATCCCGTAGTTGGGAAACGGCAGCTTGGCCCAGGTTGGCGGCTGGAACTTGCCGTCGACCTCGCGGGCGAAGATCGCCTCGAGATACTGGCCCCAGCGGGCGGCCACGACGACGTCGCCGACCTTGAGCGACGGATCGACGCCGCCAGCGATGCCGCTGAACACGATGCCGGTGACATCGAAGCGCTCGAGCACGAGCTGGCTGTTCATGGCGGCGTTGACCATGCTGATGCCGCTCAGGAACAGCACCACGTCGCGACCGGCGAGCCGGCCGGCGACGAACTCGACGCCGTTCGCGGAGTAGAGCTTGGGCTCGGCGACCGCGGCCTTCATCGCCTTCCATTCCGGCTCGTAGGCCGAGATCACGGCGATGCGCGGCGTAGAGTCGAAGCGGTCGGCGGCGTGGGCCGGCGCAACGAGGACGGGCAGCAGGACAAGGATGAAACACAGGAGGCGCATGGTCCTTGCTGCATAACGAGCCGCCGCGATCTTGGCAAAAAGATCGATTCGTGCCCTGTCGGCGAGAGACAAAGACCCTGACTGCAATCCCTTCTCGCTCAAACCGGGAATGACGTCTGGAGGTGCTTTGACATATGTCAAACGTATCCCTACCTTGACATACATGGAGAAGATCCAGGTCTACTTCCCGCCGGAGGAGCTGTCCGCGCTTCGCAAGGCGGCGGCCCGAACGGGCCGGAGCTTGGCCGAGCTTGTTCGCGAGGCCGTGCGCAAGCAGTTGCTGGCGCCCCAGGCCAAAGGTCCCGTCGCGCTGTGGGATGGCGAGACGCGGCAGACCTCCTTGGATCACGACAGCATCTACGATGATCCGTAATGCGGCATCACCAGTCGGTCTTTGTCGACAGCGGTGCATGGATCGCGTTGGCCCTGGTTCGCGACCCCCTGCATGAACGCGCGCGCGAGCATTGGGGCATGCTGCAAGAGGCGTCGGCGTCCTTGCATACGTCCATCCCCGTTGTGATCGAGACGTTCACCTTCCTCGAGCGCAACGCGCGCCGCGATGTCGCCTTGGCCTGGAGGGATTCCCTCTATGAACCGGGCCTTGTGAAAATCCATCCTTGCGACAACAAGGACCTCGCGACTTCTTGGGACTACTTCAAGCGCCGCGACCTGCACAAGCTATCGGCGGTGGACGCAACGAGCTTCGCCATCATGACGCGTCTCGGCATTCGCATCGCCTTCGCCTTCGATCATCATTTCGCCGCGGTCGGCTTTCGGATGGTCGGGTAGGCAAGGACAACGACATCCGAGGCGAGCGATGGCCCGCGTCATCAGCATCCACGAGTACGAGCTGCGGCCGGGCGTAACATCCGCCGAATTCGAAAGGGCGCTGGCCGAGGCCGAGCGGCAGCGGCTGTTCGAACTGCCGGGCCTTCGCGAGCACCTTTTCGTGCGCGGCTTGAAGGGTTCGCGAGCGGGCTGCTACGCCGCGATTTGGATCTACGAGAGCCGTGCCGCGTGGGAGGCGCTATGGGGGCCGCTGGGCGCACCGCGCGCGCCCGTCAACTATCCGCCCAACTGGAAGGTCTGGGAGAATACCATCCTTGCGCCGCTGCTCGCCGAGCATCCCGACACGATCAGGTTCACGAGCTACGAGGAAGTCTGACGCTTCCTCGCCCGCGATCAGGCCGCGGCCTGCGGGCCGCGCACGAGCTTGCCGGGCAACGCGCCAGTCGCCTCGCCGTCGCGATAGGTGACCGTGCCCGACACGATGGTTGCGCGATAGCCGCGCGCCTTTTGCAGCAGGCGCTTGCCGCCGGCCGGGAGGTCCCATTTCATGACCGGTGCCTCGACCTGGAGCTTGTCGAAATCGATGACGTTCAGGTCCGCCTTGTAGCCGGGTGCGATGCGGCCGCGATCGCCGAGGCCGACCGCACGGGCATTGTCGAGCGTGTGCCGCTTCACCAGCCACGATACGTCGAGCCGGCCGGCCGCGCGGTCGCGGCCCCAATGTGCCAAGAGGGATGTCGGGAACGAGCCGTCGGAGATGATGCCGACATGCGCGCCGCCGTCGCCCAAGCCGATCAGCGTGTGCGGGCTCTGCATCATCTCGCGGCAGCAGTCGAGATTGTAGGCCGCGAAATTGGCGAACGGCGCGAAGATGAAGTTCTTGCCCTCGCCTTCGATCAGATAGTCGTACACGACCTCGCGCGGATCGCGACCCTCGCGGCGCGCGCGGGCGCCGAGCGAGCTCTGTTGGGCAGGCTCGTAGTCGGGCGGGTCGCCGAGCGGGAACATGCGGTCGTAGTCGGTGAGCCGCGCCGCCATGTCGGAGCGCACCGGCTCACGCGCTTCGGCCAGGAGTTTCTCCCGGAACGCCGGATCACGCATGATCGCGAGGCGCTCGGCCACGCCCATGTGCGCGATCGCCTTGTAGGCGCGGCACATCGAGAACGGAATGCGGCTCGCCTGCAGGCCCTGCAGGACACCGATCGGCCTTGGAGCAACCTGTGCCTTCGCGGCATGGCCCTTGGCGGCCAGTCCCTCGACCAGACCGAGCAGGCGCCGCCAGCTTTCCGGCTTGGAATGGCGCTGGGCCAGAGAGACCGAGAACGGCCGACCCGACGCGGTCAGCAGACGGTCGATCATCTCGAACTCGCTCTCGGGATTGGGCGTGTTGAAGTCGGAGATGAACTCGATGACGCCGCGGCCGGCGTCCTTCATGCCGAGCACGATGCCCAAAAGCTCGGCCTCCGAGGCGCGCAGCGAGGGCGTAGGATCGCCCTTCACGGTGCGATGGTTGAGCGTACGCGATGTCGAGAAGCCGAGCGCACCCGCCTTCATCGCCTCGGCAGCGAGCGCGCGCATCAGCGCCACTTCCTCCGGCGTCGACTCCTCCAGGCGAGCCGCGCGCTCGCCCATCACGAACACGCGCAATGCGCCGTGCGGCAACTGGGCGCCGATGTCCATGTCACGTGGCCGACGCTCCAGGGCGTCGAGATATTCACCAAACGAACGCCAGGACCAGTTCAGGCCCTCATCGAGCGCCGCGCCGGGAATGTCCTCGACGCCTTCCATCAGCTCGATCAGGCGCTGGCGATCCTCGACCTTGACCGGCGCGAAGCCCACGCCGCAGTTGCCCATCACGGCCGTGGTGACGCCATGCCAGCTCGAAGGTTGCAGATGCGAATCCCAGGTCGCCTGCCCGTCGTAATGGGTATGGATGTCGACGAAGCCCGGGGTTACCAGCAGGCCCTTGGCGTCGATCTCCTCGGCGCCCCGGCCTGCAACCTTGCCGACCGCCGCGATTCTGCCGTCCTTCACCGCGACGTCGGCCTCGTGCAACGCCGCGCCCGTGCCGTCGGCCAAAGTGCCGCCGCGAACAACCAGATCCAATTCGCCTGCCATGCCGTTCCTCCTGGAAGGACAGTCTACCGCAAAGCGGGAGTCGACGGGATGGCCGCGGTCTGCATGGCGGATCGGTTGCCTTGTGCCGATAGCTCGCGATCGTGGAGCGGGCGAAACGCGCATCGACAGCTATCGTCGAGGGCAGGATCCCCGAAAGCCTTTCCAGCTCCGCCCCCTCCGCCGCGATCGCGAGCTCGATCAACTGCGGGACGCCGCCAGCCATATTCCGCCCCCGATCAGCATGCCGCCGCTGGCGCGAGACAGCAGCCGGACGCGGCGCGCGGATAGCGCGCGGCCGGCACGGCCGGCGGCCAGCGCATAGGCGCTGTCGGAGATGGCCGCAACCACGAGCGCCGTTACGCCCATGATTGTCATCTGCAGAAGTTGATCGCGGGCGGGGTCGATGAACTGCGGGAAGAAGGCGCCGAAGAAGATCAAGGTCTTGGGATTGCTGAGGGCGACGAGCGCGCCCTGGGCGAGATAGCCGCCGCGCGGAGGCGTAGGAGGGCTGGGCGTGCCGGCTTTGCTGGCGCGGATCATCCTCCAGCCCAACCAGACGAGATAGGCGGCACCGGCAAGACGCAGCCAGTCGAACCAGTGGCCCATCGCCTCGATCAGCGATGTGAGCCCGATCGCCACAACCAGAATCGTGGTGGCGATGCCGATCTGACCGCCCAAAACGGTGAGCAAGCCGGCGCGTGCGCCGTGCCGGATGCTGGTTGCGACGATCAGCGTCACCGACGGTCCCGGCACGAGCACGACGATCAGGCAGGCGGCGAGATAGGCGGCATATACTTCCAAGGACATGGTGCAGCATCCCAAGGATCTCGATCACATGGAAGCGACCATTCTCGATCTTTTAGCCGTCCGGCGCGGGCACTTCGTCCTCCAATCGGGTCATCAAGGCAACCTGTGGCTCGATCTCGATTCACTGTTCCGACGGCCGCGGCTCCTCCAGCCGGCGTTGGAGGAATTGGCCGGTCGGGTTGGCGCGACATCATGCGCGACGCGCGCGACCCACTCTTAGCCGTCGGCGCGCAACCCGTTGCAGTCGGTACGCTGCTGTTGCTCGGCACCGCCGCGCTGCCCTTTTTTCGAGGCGAGCAATCTCTCGCTCGAGCGCCTGCCGGCCGTTCCCAACGAAATCTGGGAGCACGGGCGTTGCCCGCTGTGCGCGGGCCGTGAGCCGCTGGTCGACCGGCAGCCGCGCCGTGAGCGCGACGGTCAGCCCCAACGTCGATAGGTGTAGGTGTAGGTCCGCGTGCCGCTGCCATAGAAGGCCATGGCGCCCAGCACGAACCCCAGGTCGTACCACCAGCCGCTGTTGGGATAGGCGTAGATGCGCACGTCAAAGAACAGGCTGGCGATCAGCGAGAACAGCGAAATGTAGCCCTGGACCAGGCCGAGGAAGAACCCGGGCAGGTCGCTTCCGGGGGCGGGCGGTTGATGGGCGCACCCCGTGGCAAGCAGCATCAGCGGAAGGCCGCCGGCAAGCACCAGCCGCATCATGGTCCTGTCCCCTGCTCAGTAGCCCGGCGGCCGCGCCGTGAAGGCGGCCGCCTGCTCCAGCGCCGCCGCCGCGCGCAGCATCGTCTCCTCGTCGAAGGCGCGGCCGATCAGCTGCAGGCCGAGCGGCAAGCCGTCCGTGTCGAGGCCGGCCGGCACCGAGATGCCGGGCAGCCCGGCCATCGACGCAGGGATGGTGAACATGTCGTTGAGGTACATGGTCACTGGATCGTCCATCTTGTCGCCAGCGGCGAAGGCGGCCGATGGCGCGGTCGGCGTCAGCAGCACGTCGCACTTCTCGAACGCCTGCTTGAAGTCTCGGGCGATCAGCGTCCGCACCTGCTGCGCCTTTTTGTAATAGGCGTCGTAGTAGCCGGCCGACAGCACGTAGGTGCCGATCATGACGCGCCGGCGGACTTCCTTGCCGAAGCCCGCGCCGCGCGTGTTCTGGTACATGTCGATCAGGTCCTTGCCGGGAACCCGGAGCCCGAAGCGCACGCCGTCGTAACGCGCGAGGTTGGACGAGCACTCTGCCGGTGCAACGATGTAGTAGGCCGGCAGCGCATACTTGGTGTGCGGCAGCGATACCTCGACGATGACGGCACCCGCCGCCTTCATCATGTCGATGCCCTTGTCCCACAGCGCCACGATCTCGGTTGCCGTGCCCTCGACGCGATACTCCTTGGGAACGCCGACGCGCAGGCCCCTGACGTCGGGCGTGCGCGCGGCGGCCGCGAAGTCGGGCACCGGCAGTGGCGCCGAAGTCGAATCCTTGGGGTCGTGGCCGGCCATCCCCTGCAGCAGCAGCGCTGCATCTTCGACGCTGCGCGTCAACGGGCCGGGCTGGTCGAGCGAGCTCGCGAACGCGACGACCCCCCAGCGCGAGCAGCGACCGTAGGTCGGCTTCAACCCGACAATACCGCAGAACGACGCCGGCTGGCGGATCGAGCCGCCGGTGTCGGTGCCGGTGCTGCCCGGTACCATGTATGCGGCGACAACGGCCGCCGAGCCGCCCGACGACCCGCCCGGCACCAGCTTGCGGTTGTCGCCACGGCGCTTCCAGGGGTTCTCCACGCCGCCGAAGTAGCTCGTCATGTTGGACGAACCCATGGCGAACTCGTCGAGGTTGGTCTTGCCCACCATCACCGCGCCCGCCCGCCATAGGTTGGCCGTGACGGTGCTTTCGTAGGGAGGCACGAAGCCTTCGAGGATATGGCTGCCGGCGGTCGTCTGTACGCCCTCAGTGCAAAAGAGATCTTTGATGGCGAGCGGTACGCCTTCGAGCAGGCCCGCCTCGCCGCGCGCGCGGCGGGTATCGGAGGCCTGCGCCATGGCGCGCGCCCTGTCGGGCGTCTCGGTGATGAAGGCGTTGAGCGCGCGATGCTCGTCGAGCTTCCCGAGGTGCGCGTCGGCCACCTCGACGGCGCTGGTCTCCTTGCGCGAAAGCGCGGCGACCAGCTTGGCGATGCCGAGGTCGGTAAGCGCCGCCATCGCCTACTCCACGACCTTGGGGACAGTGAAGAAGCCGCCGGCGTTCCTGTCGGAGGGATCGATGTAGACGGCACCGCCCGGTGCGTTGGCCAGGATCTTAGCGGCAATGCCTCCGTCGGTGACCTTGTCGGCGCGCATCGGAAGCGTGACGTCGGAGACCGAGGAGAGCGGCTCGACGTTGGCGGTGTCGACCTCGTTCAACTGCTCGATCCAGGCGAGAATGCCCGACAGCTCGCCGGCCAGTGGCGCGAGCTCCTCATCGGGAACTTTCAGGCGGGCCAGGCGCGCAATGCGGGCCACCGCCTCCTTGTCGAGCGGCATGCTCCTCTCCATTGGGTTGGACGCCGCGGTTGGTAGCGGTTTTGTGCCCTGCTGTCATCCCGAGCGAAGCGAGGGACCTTTCCTGCGGCCTTAAAGGTCCCTCGGCCTTCGGCCTCGGGATGACAAGCGACTACGACGCTGCCTGGCTTTCGGTTTCGGCGAGGCGGCGGGCGGCGACCGCCTCGATGGCGGTGCGGACCGACGGGCGCCTGTCGAGCAACGTGCGGAAATCGCGGCGCGACAGCACCAGCAGGTGGCAATAGCCGTTGGCAACCACGTCGGCATTGCGCCGCTGCGAGCTCAATAGCCCCATCTCACCCACGAAATCACCTTCCTTGAGGACCACGGGCCCGAAGCTCGTGCGCACCGTGACCTCGCCGGCGGCGATGAAATACATCGAGTCCGCCGCATCGCCCTTGCGGATGATGGCCTCGCCGGGCAGCGCCACGACGGCGCGCAGGCTGCGGCTGAGCTCGACCAGGGCGTCGCGGTCGAGCGCTTCGAACAACGGCACCCGAGCGATCATCGTGGCGAGCTCCAGGCCGAGATCGAGCGATGGTCGCTGGCCGATGGAACCGCGCCGGGCATCGAGGCGATGCAGCAGGTCCTCGTAGACTTCGCGGCTGATGATGCCTTCCTGGAGACGCCGGGCATATTCCGCCGCCTCGAAGCGGATGGCGCCGCGCTCGAGCTGGCGATCGCGAATCGATTCGGCATAGCCGGGATATTGCAGGGAAAGAGCATGCAGCGCGTTTTCGACCACGCCCGCCCGGGTTTTTATGAGATCGGCAAGCCGCGCTTCGGCGTCGGGGCCCAGCAGATCAGCGATCGAGCTCAGGTTGAAGGCGGCGAGCTCGGCCAGTATGGCTTGCGACACCATCAGGATCTCGAATCGGTCGGCGAGCTGTTCGGTGAGCAGCCAAGTCCAGCCCAGCCTGCGATGGACCGAGAGTGCCACGCGAAAACCGACGTCGGGACGGGCGACGTCGCGCAGCCACTGCTCGTAGCCCTTCGCGCCGCGGTCGCGTACCGCGTCGATCAGCCGGTCGGCGCGTGCGGCCAGCACCGCCACCATCCGCCGCGACAGGGTCTGCTGCTCGAACTCCTCGAGGTAGAGTTCCTTCTCGCGGCTGCAGAGGGTGATCAGCCCGACCTTGACACGCTCCTCGAGATCGAGGGCAAGCTCGGGGGGCGCCGCCTCGACCTGGCTCTCGCCCGCCGAGATCGGATCGACGTCGAGCCCTTCAACCCGCTCGTTGTGCTGGCGGATGATCTCCTGCAGATGTCGCTGCACGTTCACCCGCGACAGGGCCAGCACGCGATCGCGCAAGGCGAGCTCGAGCTTGCTCAGCCGATCCAGCCGCAACAGATGGATCACCAGGCCGAGCGTCGTGGCGTTCAGGAAAAGGGTGAGCAGGACGAACAGAGTGGCCGAGAGCGCCACGAACTCGCGGACGGTGTCGGGCAGCCGTGAATCACCGGCCGCCACCATCGCCAGCACGATGGTCACCGCGCCACGCAAGCCGCCCCAGACGAGGATCACCTTGTATCGGGTGTTGACGGGCTGCACGAGGCGAACCTTCTCCAGGACCGGGAGCATGCCGAATATCACCAGCGCACGCGCGATCATGGCCCCGGCCGCCACCGCCAGCAGGGTCCACAGGTAGACCCAGGTGATGTGCACCAGGACGTTCGCCGCGACCATCGACGCCAGAACGAAGATCAAACAGTTGGCCCAGAACTCGAGCTGCGCCCAGACCTGGCGCAGCGCCGTCCAGCGCTTGGGATGAAGGCTGGTTGGGCCGTAGGCCGCCACGGTGAGACCTGCGATCACCACCGCCACGACCCCCGATACGTGCAGATAATGGTCGGCGACCACGAAGCAGAAGTAGGCAAGGGCCAGCGTCACCGACGCAATGGCGGCGTCGGATTCTCCCAGCCGGGGCAGAAGCAACATGGCCAGTCTCGCCGCCACCGTGCCGAACACCAACCCGCCGATGAACTCGCGCAGGAACACCAGGATGCTGCCGACAAATCCGCTGCCGAGGTCGACCGCCGGCGGGTCGGCAGCCCCATGGCCGATCAACATGCCCATGAACAGCCCGAAAGCCGCGATGGCGACGGCGTCGTTCAGGAGCGACTCGCCCTCGGCCAGGATCGACAACCGCTTGGGCGCGCCGACGTCGCGGAAGATGCCGATGACGGCCGCCGGATCGGTGGTCGAGACCACGGCGCCCAGCAGCAGACAAACCAGGAGATCGAGGCCGGTCGCGAGATGGACCACGCCGCCGACGCAGCCAATGCACACCAGCACCGCGACGATGGCCAGCAGCAGCACGGCATGCACCTCGTCGAGCAAGCGCCGCACGTCGATCGTCAACGCGGCATTGAACAGCAGCGGCGGCAAGAACAACGGCAGGAACACCTCGGTGCCGAGTTCGAGCTCGTCTAGGCCGGTGAAGGCATCGCTCAGCACGCCCAGCCCGACGTTCTGCGCCACCACCCAGGTGTCGATGAAGCCCAGCGTCATGCCGGCAATCGCGAGCAGGACGGTGTGCGGCAGGCGGAAGCGTTCCGCCACGGGCACCAGCAGGCTGACCACGGCGAGCACCATGGCGATGGCGAGCAGGGCATGGATCGTGTTGGTCACGGGGCAAGCTACTCTGTGTTCAGGGTCGCTGGGGGCGTACCAGCGCGACCATCTCGGCGTTCACCAAGACGCCCGACTGGAGTCGCACGCCCCTGCCGCATATAACCGGTCTCATGGCCGAGCGGGCAATCCTCCTTCACCCCATCGCCGCACGCGAGCCGCGACAGATCGCCGGAGTGAACCATGCCTCTCGTGGAGCTCGCGGCGCTTGACAAGGCGGTGCCCGCCGGGCGGCTGATGGCGCTCGATGTCGGCAGCAAGACCATCGGCATCGCGACGTCCGATCCGCTGCGGCTGCTCGCCACGCCGCTGACGACCCTGAAGAGAACCAAGCTTGCACCCGACCTCGCGCAACTCGCCGATCTCGTGCGCAAGAACGACATCAAGGCGCTGGTGATCGGCCTGCCGCTCAACATGGACGGCAGCGAGGGCCCGCGCTGCCAGTCGGTGCGCCAGTTCGTCGCCAACATCGAGCGCCATGGCGCCTCGCATCTGGCCGAGCTGCCGGTGCTCTTGCAGGACGAGCGGCTGAGCACCGCCGCGGTGACGCGCCGCATGATAGAGGACTACGACATGAGCCGCGCCAAGCGCGCCGAGCGCGTCGATGCCGCGGCGGCGGCCTGGATCCTGGAGAGTGCGCTCGCCCGCCTGCGTGGCCGGCAGCAAGACGTCACTTCAGGATGATCTCGTGCGTCAGGCGCTCGCTGTCCTGGCCGGCGCGGACGTCGAGGTCGAGCTCCCAGCGGCCCGGCGCATCGAACAGCAGGCCGTCGGCGCGGTAGCGGCCCTCGCCCGTCGACGCCAACGTCGGCGCGGCCTTCGACCGGCGGCCCTGGTCCTCCAGCTCCGCCTCGACGCCTAAAAGTTCGGCGGGGTTGCCATTGCGGGTGCAGACGTTCAGCAACAGCGCGAACGGCTGGCCGACCTCGATGCGCATCGGGTCGGGGCGGAAGGCGATCATGAAGTGGTCCGAAAATACCACCCAACCGGTGCCATGACCAAGGTCGAGCGGGCAGTCGGCGCGGGCCGGGGCAGCAAGCGCCGACGCCAAGATGACGGGGAGCGCAAGGAGCGAGCGCAAGCTCATCAGACCTTGCCTCGCCGCTTACTGTCATCCCGAGCGGAGCGAGGGACCTTTGGGGCGACAGGAAAGGTCCCTCGCCGCGCTCGGGATGACAAAGGGGTGCTCGTGCGGTCCGAGCGATGAGACCAGCCGTAGTTGAAGCTGATGGAAATGCGCTCGCCGTCGAACTGTGCCGCCGGCACTTCGTGGCGCAGCCAACTCTCGAACAGCACCAGGTCGCCCGGCTTCGCCGGCAGGCTAACGAAGGACCTCAAGCGCACCGGTGCATCGGCGCGACGCGGCGGCGCGGCCATGTGCAAGCCCAGCCGAGGATCTTCGAACTTCAGCTGACCAGCCCCGCCGGGTACCTCGAGATAGTAGGTTCCGCTGACGAATGAGCCGGGATGCAGGTGCAGAGAGTGCACCGCACCGGCGCGCATCACGTTCGCCCAGCAATCGGTCATGACCAGCATCCGGCCGGCGAGATCGTAGTGCAGGCCACGAGCGAAGGCGGCAACCTTGGGATCGATGCGCTTTTGCAGAGCCGCGAACAGCGACGAGACCAGGTGCAGCCGGTCGAGCGAGCCATAGGACGTGTAGCCTCCCAGGTAGTGCCGTGCCGACCATCGCCGGCCGGCGGCATCGGACAGCGCGAGCGACCGGCACTCGTCACCGAGCGCGCGATCGAGCCGGCGCTGTGCCGACCCGGCAAGCGACTCTCGGCTGACAAGTGTCGGAAATAGGGCGCGGATCGCCATAGCGTGATTATCCGTGAAGGCCCCTTGCCATGCTATGCTTTCGCATGCTCAGCGACCGGCAGATCGAAACTTATCGGCGCGACGGCTATCTCGTCGTTCCGCGCCTCATCGAAGGCCAGCAGCTCGCCGACTTGCGGGCGCTCACCGAGCGGATCGTGCAGGAGGCCCGCGGCGTCAGCGCAAACGACGAGCTCTACGACCTCGAGGCCACGCATACGGCCGCGCTGCCGCGCGTGCGGCGGCTGAAGCCCGTCATCTTCAAGCGCTACGCGTTTTTCCACGCGCTGGCGCGCGATTCCAAGATCACGTCGATCCTCGCTCAGCTGCTCGGCCCAAACATTCGCCAGCATGGCGGCAAGCTCAACATGAAGTCGGCCGGCTACGGCTCGCCGGTCGAATGGCACCAGGATTGGGCATTCTACCCACACACCAACGATGACGTGCTGGCCACCGGCATCTACCTCGATGACTGCGACGGCGACAACGGCCCGTTGATGGTCCTGCCCGGAACACATCTCGGCCCGACCCACGATCACCACGTCGGTGGCCGCTTCTGCGGCGCGATGGATCCAGCGACCAGCGGGCTGGACTTCGACAAGGCCGTGCCGCTCATGGGACCGGCCGGGTCAATGACGATCCATCACGCGAGGCTGGTGCATGGCTCGGCACTCAACCGGTCGAACCGCCAACGGCGCTTGCTGCTGCATGAATACACGGCAGCCGACGCATGGCCATTATTGGGCGTCGCCGATTTCACCGAATTCAACAGCCGTATCGTCCTGGGGGAGCCGACCATCGAGCCACGCGTGGTGGCGGCGCCGATCCGCATGCCGTTGCCGCCCGCCGATCATCAAGGATCGATCTATGAAAACCAGCGCGGCACCTCCCGCCGGTTCTTCGAGACTTATGACGAGCGCGTTGCTCTCAACTAGACGGCGGCCCGCGGCTCTCCTGCTCGCGGCTCTCCTGACCCTGGGCACCGCGGGCCCGGCCGCAGCTGCCGAACAGCTCGACATCGGCGGCAAGTACGGCACCATCGACTTCGCCATCGGCAATTCGAAGGTGTTCCGCACCACCGGCTCGTTCACCGACTGGAAGGGCATGGTCAAGGTCGACGACGCCGACGTGCCGCAAAGCAGCGTCGATGTCGTGGTCAAGACCACCAGCATCCAGATGCTTGACGAGCAGCAGACCAACATGCTCAAGGACGCCGACTACTTCGACGTCCAGCATTTCCCGGAAATGACCTTTCATTCGACGCGCATCGAACGGACCGGAAAGGACACGCTGAAAGTGGAAGGCGACATCACGCTGCGCGGCATCACGCGCCCGATGACGTTGGCCGTGACGGTGAACGACCGGCGTCCCGACGCCGCGCCGGGGGCGCGTTACGCCCGCTTCCGCGGAGTCGGCACCATCAAGCGCTCCGAGTTCGGCATGACCAAGTATATCGACATGGTGGGCGACAACGTCGAGATCTCGATCGCGACCGAGGCTCGCCGACACTGAAGGGCGCGCTGTGCCCCATTCGACCGGTTATCGTCCCACCGCCAAGGCGTTGCATTGGGTGACGGCGTTCATCGTGCTCGGCATGCTGGCGCTCGGCTTGTGGATGACGGGACTGCCGCTCGGCTTCACCAAGCTCTACGCCTATGCTTGGCACAAATGGATCGGCCTCGTCGTGCTGCTGCTGACCTTGGGCCGCTTGCTGTGGCGCTGGCGAAACCCGCCGCCTGCCCTGCCCCGGGGGCTACCCGCGTGGCAGAAGACGCTTGCTCCTGTCGCCCACTGGACGTTGCTCGGGCTGCTGCTGCTCATGCCGCTCACCGGCTGGCTAATGAGCTCGGCCGGCGGCGTCAGCGTCTACTGGTTCGGCTACATTCCTCTGCCCGACGTCGTGCCGCGCAACCAGGCTTTGTTCACCACGCTAAGGCAGGCTCATCACCTGTTGGCGCGCATCCTGATCGGCATGCTCATCGTGCATGTCGCGGCCGTGCTTCACCACGACGTGTTGCGCCGCGACGGGGTATTCAGGCGTATGTGGCCGTTCACGCGGGGCGCCTGATGCACCGCCGGCTGTTCTGCGGATTGGGCCTGGCATTCGGCGCCGGATCGCGGGCGGTCGCACAGTCCGGCATCTGGCCGGAGTGGATTGGCAGCTACAGCGGCACGATCCACTTCTACCGGTCGATCCCGCTGGAGGACATCGCCCCGCCGCCCGAGCATCCGCACGTCGATCTCGACGACACCACCCCGTTCGCGATCTTCTTTGCCGTCTGGAGCGACGACCAGAGCACGGCCATTTGGCTGCGCATCGACGGCGGGCCGATGCAGACCGCGTTTGCCGGCGAGACTCTGCGCTTCGGCCCATCGATCGACGGCCTCGCCGGGATGATCGAGGCCAAGGGCAAGCCCGTGCCGCGCCGGGCCAACCTGCTGATCCACCCTGATTCGCTCGGCACCGAGGCGCTGTTCAGCCATGCCGACGGCAGCTTCTGGCGCCGTCATTTCACGGCACGCTTCACGCCGTCGGGCGCCGACGTGATCGTCTGGGTGTTCGACGCCGCCGGCACCCGTGCGCGCACTTGGCGGGGCTCTGCCGTGAAGAAGGAATGACGCTTTTTCTCATCCTGAGCGAAGCGCTCTGTCATCCCGAGCGCAGCGAGGGATCTTTCCTGTTGCCCTAAGGATCCCTCGCTACGCTCGGGATGACAGAATAGACGCTCAGGACGATACCGAGGGCCGCGGGCCGACGTAGTTCGATTGCGGGCGGATGATGCGGCCGCCACGCTCCTGCTCAAAAATGTGCGCGCACCAACCGGCGGTCCGTCCCACCGCGAAAAGAGCGGTGAAGGCGCTGCGCGGGATCTCCAGCGCCTCGAGCAGCAATGCGGTGTAGTACTCGACGTTGGTGTCGAGGCGGCGGCCGGGCTTGTGCCGGCGCAGCGCAGCAATGGCGCCCTGCTCGACGGCCGAGGCGTAGGCGAGCCGTCCGGAGGTCGCCGGCAGCGTGGCGACGGCGGCCTTCAGGACGTCGGCGCGCGGGTCGCGCACCTTGTAGATGCGATGGCCGAAGCCCATCAAGGTCGTGCCCTTGGCGAATGCCTCGTCAAACCACGCCTCGGCGCGAGACGCCTCGCCGATCTCGTCCAGCATGTCGAGCACGGGGCCCGGCGCCCCGCCATGCAACGGCCCCTTCAGGGCGCAGAGCGCGGCCAGCACCGAGGAGATCAGCCCGGCCCTCGTCGAGGCGACAACACGGGCGGTGAAGGTCGAGGCGTTGAACCCGTGATCGGTAATCGTCGCGAGATAGGTATCGAGCGCCGTTTCGAACACCACCCCGCCGCGCTGGCCGCGGATCATGCGCAGGAGATCCTGTGCGGTCGTCAGTGTCGGGTCGGGTGCGATCGGCGCCATCGACTTTTCCGCATTGAGCAGGGCTGCCAGGAACACCGGCATGGCACCGCACACCAGGAAATGATGCGGCGTGCCCTCGCTATCCGGCAGCATGCCGATGCCCACGCGTAGCGACTCGATCGGGTTCAGCCCCCGCGTCGCGCCAAGAAGCTTGGGGACCTCGGCGAAGGCCCGCACACGCGCAGCCGCCAAGCCGCGGCGCACCGACGCTTCGTCACCGCCGCCCTCGGCATAGCCTTCCCACAACAGGCCGGCGACGCCCTCGAAGCCGCGCGTGGCTACCAGATCCTCGATGGCGTGGCCGCGGACGATCAGCCGGCCAGCTTCGCCGTCGACCTCGCTCATCGCTGTGTCGGCCACGATCACACCGTCAAGGCCGCTGTTCACCCGCGTCTGCAGCATCGTTTTTCCTTTCCCCATTGGTCGAGGAGAGGGTTCCGTCTGGGGAATATATTGTCAATCTTGATTATATGGATCAATGTGAGTTTTGAATATTGCCTTAGAGACGGGATTCTCGCGCATGGTGATGCTAATCAATATTGATTAAGGTAGGGTCATGACGAACGATTGGCTGAGCTCCAAGGAGGCAGCGCGGCGGCTGGGCGTGTCTGCCGCGACGCTCTACGCGTACGTCAGTCGCGGTTTGCTGCGTTCCGAAGCGGTCGACGGGCAGCGCGAACGGCGCTACCGCGCCGAAGAGGTGGTGCGACTGAAGCGCCAGCGCGATGTCGGGCGCAAGGCCGAGTCGATTGCCAACTACGCGCTCGACTTCGGCACGCCGGTGCTCGAATCGGCACTGACGCTGATTGAGGGCAATCGGCTGTACTACCGTGGTCATGACGCGACGGAACTCGCCCAGACCGCGACGCTCGAGGAGGTCGCCCGCCTGCTGTGGGCATGCGACGAGACTCCGTTCGCCGACGACAACCTGCCGCCCATGACGACGGCGCTGCGCCGCGCCTGGCTCGCCGCGGCAACCCTCTCGCCGGTCGACCGCTGCCTGGTGGTGCTGCCGGCTGCCGCCGCGCTCGACCATCCAAGCTGGGTCGAGGATCGTGGCGCGATGCTCGAGACGGGCGTACGCGTGCTGCGCTTGTTGACCGCCGCGGTGACGGGGCAGCCGATGTCGCCCCTGCCCGTGCACCAGCAGCTCGCTCTGGCCTGGCGCGTGCCGGGCGAACGAGCCTCACTGCTGCGCGCCGCGCTGGTGCTGTCGGCCGACCACGAGTTCAATGCCTCGGCCTTCGCAGCGCGCGTCGTCGCCTCGACCGGTGCCAACTTCTACGGTGCGGTGACGGCTGGGCTGGCGGCGATCAACGGACCGCGCCACGGCGGCCTAACGCGGCGCGTGGCGTCCCTGTTCGACGATCTGCGCAAGGTCGATGATCTCGACGCCGAACTCGGGCGGCGCGTCCGGGATCGCATCTACATTCCGGGTTTTGGCCACCAGCTCTATCCCGACGGCGACGTCCGCGCCGAGACCCTGTTCGCCCTGCTGCGCGAAGCCATGCCCAAATCGGCGGAGCTCGCCTTCGCCGAGCGGCTGGCGCAAGCGGTCGAGCGGATGATCGACCGCAAGGCCAACGTCGACTTCGCCACGGTGACGGTCGAGCGCGTGCTCGGCCTGCCCAAGCAGTCGGCGCTGGCCTTGTTCCTGCTCGGCCGCACGGTGGGGTGGATCGCGCATGCCCTGGAGCAGGCGGCCCATGGCGCCTTGATCAGGCCGCGCGCCCGCTATACGGGTCCTCGGCCACCCGTCTAGGAGACGCGATGCCCGACGCCCTGATCGTCATCGACATGCAGCGTGCCGGTTTCGTCGATGCGCCGCCAAAGCACGACGCCACTGGACTGATAGGCCGATTGAACCGGTTGGCCGCGGCAGTGCGAACCGCCGGCGGTACTGTGATCTTTGTTCAGCACGACGGCCCAGCGGGCGATCCCTTTCATCCGAGCCTGCCGGGCTGGCAGCTCGTGGAAGATCTCGACATACGCACCGAGGACCGGATCGTGCGAAAGACGGCGTGCGACTCCTTTCTCGGCACCAACCTGGAATCGCTCCTGCGCTGGTTGGGTACCGATCGGCTGCTGGTTACCGGCTGGGCGACCGACTATTGCGTCGATACGACCGTGCGGAGCGCGCTCGCCCGCTATCCCACGGTCGTCCCGTCCGACGGGCACACCACGTCGGACCGCGCGCATCTGCTGGCTGCCAAGATCATCGAGCACCACAACGCGATCTGGGCGGACTTCATCGCGCCCAAGGGCCCGGCCATTGTCCAGCCCTGCGCCAGCCTATGTTTTTGAACGCTCGGCGTCCGAACGCTCGACGTACGCGCGCCCGACGGGGGGATAGAACTGCGGCGCCTCACGCCGGTCGCGCATGCCGTAGTCGCGCACGATGCGGACCTTGCGATGCCTGAGGTCGCGCACGCCGGCCGGCTTGCTGGGCATCCAGTGCACGCCGGCGTCGCGATCGCGCCACGACACCAGCAGCGCAAGCTTGCCCGGCGTGTAGATGCTTTTGAAGACGTCGTGCTCGGCCACGGCACTCGTCCCGGCATCGAGGCCGAGATGCGCGGCCAACAGATCGGGCTGCGCGGCAAAGGCTGCAGCCTCTTGCGGCAAGATCTCGGTCATGGTGGCGAGCTTGGCCGCACCGACCTCCGTCTCGTCGAAGCGCTGCTCGCGGATCGGCGCGCTGGCCGGCGGCGAAGTGTCGGCGATCACGTCGCCGACACGAAGGTGATAGTCGGCGAAGATCTCGAAGCGGCCCTTCTCCTGCACCGCATGGTGCTCGCCCTCGGTGCGCCAGCGCACAACCGACTTCTCGTCGCGCCAGGTCGAATGGGACAATAGCCAGCCCGGCCGCCGGCTGCTTTCGAATCGCTCGTTGTCGACGAAGCCGTCTATCTTCTCGATGATCGGCTTCAGATGCTTGGCCAGCTCCAGGTAGTCGTTGAACCGTTCCTTCTTCGGACAGACTTCGAAGATCACCGAAAACATGGGCTCTTCCTTCACAACGGAATCGGCGCGCTGTCCGCGCCGCACAGGAACGCGATGCTCTCCTGCCAAAGGGCGAAGCGCATCGTCTCGAGATGCATCAGGTGGGTGGCGCGGCCGATCTTGATGTCGCGCTTCACGGGCGAGTGCGCAAATGCGTCGAACAGCCAGCGCGCATCGTCGTCGAGCATCAGGCCGTCCCATTCGCCGCGGATGATCGCCACCGGCGCGCGCACCGCCGCAGGATCATAGGCCAGCTCGCCATGCCACGCCTTGATGATATCGCTGAACGGTCCGAGCGGCACCTTGACGCCGGCCGGATCGCGCGAGCGGCTGGCGGGATCACTGGCGAGATACGCCTCGCTCCAGGCCTCGAAATGGACCCGCGACAACACCGGCGGTTCGTTCGCCGGCACATCCTCGACGAAGCGCTTCCACTGGTCCTCCGGGGTCACGATCCGCCAGCCCGGAAACCGGGGCGGCGTCTCGTAACGGCGCGGGGCGCGCTGCGCAATCGGTGCAAAGAGTATCCAACGGTCGACCAGGGTCGGGTGTGCGCTGGCGAACAGTCCGGCGGCCATCGAGCCCCATGAATGCGAGATCAGCGAGACGCGGGGTCGGTTCTGTTGCCCCATGATGAAGCGCACGACACATTCCAGCTGCCGAGCACCGTCTGCAGCATCGCACAGCGGCGCGTTCTCGGCGGCACCTCGCTCCATCTCCGGATAGCGATCCGAGGTGCCGAAGCCATAGAAGTCGAAGCCCCAGACATCGAAGCCGGCATCACTTAGCGCATCACGCCACGACCGCCCATCGAACCGGTAGGCGATCGACAGCGCCGACGGAAAGGTCGCGCCGTGCACATAGACAACGGCCCCGCGCGCGGGCCCTGCCCGGGGCGCCGCCGGAAGGAAGCTCAGCGACAGCGAGAGGCCGTCGCGTGGCCCGGGGATGCGGAAGCGCTGCTCCCGGGCTTCTGTCACGGGGTGGGAACACGTGTGTTGCATGTGCCGACCTTAGTTACGCGGCGACGGCGGCTGCTTCGCTCGACGCCGAACTGAACTTTCGCCGTCCTGTCCGGTTGCCGTCGGACGCCGGGGTTTCGAAGCCGCGTTATCCACCAACACGCCGCCTTGCGAGCGCGGCGCGCGCGTGCTTAACGTCGCGCTTTAGTGACAACCAATCGCGTGGGCGTGCCGAGGTTGCCCCACCTTCTCGGCATCGAAGGACTTGCGCCTGAGACGATTTCGGGCCTGCTCGACCTTTCCGAGAGCTATATCGACCAAAATCGATCCATCGACAAACGGCGCGACGTGCTGGCCGGCCGCACCGTGATCAACCTGTTCTTCGAGAACTCGACGCGCACACGCACCAGCTTCGAAGTGGCCGCCAAGCGACTGGGCGCCGACGTCATCAACATGGACGTCGCCACTTCCTCGGTGCGCAAGGGCGAGACGCTGCTCGATACGGCCATGACCTTGAACGCCATGCGGCCCGACGCAATCGTCGTGCGCCACAGCGAATCGGGCGCGGTGAACCTCCTCTCGCAGAAGGTGAATTGCGCCGTTATCAACGGCGGCGACGGCCAACACGAGCATCCTACGCAGGCATTGCTCGACGCGCTCACCATCCGTCGCCGCCGCAACACCCTCGAAGGCCTGCTGGTGGCGATCTGCGGCGACATCATGCACAGCCGCGTGGCGCGTTCGAACATCCACTTGCTGCAGATCATGGGCGCGCGCGTGCGGGTCGTCGGGCCGCCGACCCTGATGCCGACCGACATCGACCGCATGGGAGTCGAGGTGCACTACAGCATGAAGACCGGCCTGAAGGACGTCGACATCGTCATGATGCTGCGGCTCCAGACCGAGCGCATGCAGGGCACGTTCGTTCCGTCGATCAGCGAGTATTTCCACTTCTTCGGCCTCGACCACGAGAAGCTCAAGGTGGCCAAGCCCGACGCTTTGATCATGCATCCCGGTCCGATGAATCGCGGCGTGGAGATCGACTCGGAAGTGGCCGACGACATCGACCGCTCGGTGATCCACGAGCAGGTCGAGATGGGCGTCGCCGTGCGCATGGCCTGCCTCGATGCGCTGATCGGCGGCCGTCGCAACGCGGCACCGGGGGCGGCGGAGTGAGAGCGTCGCTGTCTTCCGGACCGCGCGCGTCCCGCGCGCTCAAGAGCGAGCCAGAGGCTCGCGGTCCGAAAGAGCATGAGCGGGCCGGAGGCCCGCGGTCCCAGCCATGACCGGCAGCATCGATCGGCTGGCGCCGCAGCATTCCGGGTCGACGGCCTACATCAACGCACGCATCGTCGACCCGGTCGCCGATGCCGAGTACCGCGGCGCCGTCCTGATCAGCGACGGCCGGATCGCCGACTTCGGCCCGCAGCTGTTCGCTTCCGGCGCCCCCTACGGCATCCAGTCGGTCGATTGCCGCGGGCTGTGCCTTGCGCCGGGCCTGGTCGACACGCGGGTCCACACCGGCGAGCCCGGCGAGGAGCACAAGGAAACCCTGGAGAGCGCCGGCTCCGCCGCGGCGGTGGGCGGCATCACCTCGATGGTGCTGCTGCCCGACACCGAGCCGCCGTTCGACGATGCGTCGCTGATCGAGTTCGTGGCGCGCCGGGCGCGCCAGATCCGGCTCGCCAACATGTACGCCTACGGCGCCCTCACAGTCGGCCTGGAAGGCAAGGAGCTGGCCGAGATGGGCCTGCTCTCGGAAGCCGGTGCAGTGGCCTTCACGGACGCCGACCACGCGGTCGGCAACGCCCAGGTGATGCGTCGGGCGCTCTACTATGCCAAGGCGTTCGACGCACTGATCGTGCACCTGCCGCAGGAGCCGACGCTTTCCACCGGGCACATGACCAGCGGTGAGATGGCGACGCG
Organism: Alphaproteobacteria bacterium; assembly: GCA_019235415.1. Taxonomy (GTDB): domain Bacteria; phylum Pseudomonadota; class Alphaproteobacteria; order Reyranellales; family Reyranellaceae; genus Reyranella. Next base: position 27,162 of record JAFAKN010000179.1, read on the forward strand.
GCTCGGGCTGTCGAGCAACCCGCCGCTTGCCGAAGCGATGATGGTCGAGCGCGACATTCGGCTGGCCGAGATGACCGGTGGGCGGCTGCATCTCGCCAAGATCTCGACCGCCGAGGCGATCGCCGCCATCGCCGCCGCCAAGCAGCGCGGGCTGCGCATCACTTGCGATACCGCTCCGCCCTACTTCGCTCTGAACGATCTCGCGGTCGGCGACTACCGCACCTTCGGCAAGCTCGTGCCGCCGCTACGCGCCGAGAAGGATCGGCGCGCGGTCGTCGAAGGGCTGAAGGACGGCACCATCGACGCCATCGTGTCCGACCACCGCCCGCAGGACCAGGACAGCAAGCGCGTGCCGTTCGCCCAGGCCGAGCCCGGCGGTGTCGGGCTCGAGACCCTCCTGCCGGTATCGCTCGAGCTGGTGCACAACGGTCATCTCGGGCTGCCGCGCCTGTTCCGTCTGCTGTCCAGCGCGCCGGCGGGCTTGTTCAAGCTGCCCGGTGGGCGGCTGGCCAAGGGAGCGCCGGCCGATCTCGTGCTGTTCGACGCCGACTATGCCTGGCAGGTCGACCGGGCGGAGCTGTGGAGCAAGACCAAGAACTCGCCGTTCGACGAGCGTCCCGTGCAAGGCCGGGTCATGGCCTCCATCGTGGCCGGTCGCACCATCTATCGTGACGACGGTTTTGCGCCGGCCGCCGAGGCGGCCTGAGCGCCCACGCCGCGCGCAAAAGCCACGCTCCTGTCAGGATCGGTCTGGTATGGTGCGGTAAGCCAACACTTGGGCCCAAAGCTTGGGTAATGGATGCCAGGGCAACCGATGACGCTTCGACAGTCGCTTCCTATCGCCGTCGCTTTGACGGCCCTCGCCGGCACATGCCTCTCCGGCACGGGCCGGGCGCAGTCGCGCGATGACCTGCTCGATGCCCTGACCCGGCACATCCAGATCTGCAGCGAGATCGCCGACACCCAGCAGCGGCTCGCCTGTTACGACCGGCTGCAGACGCAGGTCGGCAGCGCCACGCCCGCGCCGGCGCGGCCCACGCCGACGCCTTTGCAGCCGAGCCCGCAGCCAGCGACGCAGCCGGCGGCGCCGCCGCCTTCGCAGTCGGTTGGCATCGGCCAACCGACACCGCTGGCGCCGCCACCAACGTCGAACCCACCCGCGGGCAGCGCGCCGCTGCCGCAGCAGCCTCTGACGGTGCCGGGCGGCGGCGTTGCCACGCTGGGCAGCAGCTCGTCGAGCGCGCAGGACCCGGATGCTGCCTTCGATCCTCGCCGGCAGGTCGGTCGCCCGGCCGAAACGCTCGGCCCCAGGCCGCAGCCGGTGGTCCGCCGCAGCGGCCCGCGGCCGATCCCGTACTCGTCGACGCCGCAGCCGCTGGTCACGCTCGGCGCCAACAATCTCACCTACGGCGATTCGCGCTACTGGCAGGTCAGCGTGACGCTGACCTCCAACACGCCGCGGCCGATCATGACCCAGGCGCAGTGCACGTTCCTGAACGCCGGTCGCGTCGTATCCAGCGACAATCTCGGGCCGCTCACCATCCAGCCGGGCGAGCAGGTGACCACCGAGCTGATCGGCCCCCCGACCACGACCTACGTCGATTCGACGAACTGTCGGGTGGTGAACCCGTAAGGGCGACCGGAGATGTTGCACGCCCTGTCATTCCGAGCGCAGCGAGGGATCCTTCGCGCAACAGGAAAGATCCCTCGCTGCGCTCGGGATGACAGCGTTGCTGCGTGTGGCCTGACCGAGTTGTCGTAGCGTTCCTCCATGTTCTCGACGTTCCCCTTCCTGCTCGCGCCGTTCCTGCTGGGCTACCTGCTCGGCTCGATTCCCTTCGGGCTGCTGCTGACGCGCGCGGCCGGGCTGGGCGACATCCGCAACGTCGGATCGGGCAACATCGGCGCGACCAACGTGCTGCGCACCGGCCGCAAGGGATTGGCGGCCGCGACCTTGTTGCTGGACGCGTTGAAGGGCGTCGCCGCCATCCTTCTCGCGGCAGTGCTCGGCCATCTGCCGGCGGTAGCGGCAGCCGCGGGAGCGGTGCTCGGGCACATGTTTCCGGTTTGGCTGTCGTTCAAGGGCGGCAAGGGCGTCGCTACGACGCTCGGCGTGATGTGGGGGCTCGCCTGGCCTGTCGGCGCCATCGCCTGCGCAAGCTGGCTGCTGGTTGCCCTGGTGCTGCGCTACTCCTCGCTGGCGGCGCTGATCGCCGTCGTGGTCGCGGCCATCGCCGCCTGGTGGGTGACCGATGCGCAGAGCGCAATGCTGTTGACCCTGCTGGTGCCCTTGGTGTGGGTCCGCCACCACGCCAATATCGCCCGCCTGCTCAACGGGACGGAGCCCAAGATCGGACAACGCAACGATACGTCTCCCTCCGGCGCCTGAAGACCGCTGCCGCCAGGAGATGAAGACCAGTCCCGATGCCTTGCCCTGGGCGCTGATCGCGGCCGCCTGCCTGGGGTCGTTCGCCGCCACGTCGAGCGGCACGACGCGCGCGCCCTTTCTCCTCGAGATGGCGGCCGACCTCGATGTCAGCATGCCGCTGGTGGCCAACCTCGTGTCGCTGACCGCCACCGCCTGGGGCATCACCTCGGCACTGGCCGGCTGGCTGTCCGACATCGTCGGTCGGCGGTTCGTGCTGAGCGGCGGCCTGATGACGCTGGCGCTGGCGCTCGTCGCGCAAGCCATGGCTGGATCGTTTTTCTGGGTCGCGCTGTGGGCAACGGTCGGCGGCGGGTGCGCCGGCTCCTATACCGGGGTTGTGTTCGCCGAAGTCTCGGCCCGCGTCCCTGACCGCCAGCGCGGCCGCGCGCTCGGCTGGGTGATGAGCGGGCAGTCGCTCACTCTGGTGGTCGGGGTGCCTTTGGCTGCCGCGATCGGCTCGCTGATCGGCTGGCGGGGTTGGTTGGCCTGCGTCGCGGCCCTCTCCTTTGTCGCGAGCTTCTGCGTGCTGACCACGGCCAGCGGCCGCAACGCGGCGGGCAAGCGCTTGGCCAGGCCTTCTCTCAGGACGGTCTTGTCGGGGCGCGTATTGGCCCTGCTCGGCATCGGCATCTCGGAGCGCATCTGCTACGGCCTCGCCGCGGTCTATTTCGCGACCTTCCTGCAAGCGACCTACGGCCTGTCGCTGGTCGAGACCGCCGCCCCCCTCGCCGTCTTTGCCCTGGGCAATGTCGGCGGCACGATCCTCGGCGGACAGCTTGCGGATCGCCTGCGCGATCGGCTGCGCATCTTCGCCGTGGCCATGGTCCTTTCCGGCAGCGCCGCGCTGGCCCTCTTCCTGTGGCATCCCAGTCCCGAGGTCTCGGTGGCGCTGGGCTTCCTCTACGTGATGCTGAACGCCATCGGCCGGCCCGCCTACATGACATCCCTCGCGGCGGTGCCGGAGGAAGTGCGCGGCACGGTCCTGGGATTGAACGGCAGCTCGGCGAGCGTCGGCTGGATCGGCGCAGCGGCTCTCGGAGCGGGCATGATCGGCACCGTGGGCTTCGAAGGCTTTGGCCCGTTGGCCGCTGTGCTCTCCCTGGTGGGAGCCGCGGGTGCGTTGTTGAGTCGCCGCCGTTTCCGACTGACCATCCGCTAATACAACTGGAGGATGATTTACAGGACAAGAAATCTCGCGCTACATGTCCTGCCATGTTCGATAGTGTTCCTCCTCTTGGGCTCGATCCGGCGGAACGACGGGCGCGGCTGAGGCTGGCGCGCAGCGCGCGGGTCGGCCCGGTCACGTTCCATGAAGCGTTGCAGCATTTCGGCTCGGCGCTGGAGGCCTGCGCTTCCCTTGCAACAGCGCCCCAGGCGGCGATCGAGCGCGAGGGAAAAGCCCTTGATGCGGCCGGCGGGCGCTTCGTGGTGATCGGCGATCGCGACTATCCGGTGGCTTTGGCCGCGCTGACGGATGCACCGCCGGTTCTTTCGACGATCGGCCGGCTTGAGTTGCTGCAGCAGCCGGTGGTGGCGATCGTCGGGGCCCGCGAGGCCTCTGTGGCCGGGGTGCGGCTGGCGGGAGAGCTGGCGCGCGATCTGGGCGATGCGGGCTTTACCGTCGTCTCGGGCTTGGCCCGCGGCATCGACACGGCCGCCCACCAGGCCGCCCTGGCCTCAGGCACGATCGCCGTGCTGGCCGGCGGCATCGACCAAATCTACCCGTTGCGCAACCGCGCCCTTCACCGGACGATCGCCGAGCGCGGGCTGCTGCTCAGCGAACAGCCATGGGGTCTGCCGCCGGTGGCGCGCGCCTTCCCCCGTCGCAACCGCATCGTCAGCGGCCTGGCGGTGGGCGTCGTCGTGATCGAGGCAGCGACCCGCTCCGGCTCCCTGATCACGGCCCACCGCGCCGCCGAGCAAGGCCGCGACGTGTTCGTCGTTCCGGGCTCTCCCCTGGATCCGCGCTACGAAGGATCAAATACCCTTTTGCGCGACGGGGCTATCCTGGTGCGTCAAGCCAACGATATTCTGAGTGTGCTCGGCCGGCCACGGCAATCAGGACAAGTCTCTGAAAAACCTCGGCAAAAGCCGCCATCGCGGGCACCGAGTCCGGTCCTAGCCGCGCTCGGCCCGGTACCCACCGCGGTTGACGAACTGGTACGTCGGTGCCAAGTGTCCGCCGCCACCATGGCGGAAATCCTGCTGGCCCTGGAGCTGGAGGGCCGCCTGGAACGGCACCGGGGTAACCGCGTATCCCTGATTTAGATCAGCGATTTAGCTCCGGTATCTTGTGTTTCACTGGAGCATTTTTGGGTGATGGACGTACTGGTCGTCGAGTCCCCGGCCAAAGCCAAGACCATTGGGAAGTACCTCGGGCCCGGCTACACCGTGCTGGCCTCCTACGGGCACGTGAGCGACCTGCCGCCCAAGGACGGCTCGGTGCGGCCTGACGAAGACTTCGCCATGGACTGGGAGGTCGATGCCCAGTCGAAGAAGCGGCTGGATGCGATCGCCAACGCCGTGCAGCGCGGCGCCAAGCTGTATCTAGCGACCGACCCCGACCGCGAGGGCGAGGCCATCTCCTGGCACGTCCGCGATGTGCTGCGCCGCCGCAAGGCGCTGGAAGGAGTCGACGTCAAGCGCGTCACTTTCAATGCCATTACCAAGCAGTCGGTGCTCGATGCCGTCTCCCATCCGCGTGACCTCGACCAGGACCTGATCGATGCCTACAGGGCGCGCCGCGCGCTGGACTATCTGGTCGGTTTCACGCTGTCGCCGGTACTGTGGCGCAAGTTGCCCGGCAGCCGCTCGGCGGGGCGCGTGCAGTCGGTGGCGCTGCGTCTGATCTGCGAGCGCGAGGCCGAGATCGAGGTCTTCAAGAGGCGCGAGTACTGGACGGTCGACGTCCTGTTCGACACCGTCAAGAAACAAACGCTGAAGGCGCGCCTCACCCATCTCGACGGCCGCAAGCTCGACAAGTTCGACCTCGACACCGAGGAGCGCGCCCTGGGCGCCAAGCGCGAGATCGAGCGCCGCGCCTTCTCGGTCCTGTCGGTCGACCGGCGTCAGGTCCGCCGCAATCCGCCGCCGCCTTTCATCACCTCGACCCTGCAGCAGGAAGCATCGCGCAAGCTGGGGCTGGGCGCGGCCGCTACCATGCGCATCGCCCAGAAGCTCTACGAGGGGGTGGACATCGGCGGCGAGACCGTCGGGCTCATCACTTACATGCGCACCGATGGCGTGCAGCTGGCACCCGAGGCGATCGGCCAGACGCGGCGCCTGATCGAAAGCCGCTATGGTCCAGCCTACTTGCCTGAGAAGCCGCGGCTCTACTCGTCGCGTGCCAAGAACGCCCAGGAGGCGCACGAGGCGATCCGCCCGACCGACCTGTTCCGCACGCCGCAGGACGTCGCGCGCTACTTGGACAAGGAGCAGCTCGGCCTCTACGAGCTGATCTGGAAGCGCACCGTGGCGAGCCAGATGGAAAGCGCGGTGCTCGACCAGGTGACGGTCGACATCGCCAGCGGCGACAAGACCGTGCAGTTGCGCGCCACCGGCTCGGTCGTGAAGTTCAACGGCTTCCTCACGCTCTACGACGAAGGCAAGGACGAGAACGGTGAAGCCGAGGAAGGCAATGCCTTGCTACCGGACGTCGTGCCAGAGGAGCCGCTCGAGCGCCGCGAGGTCATCCCCGAGCAGCATTTCACCGAGCCGCCGCCGCGCTACAGCGAAGCGAGCCTGGTGAAGAAGCTCGAGGAGCTCGGCATCGGCCGCCCCTCGACCTACGCCTCGATCATCGAGGTGCTGCAGAAGCGCAGCTACGTGCGGCTCGAGCGCAAGCGCTTCGTGCCCGAGGACCGCGGCCGGATTGTCACGGCCTTCCTGCAGACCTATTTCCCGCGCTACGTCGAATACAACTTCACCGCCCATCTCGAGGACGAGCTCGACGACATCTCGGGCGGCCGCATCGACTGGCGCCAGGTGCTGCGCGACTTCTGGCTGGCATTCTCCGCCGCCGTCGGTGAGACCAAGGAGCTGCGCGTCAGCGACGTTTTGGACAAGCTCGACGAAGAGCTCGGGCCGCACTTCTTCCCGGCCAACGAGAATGGCGGCCAAGGGGGGGTCAAAAGCCCGCGCGAATGTCCTTCCTGCGGCAATGGCCGACTCGGCCTGAAGCTCGGCAAGTTCGGCGCCTTCATCGGCTGCTCGAACTATCCGGAGTGCCGCTTCACGCGCAAGCTCGGCATCGTCGACGCGGAAGCCGATGCGATCTCCGGCGCCAACCTTGAGGGGCCCAAGCTCCTGGGCATGGATCCGGTGACCGGCAAGGCGGTGACGCTGCGCAACGGCCCTTATGGCCTCTACGTCCAGCTAGGTGAGCCCGAAGGCAAGGAGAAGCCCAAGCGGCAGTCGCTGCTGAGGGGCATGACGCCGGACGACGTGACCTTGGCGCAGGCGCTCGCCCTGCTGTCCTTGCCACGCGAGCTCGGCGCGCACCCCGACGATGGCCAGCCGATCGTAGCCGGCGTCGGCCGGTTCGGCCCCTACGTCAAGCACGGCAGCAAGTACAAGACCATCCCGGCCGACGAGAGCGTCTTGGACATCGGCATGAACCGCGCCGTTGCCCTGCTCGCCGAGGCGAAGGGCGCCACGCGCGGCCGGGCGGCCGCCAAGCCGGTGCGCACCGTCGGCAACCACCCTGCGGACCAGGCGCCCATCGAGCTCTACGACGGCCGCTACGGGCCTTACGTGAAGCACGGCGGCATCAACGCCACGGTGCCGCGCGACATCAAGCCCGAAGAGCTGACCGTCGAGCAGTCGGTCGCTCTGCTGGCCGAGCGGGCAGCGAAGGGCGGCGGCAAGAAGGCTGCCCGGCCCAAGAAGAAGGCCACACCGGTAGCCGCCAACGACACCGGCGAGCAGGCAGCCAAGAAAAAGGCGTCGGCCGAGCGCAAGCCGGCAAAGGCCAAGGCACCCAAGCCCAAGGCCAAAGTGCCGCCGCGCACGGGGACCGATGGCTAAGGGTCGCGTCCCGACCCGAGACGAACTGCTGGCCTTCATCCGCGACAGCGCCACGCCTGTAGGGAAACGTGAGATCGCCCGCGCCTACGGGCTCAAAGGCGACCAGCGCATCGAGCTCAAGGAGCTGCTGCGGGATCTGCGCGATACGGGCGACGTCGCACCCGATCGTGCCAAGACGTTTCGCGATCCCGCGGCGCTGGCCGACGTCGCCGTCCTCGAGATTGTGAAGGTCGACGACGAAGGCCATCTGCTTGCCGTACCGCATCGCCACGACGAGCAGAAGGACGGCCCACCGCCCCGCATCGAAATTGCACCGACCGGCAGCCGCGGCGGCCCGGCTCCGGCGGTCGGCGATCGCGTGCTGGCCAACCTCAAACGGCGCGGCAAGACCGTCTACGAGGCGCGCGTGATACGCCGCCTGGGCAGCGGGCCCAGGAAGATCCTCGGCCTCTACGAGGAGCCGGACGGCCGCGGCGGGCTCGGCATGGTGACGCCGACCGATCGCAAGCTGCGCCAGAGCTTCGACGTACGCCCGACGGACAAGAACGGCGCCCGGCCCGGTGACATCGTGTGGGTCGAGGCGTCGGGCGGCGCGCTGTCGCGCCGGGCGCAGATCGTCGAGCGCGTCGGCGCGCTGAGCGATCCGCGCACCATCAGCCTGATCGCCATCGCCGCCAACGACATCCCGGTCGACTTCCCCGAGGCGGCCGTTGAGGAAGCCGAGCGGGCGCGCGCGGCGCCGCTGGGCCAACGTCTGGACCTGCGCGACACGCCGCTGGTCACGATCGACGGCGAGGATGCGCGCGACTTCGACGACGCGGTGTTCGCCGAGCCGGACGCGGCGCATCCCGGAGGCTGGCGGCTGCTGGTCGCGATCGCCGACGTCGCCTGGTACGTGCGTCACGACAAGGCGCTCGACCGCGCCGCCTATCGCCGCGGCACCTCGGTGTATTTCCCCGACCGCGTCGTGCCGATGCTGCCCGAGGCGCTCAGCAACCATTGGTGCTCGCTGGTGCCGCATCACGATCGCCCGGTACTGGTCGCCGAGATGTGGATCGATGCGGCCGGCCATCTCAAGCGCCACCGCTTCCATCGCGCCATGATGCGCTCGGCAGCGCGGCTCACCTACACGCGCGTGCAGCAGGCCATCGACGGCAAGCCTGACCGCGAGATCGCGCCGCTGATGGAAAACGTCATCCGGCCGCTCTACGGCGCCTTCAAGGTGCTGCTGGCGGCGCGCGAGAAGCGCGGCGCGCTCGACCTCGACCTGCCGGAGCGCCAGGTCAGATTGGGCGAGGACGGCCTCATCGCCGAGATCGGCGTGCGCGAGCGTCTCGACAGCCATCGGCTGATCGAGGAGTTCATGGTGCTGGCTAACGTGGCCGCGGCACAGGCGCTCGAGCAGCGCCACGCGTCTTGTCTATACCGCGTGCACGATCAACCCGATGCCGCCAAGCTCCATGCCTTGCGCGAGTTCCTGGGCACCCTCGGTGTCAGCCTGCCTGCCGGCCCGCGCCTGCGGCCCGGCGACCTCAACCGGGTGCTGCACGCCGTCGAGGGCAAGCCGGTGGCGCGTCTGGTCAACGAGACCGTGCTGCGCAGCCAGAGCCAGGCGGTCTACAGCCCCGACAACCTCGGCCACTTCGGACTGGCGCTGGCGCGCTATGCCCATTTCACGTCACCGATCCGCCGCTTTCCCGACCTGATCGTGCACCGCGCGCTGATCGCGGCCTACGGCCTGGGCGAAGGGGGGCTGCCCGACGCCGACAAAGGGCGCTTCACCGAGTTCGGCGAGCATCTGTCGATGTGCGAGCGCCGGGCGGTTGCCGCCGAACGCGGCGCCCTCGATCGCTACGTCGCGGCCTACATGGCCGCGCATGTCGGCGCGAGCTTTCCCGGCCGCGTGACCGGCGTCACGCGGTTCGGGCTGTTCGTCACCCTCGACGCCACGGGCGCCGACGGACTGATCCCGATCCGCTCGCTCGGCCAAGAATTCTTTCGCCACGACGAGGGCCGCCAGCTGCTGATCGGCGAGCGGACCGGCGAGACCTACGGCCTGGGCGACCGCCTGCGGCTGAAGCTGGTTGACGCCGACATCGCCACCGGTGGCCTGCTGTTCGAGATCGTAGAGGTGATCGAGCGGGTCGAGCGCCAGGCAACGCCCGGCGGCCGGCCGCCCGGCCACAGAACAGCGCTGCCGCGGCGTCCGGTCGCGCATCGCGACGGCGTTCGGGACAAACGGTCGCGAAGACGAAAGTAATTCGACGCCCCATCCTGTCGTCATGGGCATGCCGACGGCACGGGTCGAATTCTGGACGGCGCTTTTGCGGGGCTGGCAGGGCAAGTGCCCGAGATGCGGCACCAGCGGTCTTTTTGGCAGCTATCTGAAGATGCGCAGCCATTGCCCGGCCTGCAACCTCCCGCTCGAACCGTATCGTGCCGACGATGCTCCGGCCTACTTCACCATCCTGGTCGTCGGCCACGTGATCGTGCCGCTGGTGCTGGTGCTCGAGCGCTACGGCGACAATCCGCCTCTATGGTTTCATGCACTTTTATGGCTTCCCCTGTCGGTACTGCTTGCTCTCTACCTGCTGCCTCACATAAAAGGCACAGTGATCGCGCTCCTGTGGGCGCATCGGATACCCGCTCCCAAACCAACAACCGGGGGCGTCGACTCTTCAGCCTGAAAGTGGCCGCCCGCCAGCGGCTTGTGCTATTGTTGTCGCCAGCTGGGTAAGGACGTGCTGCTGATTCCATTTCTTCGATTGGCGGTTCCCCGCGGGGCCGCCGCACTGATCGCTGCGTCTCTGGTCGTCTCTTGCGCGACCTCGAGTGATCCGTCTCAGACGCCACAAGGCCAATCGGCGGCCACGGCCGCCGACGTCAACATCGAACGCGTCGTCCTGCAGGCCTACCGGGCCATCGGCGACCGGCATCTCTACGAACCCAACTTCCGCGCTCTGTCGGCCGACAGCTACCGCGGCTTCGCCAGCCCCGATCCGGCGCTGGCGTTGGTGGCCTCCGATGGGCGCTACACCGTGATGCGCGATGGCCGGGAGGTGATCAGCCGCCCGACCCCAACCGATCCAGCCGACGGCCGCGCCTGGGGAGCGATGCTGGCCGAGCTGATGGCCGGCTCGATGGACGCTTCGCCGGTGCTGCAGCAGACCGACCGGCAGGTGCTGATCCGTGACGCTCTCACGGCGGCGACGCACGACCTCGACCGCAATACCCGCTATGCCGACCCCGAGGAGGCCCGCGACAACCGCTTCCAGCGCGACGGCGGCGGCGGCGTCGGCATCACGGTCGAACGGACCGACGACAAGAAGATCATCATCCGCGCGGTCCAGGCGGGCGCCCCGGCCGCCAAGGCGGGCGTCCAGGCGGGCGATCAGATCCTCGCCATCGACGGCGAATCGATGGTCGACCGCACGCTGAGCGACGTCGTCGAGCGCTTGCGCGGCGGCATCGGGACGCCGTTGGTGCTCACCGTGCTGCGCAATGGCGGGGCGGAGTACGCGCTTAGCATGAAGCGCGGCAAGATCATCCCGACCACGGTGACTTACGAACGGCGCGGCGACGTGGCGCTGATCCATCTCACCGGATTCAACAGCGCCACCACCGAGAGCCTCAAGGCGGCGATGGACAAAGCCCGCGCCGATCTCGGCCCCGGCATGGCCGGCGTCATCATCGACATGCGCTCCAACCGCGGCGGACTTTTGGACCAAGCGCAAACCGTGTCCGAGCTGTTCATCGACGACGGCACGATCTTCTCGACTGCAGGCCGCCATCCCGACAGCCGGCGCGTTTACAAGAGCAGCGGCAGCAAGGCGAGCGACCTGCCGATTGTCGTGCTGATGAACGGCGGTTCGGCGTCGGCGGCGGAGATCGTCGCGGCTGCCCTGCAGGATCGCGGCCGCGCCCTCATCGTCGGCACCACCAGCTACGGCAAGGGCACGGTGCAAACCGTGGTGCGTCTCAGCAACGAGGGCGAGCTGATCCTCACCTGGTCGCGGCTGCAGGCGCCGTCGGGCTACACTTGGAACGAGCTCGGCGTGCTGCCCAATGTCTGCACCTCGAAGGTGACCGACGCCGATCATCTCGGCGCCGCCTCGCTCGACACCAGCCAGGGCACGCTGATGCGCTGGCACGCTTTGCGCAATCCGACGCACCAGGAGGTCGAGACCTTGCGCAAGCTCTGCCCGCCTGGGGAGGGCAGCCCGGAAGCGGACGTCACGCTCGCTACACGCATCCTGCACGATCGGGCCCTCTACGCTCACGCCGTGCAGGCAGCGGGCCAGCAGGTGGCCGCGCACTGAAGCCGGTTCCGGCCGCTTGACACCGTCGGGATGGCGACTAGTTTGCGCCCTCCCGAGAATTCGCCCCATCGGGGCAGAGGACAGAAGCCATGGCCAAGCCGACCTCGATTCTGATCAAGATGATATCAAGCGCCGACACCGGGTACTTCTACGTGACCAAGAAGAATCCGCGTACCAAGACCGAGAAGCTCGAGCTCAAGAAGTACGATCCGGTCGCGCGCAAGCACGTCGTGTTCAAGGAATCGAAGATCAAATAGCGCAGGCGCCTCGCGCGACGCGCCGCCAAAGCCGCCCTTCCGGGCGGCTTTTTCGTGCCGCTGTCATCCCGAAGCCGAAGGCCGAGGGGACTTTGAGGCCGCGCGAACGGTCCCTCGCTCCGCTCGGGATGACTGATCGCCCACCTACTGCGGCGGGGCGAAGCACGGGAAGTTCTCGACGTACTTGAAGTATGTCGCGAGATGGCGGTCCGACGCGGTCAGCAGTCCGCGTCGGAAGCGCATGCTGCTCAGCACGGGGGCATCCTCGTCGTTCAGCCGTTCGGCCATCGCCAGCACGCCCGGCAGGCGCTCAGGCTGGTCCTTGGGCACGCCGACCACCAGGAACCCGCTCGACTTGCCGGGCTCGATCGGCGCGCCGCAGAACATCATGAACAGATCCGCGCCGCCCATGCGCAGATGCTGGGCGAACACGTTGGTGCCGCTGATGCGTCCGTGCTGGCGATGGTAGGGGCTTTCGATGTCGAACTCGATGCCGCTCGCTTCGACCTGCAGCTCGGAGGGCATCGAGACGCGCGGGATACCGTGCAGGGTTTGCAGGTGCTGGAAGTCGACTCCATTGGAGACGGCGACCCAGGTGTCCCAGGACCGCCGGCCACGCTCGCGTACCTCGAAGGCGATGGTCGTTTCGTCGGCGTCGGGAATGCGGGGCGGGTCGCAGTCGGGGTGCTCGCCGTTGAACGCCCAGACCAGGCCCCAGGCCTCCTGCGTGGGATAGGTGAAGATCCGGGCGCCGGCCGGGACCTTGTCGCCGCTCGGGATATGCGCACAGCGGCCTGAGCCATCGAACGACCAGTGATGGTAGGAGCAGCGCAAGCGCCCGTCGGCGATCTGCCCGACCGAAAGATCGGCCCCGAGATGCGGGCACCACGCGGTCTGGACTACCGCCCTGCCCCCGGGGTCGCGCCAGGCGACGACCCGACTGCCGAGAAAGTCGCGGCCGAGCGGCCGGTCGGATGCGAGTGCGGCAGACAGCGCAACCGGATACCAGCAACGATGATAGGCCGCCTCGGCGGCGGTTTGCTGCAGGCTGAGCCTGCTCTTGGAGGTGACAACTCCCATGGCGGACTCCTGGAGGAGACGGTACCATCTGGTACCAATGCGAAGATGGTATGGTACCCTCCGGTACCGCGTCAAGAGGACATCGTGCGAAACCTGAAAGTCGTCCACCCTCGCCCGTCCCCGCTCGAAGCGCTCGAGCCGCGCCGCCGCGGCATCCTCGAAGCGGCCTACGGCGTGCTGTTGGAGCGTGGCTATGCCGGAGCCAACACGCTCGAGATCGCTCGCCGCGCCCGCGTCTCCAAGCGCGAGCTCTACGCGGAATTCGGCAACAAGAGCGGGCTCTTGCGCGCCCTGATCTCGGCGACCGCCGGCCGCATGCGCATCCCTCTCGCCGTCGAGCACGTGCTCGACGCCAACAGGCTGCGTTCCGTGTTGCGGCGCTACGGCACGACCGCTCTCACCGAGCTCACGCGGGCGCCGGTCTTGGCGCTCAACCGCCTGGCGATCGCCGAGGCCGGCCGCTCGAACGAGATGGGCCGCATCCTCGAGCAGGATGGACGTGAGCCCAACCGCCGGGCCTTGATCGAGCTCCTGGCCAAGGCGAAAGCCGCCGGCGTGCTGACGAGCGGCGAGCCGGAGACGATCGCGGGCCAGTTCTTCGCGTTGCTGATGGGCGACCTGATGATGCGCCTGCTGCTCGGCGTCATCGAGCCGCCTCCCGCCAAGGAAATCCGCCGACGGGCCGAGAGTGCGACGTCGGCGGTGCTGGCGCTATACGGAACGGCTAGCGGCCTCTAGCGCGGCACGTCGCCCTGCAGCATGACGCGATAGAGGTAGCGGCGCTGATTCATGTCGTAGTCGCCGTTGGCCTTGTGCAGCAGGCAGCGGTTGTCCCACATCACGAGGTCGCCGGGCTGCCAGCGATGGCGATACTGGAACCGCTCGGCCGTGGCGTGGTCGAGCAAATCGTCGAGCAAGGGCAGCGCTTCCTTGTGGTCGAGGCCCAAAATGCCTTCGATGCGGATTGGGTTGATGTAGATCGACGGCACGCCGCTCTCGGGGTGCGTGCGCACCAAGGGATGCAGGACCGCGTTGGGAACGCGCTCCTGGTCGGCTTCGTTCAGCGCCATCAATTTCCGCGTGCTGTGGCTGCTCTGGTAGACGTGTATGCCCAGCAACAGCGCAATGCGATCGCGCACGGCCGACGGCAAGGCCGTATACGCGGCGGCCAAGTTGGCGAACTGGGTATCGCCGCCTTCATCGGGCAGGTTGACGGCGTGCAGCACGGTTGCCTTGGGCGGTCGCGTGGCATTGGAATGGTCGGTGTGCCAGCCCTCGCCGGGAATGTACCGCCGGCCGTCGGGAAAGCGGTCCTCGTTGGAGATGTAGTGGATCTGCGGGCACTCGCTCAGCGCAAAGCGCGTGTTGTGCTGCGGGAAGACGGTGCCGAACAGCCCGACCGTTTCGAGCAGCTGCGCCGGCGTCAGCGCCTGGTTGCGCACGACCAGCACGCTCCGTTCGACGAAGGCGCGACGCATTGAATCGCGGTCTTCGGGAGCGACCGCTCCCGCAAAATCGATGCCCAGCACCTCGGCGCCGGTGTGCGAACTCAAGGGCCTGATTTCCATCGCTGCCTCGTCGGTTCCGTTCGCAAGCGTGGCATGCCTCGACAGGCCTGTCAGCGGTCGCATACGACTCGCGCGCCGAGGCGCAGCCATGCGCGCTTGGGGCCTTGCGCGCCGCACACAATGGTAGTCGACTTCCTCGCCAAACCCGGAGGAAACGATGCAGCTCGGATATTTCGCAATGCCGTCGCATCCGCCCGAGAGGCCGTTGAAGGACGGCCACGAATGGGACCTGCAAGTCGTCCGCTGGCTGGACGAGCTGGGCTTCGCGGAATGCTGGATCGGCGAGCACCATACAGCGCCTTGGGAGCCCCATCCCTCGCCCGACCTGCTGGTCGCCCAGGCCCTGATGCAGACCAAGAACATCCGCCTCGGCCCGGGCGGCTTCCTGCTGCCCTACCACCACCCGGCCGAGCTCGCCAACCGCGTCGCAATGCTCGACCACATGGCGGGCGGCCGGTTGAACTTCGGCGTCGCCGCGTCCGGCCTGCCGAGCGATTGGGCGATGTTCGACGTCGACGGAATGTCGGGCGTCAACCGCGACATGACGCGCGAGGCACTGGAGATCATCCTGAAGCTTTGGATGGAACCCGGACCGTTCGAGTTCAAGGGCAAGTTCTGGAACGTCAACAAGCCGGGTGAAATGTTCGGCGTGCTGCGGCCGCACCTAAAACCCTTGCAGGCGCCGCATCCGCCGATCGGCGTCGCCGGCCTGTCCAAGGGCTCGGACACGTTGAAGCTCGCGGGTGAAAAGGGCTTCCTGCCGATGAGCCTCAACCTCAACCCGGCCTATGTCGGCTCGCACTGGGAGGCGGTCGAGATCGGCGCGGCACGGACCGGCCGCACGCCCGACCGAAGCGAATGGCGCATGGTGCGCGAGGTGTTCGTGGCCGACAGCGATGCCGAGGCAATGCGGCTCTCCGCCGGTTCGTACATGGGCCGCATGATGCGTGAATACTTCCTGCCGCTGCTGGCCCAGTTCGGCTTCCTGGACTACCTCAAGCACGATCCTTCGGTTGCCGATTCGGACGTCACGCCGGACTACTGCGCGCACCACAACTGGATCATCGGCTCGCCCACGACGGTTACCGAGAAGCTCGAGAAGATCTACGACGAGGTCGGCGGCTTCGGGCAGTTGCTGGTCTTTGGTTTCGACTATGCGGACAACCCGCAGGCCTGGCGTCATTCACTCGAGCTGCTGGCCAAGGAGGTGCTGCCCAAGGTGCAGCATCTGAAGCCCTCGCCGGCCAAGCTGGCGGCTGAATAGGGTGAGGCGACGTCGCTCCTGGTCAGGGGGCGGTTTGGGTGAGATTGGGCCAATCCGCCACTTGGACGCGGGCGATCGGCGTGAAGCCTCCCTTGCCGTCGGACTTGGAGATTTGAGGCTTCGCCCTCGCGAACGACGAACCAATCCTTGCCGCGCGTGTCCAGGATGTTGGGCTTGGGGGTCACCAGGATGACGTTGGCGCCCGACGCGGGCGGCATGCTCACCAGCATGCGCAAGGCGACCGCCCTCCGGGCGCTCTCTTTCGGCGAGAAAGCCCGATGATGCGCATCGGTATCGATTTGGGGGGCAGCAAGATCGAAGGCGTCGTGCTGGACGGAGCCGGCTGCGAGCAGGCCAGGCTGCGGATCGTCACGCCGCGCGGTTCATACCGAGAGACCGTGCAAGCCGTGGCAGACGCCGTGCGGGCACTCGAAGGCAAGGTCGGCGCGCGCTGCCGGGTCGGTGTCGGCCATCCCGGCGCACTCTCGCCCGCCACCGGGCTGATCAAGAACGCGAACTCCACGATGCTCAACGGCCAGCCGCTCGATCGCGACCTCAGGCAGGCGCTTGGGCGGGACGACGTGCTGCTTTCCAACGACGCCAACTGCTTTGCGGTCTCGGAGGCGGTGGACGGCGCGGGACGAGGCGCGTCGATCGTGTTCGGCGTCATTCTCGGCACCGGCGTCGGCGGCGGCATCGTGCTTGATGGCCGGCCGCTGCTCGGCGTCCAGGCGATTGCCGGCGAATGGGGACACAACGCCCTGCCCTTGCCGCACGACGACGAGCGTCCGGGTCCGGCCTGCTACTGCGGACGCCACGGCTGCATCGAGACCTGGCTGAGCGGCCCCGCCTTCGAGCGCCAATTTGCCGAGCAGGCGGCGCGACGGCCGCGGGCCACGGAAATCGCCGAGGCGGCGCGCACGGGAGACGTCGAGGCCAAGCGCTGCCTGGAGCTCTATTGCGATCGCCTGGCGCGCGGACTAGCAAGCGTCATCAACCTTATCGACCCACAGGTGATCGTGCTGGGCGGCGGACTCTCGAAGATCGAGGCGCTCTATGAGCGCGTGCCGCAGCTCTGGAGGCGCTACGTATTCTCCGAGCCGGACAGCATCGCCACGCGGCTGTCGCCGCCGCAGCATGGCGATGCCAGCGGTGTACGCGGCGCAGCCTGGCTCTGGCCTTCGTAACACCTACCTGAACGGCGGCTCGTCGAAGCTTCGCAGCTTGCGCGAATGCAGCGATGCGAGCTCGCTGCGCAGGAGCTCGATGGTTTCGATGCCGATGCGCAGATGCTCGCCCACGGCGCGCTGATAGAACCGCGTCGCAGCACCCGGCAGCTTGATCTCGCCATGCAGCGGCTTGTCGGAGACACAGAGCAGCGTTCCGTACGGCACGCGTAGCCGATAGCCCTGGGTGGCGAGCGTGGCGCTTTCCATGTCGACGGCGATGGCGCGGCCGAGACTGATTCGCTGGCGTTCCTGCGACCAGCGAAGTTCCCAATTGCGGTCGTCGTAGCTCACCACCGTGCCGGTGCGCAGCCGCCGTTTCAGCGCGTCGCCGCGCTCGCCGGTCACGCGTGCCGCGGCCTCCTGCAGAGCCATCTGCACCTCGGCGAGCGCCGGGACGGGGATCTCGGGCGGCACGAGATCGTCGAGAATCCGGTCGCGCCGCAAGTAGCCGTGCGCCAGCACGTAGTCGCCCAGGGTCTGCGACTGCCGCAGGCCCCCGCAATGGCCGATCATCAACCAGCAATGCGGGCGCAGCACGGCGAGATGGTCGGTCGCGTTCTTGGCGTTGGACGGCCCGACACCGATGTTGACGATGGTGATGCCGCCCTGCTTGTCGGATCGCGCCAGGCTGTAAGCTGGCATCTGATAGCGATGCCAAGGCGCGGCGGCGACCGCGGCACCGCCTTCGGACAGGTCCTCGCCGCGCTTGAGGATGCGTCCGCCGGGCAGCGCGAGCGCGCTGTACGGTCCGCCCGGTCGGGCGAGCTCGTCCAGTGCCCACTCGAGGAACTGATCGATGTAGCGCTGGTAGTTGGTGAACAGGATCCAAGGCTGCAAGATCCGCCAGTCGGCGCCCGTGTAGTGGATCAGCCGCCGCAGCGAGAAGTCGACCCGGACTGCATCGAACAGCGCCAGCGGGCGCGCCGTGTCGCCCTCGTGCCGCCATGTGCCATCGGCGATCTCGTCGCCGACGTTGGCCAGCCCCGGCGTCGGGAAATGGCGTGCGAGGTCGCTCACCGAAAGGTCGCCGTGGACGAACTCGTCGCCTTCCTCGGTGACGAAAGGATAGGGGATTTCCTGCGTGCTCGGCCGCACCTCGATGCGAGCACCGAACTCCTCGGCAAGCGGTCGCAGTTGCTCCAGCAGGTATTGCCGGAAGAAGGCCGGCTGGGTCACCGTGGTCGTATACCGTCCGGGAGCCTGGAATTTCGCCCAGGCGCGGCGTGTAAAGCGGACGGCACCGGATGGCTGCCAGTCGACGGAAAGCTCGGGATAGCGGAAGGCGAGCCGCTCGCTGGCGCTCGGCACGACGCCCGTCTCGGTATACCTCGCCAAGGCCTCGCGCAGCGCGTTGCTCGCGCCGGCGTGCAACTCCTCCAGACGATCTACGGCCTGTTCGGGGGCGAGCCCGGTCAATGGCACTCCGGCTTGGGCAGCGGCTCCAGCCGAGTGATGCGGTACTCGATCCCGGTTTCGCCCTCTTCGTGGGTTCCGTACAGCTCGATGCCGTTGTCGAGCGTGACGCTGCTCATCTCGAAGGTCGGCTCACCCTGGCCCTTGGCCTGCGAATCGAAGAAGCCGGCGCGGTAGTAGATCCGGCCGCGCCCCTCGGCCAGCGATTCGCCACCTTCCGGGATCTTGACGTCGCTCAGACGCTTGGGCATCCGGCCGATGACCACGTTCACCGACTGCGGCGGCTTCACCTTGTCGCCGAAGAAGAACAGCGCGTCGAAGCCAGCCGCCCCGGCCTTGGCCTGGCGAATGGTCTCAAGAGCGATCGCGGCGGGAAACATCGTGCCGGCCGGCAGCGCAACGGTTTGGCCCTCGGGTTCACTGAAGCGCGCTTCCCCCTTGCCGTCGTCGCCCAGCGTCGCTTCGCCCTTCACGAGGCTCGCTTGCCGGCCCCCTGCGGTCGTCAAGTGCTCGAAGCGCAAGCGGCGACCATCGCGGCTCTCGGTCATCTGCGACTGCTGTTCGCTCGCAGTGGCGCCGCGCTCGCCGGCAACTTCCAGGCGCAAGCGCTGGATCATCATGTAGCTGTCGCAGGTGAGCTTGAGCTCGTAGGCATATGTGCCGGGCGGTTCGCCGCTCGGCTTGCCGTGATCGAGCGTGGTGACCGAATAGGCGGCCCGATGCGGCGCCAGCTCCTGGGCGGCCGCCGGCGCGACCGCCAGGACGGCGGCAACAAGGGCGGGCATTGCGCAACGGACAATCAGCATCGCGGCCTCGGCAGCGCTTGGAGTTGTACGAGACGAGCATCCACCGCGAAGTCCCCGTAGTCGAGCACCATCGACCGGGCGATGCCGTTGGCCAGCAAATCGAGGGCGAGCTCATACTCCGGGTTCGCCCCCTGATCGCCGGCCGCAAAAAAGGCCAGCCGCACGCTCCACGACGGCTGGTTGCGCAACAGCGCAACGTCACCGCGTATCGGCGTGCTGCTGGAGCGCGGCGCCTTGCCGATCACCGCATTCACCTGGAAGGCGCCGTCAAGTCGCGCGCCGTCGAACACGTAGTAGGTGGCGGATTTGTCTCCATCGCGAGCATGACGGATGATGCGAGCGAGGTGCGTCGTCGGGAACAGTGTACCGGCGGGCAGTTCGAAGCTGCGGATTTCCGGCAAGGTGAAGGAGGCCCTGCCCTTGCCGCCCTGACCCTCGAGGTCGGCCTGCCCGCGCAACTCTTCCTCGACCTCGTTGTCCTGGATGTTGCGCACACTGAAGCGCAGGCCCAGCCCGTCTTTCGACTCGTAGCTGGTAAACGTGGAATCGGTGTCGAACTCTTCGCCATCATTGCGCAAGAACTTCAGCTTGATGCGCTGCTTGACCTCCCAACCGTCGCACGAATCGACGGTTTCGAGCACCATTCGGCCGTTCACGTCGGCGATGCCGCTGTTGGCGCGTGCAACCGAGAGCTTCATGTCGTACGTCGCGCGATGCGGCACCAGCACGACGTCTTGTGGGCGCTGCTGGGCCGCGGCGCCGCCGATCTGCAGGCCCGCCAAAGGAAACACGCAGACGGCGGCCAGCAGGACCGCGATCTGAACACGAGGACGGCGAAAACTAAGCGTGATCAACGGGCAGCTGGGCGGGGCGGGCCTTGTAGCCAAGTCCTCAAGCGTAATATCCATGCGCGCGGAATACCAGAATGATCGCCTGCGGCAGGGCTGCACAGGGAGGTAGGATTGATGACCACGGGCAAACCAAGGGTGCTTGCCACCCGGCACTTTCCGCCCGACGTGGAGGCGCGACTTGCCGGCAGCTTCGATGCAATCCTCAATCCGGAGGATCGCCTCTACGACGGTGCTTCGCTCGCCAAAGCGACGATTGATTGCGCCGGCATCATGTGCGCAGCCGGCGATCCGCTCGGCGCCGACACGATCGCGAGCCTCCCCCAATCGGTCCGGATGATCGCGACCTTCTCAGTAGGGTATGAGCATGTCGACGTGGCTGCCGCCGCCAAGCGGGGCATCGTGGTCAGCAACACCCCGGACGTGCTGACCGACGCCACGGCGGACATCGCCATGCTGTGCCTGCTGGGCGCAGCGCGGCGCACCCACGAAGGGGCACAGATGCTGCGAACGCATCACTGGGTGGGCTGGACTCCAACCCAGCTCATGGGTGTGCATGTTACGGGGAAGCGACTGGGTATCCTCGGCATGGGGCGAATCGGCCAGGCGCTCGCGGACCGAGCGCGCGCCTTTCGCATGCAAATCCACTACAGCAATCGCAGCCGCCTGCCGGCCGAACTCGAGAAGGGCGCGGTGTTTCACGCCGACCCCGATGCGATGCTGCCCTACTGCGACTTCCTGTCGATCAATGCCCCCATGACGCCCTCGACCCACAAGTGGGTCAACGCCGAGCGGATCGGGAAGCTTCCCAAGGGCGCCATCGTCGTCAACACTGCGCGCGGCGGCGTCGTCGACGACGAGGCCCTGATCGCTGCCTTGAAGAGCGGGCGCCTGGCCGCGGCAGGGCTCGACGTGTTCGACGGCGAGCCCAAGATCCATCCCGGCTACTACGATCTGGCCAACACCTTCTTGCTGCCGCACATGGGCTCGGCGACCATCGAAACCCGCAATGCGATGGGCTTCAAGGCGCTCGACAATCTCGAGGCCTTCCTGCTCAGGAACCAGACGCCGCCCGATCTTGTGAAGGCTTCTTGACCGGCTTCTTGTGCGACGCCGTCGTCTTCTTAGCAGGCGTCGCTTTTTTCACGACTGCGGGTGACGGTCTGTCGATGGTCGCGTTCAGCGCTGCGGATGCCGTCTTGACCTGCGATGAAGGCGGCGAAGCGGACTTGTACGCGGCGGCGTCCCAACTCGTGGCCGGCGCGTTGGCTGCAGGGCGAAGCGGTGGCACGTAGTGCACGCCGTCCTCGGCGACCGTACGTTCGGCGTGCGTGTAGTCGACGTCGTAAGGGTCCTTGTCGCCTTCGCGTTCCTTGCAAACCGGCTGGCCCTTGAGCACGCGCCAAAAGGCACAATCCTGCTTGGTGACGATCGACGCGAGATGATCTGACGATGTCTTGTTGCTCGTGGCCATCAGCGTGCCGTCTGCAGCATAGCCAGCGCCGGCGACCGCGATCGGGGCGCCACAGGCCCCCGTCAGCAACGTCGCGCTACCAGCCATCAGCAAGAAGATGGGACGGACGGACCGCCAGAATCTCATAAATAACTTTTAGAATATCAATTAATCCTCTGAAGATATTGATATTTTTTCGTTGGGTCAAATCAACAGGCAATACCACCCCTAGTCCTTGCGCGGGGCCGGCAGACGCAAGGCGATGTGCAGCTCCCGCAGCTTTTCGATTGGCAGCTCGGCGGGCGCGTCCATCATCAGGTCGACGGCCTGCTGGTTCATCGGGAAGGTGATGACCTCGCGGATGTTGGGCTCTTCGGCCAGCAGCATGACGATGCGGTCGACGCCCGGCGCCGCGCCTCCGTGCGGCGGGGCGCCATAGCGGAAGGCGTTCAGCATGCCGGCGAAGCGATGCTCGACCTGCTCGCGGCTGTATCCGGCGATGCCGAAGGCCTTGTACATGATGTCAGGGCGATGGTTTCGGATTGCGCCCGAGCACAGCTCGATGCCGTTGCAGACGATGTCGTACTGCCAAGCCTTGATCGTGAGCGGATCCTGAGTCTCGAGCGCTTCCAGCCCTCCCTGTGGCATGGAAAAGGGGTTGTGGCTGAAGTCGATCTTCTTGGCCGTCTCGTCGTACTCGAACATCGGGAAGTCGACGATCCAGCAGAACTCGAAAGCGTCCTCGGCGATCAGGCCCATCTCCTGACCGAGCTTGGTGCGCGCCTGCCCCGCGAACTTCCAGGCCGCTTCCGGTTTGTCGGCAACGAAGAACACGGCATCGCCGTCTTGGGCCCCGGTGAGCTGCTTCAGTCTCGTCAGCCGCTCATCGGCGACGAACTTCGCGATCGGTCCCCGTCCGGCGCCGGCCTCGAGCACAATGTAGCCGAGACCGGGCTTGCCCTCGCCCTGGGCCCAGGAATTGAGCTTGTCGAAGAAGCTTCTAGGCTGACCCGAGGCTTTCGGGGCGCGGATCGCCCGCACCACGCCGCCTCCCGCGACGATGCCAGCGAAGACCTTGAAGTCCGAGCCGGCGAACACCTCGCTGACATCGACGATCCGGAGCGGGTTGCGCAGGTCGGGCTTGTCCGTGCCATAGGTGAGGAGCGCCTCGGCATAGGGGATGCGCGGGAACGGCAAAGAGGTAACGCGGCGAGGCTTGTCGCGGGCGAAGCCGGCGAACTCTTCGAACACCCCGCCCAGTACGGGCTCGATGGCCGCGAACACGTCCTCCTGGGTGACGAAGCTCATCTCGAAATCGAGCTGATAGAATTCGCCCGGTGCGCGGTCGGCCCGCGCATCCTCGTCGCGAAAGCACGGCGCGATCTGGAAGTAGCGATCGAAGCCCGACACCATGAGAAGCTGCTTGAACATCTGCGGCGCCTGCGGCAGCGCGTAGAACTTGCCCGGGTGCAAGCGGCTCGGCACGACGTAGGACCTCGCGCCCTCCGGACTATCCGCCGTCAAGATCGGTGTCTGGAACTCGGTGAAGCCCTGCTCGATCATGCGCCGGCGCAACGACGCGATGACCTGGCTGCGCAGCATGATGTTCTTGTGCAGCTTGTCTTTGCGCAGATCCAAGAAGCGGTACTTCAGTCGCAGCTCCTCCGGCGTCGTGTCGTGCTCGACGTAGACTGGAATGGGCAACGGGTCGGCCATCGACTGCACGACCATCTCGGTGGCGTCGACCTCGATCTCGCCGGTCGCGAGCTTGGGGTTGATGGTGGCGTTGTCGCGCGCGACGACCTTACCGCTCACCGTGATGACGCTTTCGGTGCGCACCGCTTCGGCCGTCTTGAACACCGGGCTCGAGACGTCGACTACGACCTGGGTGACGCCGTAGTGATCGCGCAGGTCGATGAACAGGAGGTTACCGTGGTCGCGCTTGCGCTGCACCCAGCCCGACAGCCGGGCCTGCTCACCTACGTGCCTGGGCCGCAATTCGACGCAGGTGTGGGTTCGGTAAACTGAAGACATTACTGATTTCCGGGCGTTGGCCGGGCGATGGCGGCCAGGGCCGCGCCGGCTGACTTTTACGGGCCGGCAAAAGGCACGGATCGAGCGGCCAAGTCAAGCCATCGGGGTCCCCTAGGGACCCGGCTTTGCTCCTGCACGCCGCGACCGCTATAGAATCACCCTTCAATGAAGCTCATCACCACGACCGACGAACTCGCGGCGTTTTGCAAAACCCTGGCCTCGACCGAATTCATCGCCGTCGACACCGAGTTCATGCGGGAGCGCACTTATTGGCCCAAGCTGTGCCTCGCCCAGGTGGCGGGCCCAGACGATGCCGCGGCAATCGACGCTCTCGCCGACGGCATCGACCTCGCCGCGCTCGACGAGCTCATGGGCAACCGCAAGGTCTTGAAGGTCTTCCACGCTGCCCGGCAAGACCTGGAAATCTTCTATTTGCGCATCAATAAGGTGCCGCAGCCGCTGTTCGATACTCAGGTCGCCGCCATGGTATGCGGGCACGGCGAGGCTGCGTCTTACGAATCACTTGCGACCAAACTGGCCAAAGCCAAGATAGACAAATCGAGCCGTTTCACAGACTGGAGCCGCAGGCCGCTCAGCGAGCGCCAGATTGCCTATGCGCTGTCCGACGTCACCCATCTGCGAGTGGTCTATGAAAACCTCAAGCGGCAGCTCGACAAGACAGGCCGGTTTCCCTGGATCGCCGAGGAAATGGCGGTCCTCAGCGATCCCGCAACCTATCGCGCGGACCCTGAGCAGGCCTGGCGTCGCCTGAAACCGCGCGGCGCCTCGCCGCGGCTGCTGGCGATCCTGCGCGAGGTGGCCGCCTGGCGCGAACGCACCGCCCAGCGGATCGATATCCCTCGCCAGCGGCTATTGCGCGACGAGCAGCTCCTGGAAATAGCCAGCCACGCGCCCAAGACCGCCGAGGAGCTTGCGCGCACCCGCGGCTTGGGTCGTGGCTTTGCCGAGGGCTGGCAGGGCCGCGAAATCCTGGAGGCCATCGAACGGGCTCGGGCACTGCCCGATTCGCAGCTGCCGACCCGGGACAGGTCACCCGAGCAGCTGCGCGCGCCAGCAGCCGTCGTGGATCTGCTGCGCACCCTGCTGCGGCTCAAGGCCGAGGAAGCGGGGGTTGCCGGCCGCCTGATCGCCAGCGCCGACGAGATCGACCGATTGGCCGCCGGCAAGCGCGACGTTCCGGCCTTGCGCGGCTGGCGGAACGAGGTGTTCGGAATCGACGCGGTCAACCTAATCGAGGGCCGGCTGGCGCTTTCGCTGTCAGGCGAGCACGCCAAGCTCATCCCGATCTTTCCGGCGGCGTGATCTTGCGAGGACCCCAGGGCCTGCCGCGCACCATGTCATCCCGAGGCCGTAGGCTGAGGAATGCTTCCTGTTGTCGCAAGGATCCCTCGCTTCGTTCGGGATGACAGGAGCGAGCCAGTGGCCCGCGGTCCTACTGGCCCGTAAGGATCGCCGGCCTGAGCTCGAATGTCTGGGCGGCGCTTTCCAAGCGGCGCGCCGTAACGTCGCCCAAGCTACCCTTCGCCCCTGCCGGTACCACCAAGCATAGCTCGCGATCGGTCCGCATCAGCCTGATCTGGGGCAAGAGTCCCGGCGCGCCACCCGAGAGGTTGTAGGCCAGTCGCAGGCAGGCGCCGAGCCGGCGCGCAAAAATCCGGCCCTTGCCATCTGCAAGCCGGATCGCGGTGTCGAGCATCGCGGCCTTGGGGTCGCTCTTGTAGCGATAGGCAAGGGACATCGCGAGCACAGCGCGATCGCGATGGCTCATTCCCGGCGCCGGAAGATGCAGGACACGGATGTACGCCTGATCGGCGCGGTAGTCGGGATGGTCATTCCACGAGATGTCGCTGAGATGGCAAGCGGCAATCCGCAGCACCCGATCGGTCTCGTCTTCGTCGATGAACACTGGCGTCAGCCAATCGAAGATCTCCAACGGAGCGAGGTCGAAGCGGCGCCAGTCGGCCCCTTGCTCCTCGGCAAACGCGATCAACGGATGTCGTACCCGTTCGGATTCATTCAGCCGCGAATAGTAGAAGCCCTCACGCAGGCCGAAGGCAGAGAACACGACGCTGTGAGGGCGAAGGGCGGCAAGCAGGCGATCGAGAGCGAGGCACGCGAGCGGCAAGGTATCGATGCGTCGACGTGACACCCCGGGCATCTTTTCGAGTGACTTCGGGCTTTGCACGGCGATCAGCCGGGCCACCGCGCGCGCGTCTTCCGTAGGAATTTCGTAATGATGGATGATGTGCAGTGGGTAGCCCGCCTGCTCCATGTGCAAGCGCGCGAACGACCGCCATGCGCCGCCGACGGCGTAAAACGTCTTGGCCGTCTCGTTGCGCAGCCAGCGCACACCGTCGATCGCCTCGACGACTGCCCTGCGGGGATCGCTCTTGCCGGACGACATCAACCGCAGCGGGCCCACCGGCAATGTAGTCGAGGCGCTGAGCTTGCCATTAGCCAGGGCGACCAGCTCCAAGCTGCCGCCGCCGAGATCGCCCATGACGCCGGAAGCCTCCGGCATGCCGCAGATGACGCCATATCCGGAATACCGGGCCTCGTCCTGGCCGCTCACGATATGCGGGCGAATCCCCGGTCGGCGCGA
This sequence comes from Alphaproteobacteria bacterium, assembly GCA_019235415.1. GTDB lineage: Bacteria > Pseudomonadota > Alphaproteobacteria > Reyranellales > Reyranellaceae > Reyranella. The sequence continues at coordinate 53,509 of JAFAKN010000179.1, forward strand.
CAGCTCGCGCATGAACTCAGGGCCGTCGGACGCGTCACGGACCGCCGCAGTCGCCAGCAGATCAAGCGACTTCACCTTCATGTTGTACGCAAGCGTCGTGAAGCGATCGATGTTGGCCAGCGCCATCTCGACGCCTTCCGGATTGAGCCGCCCG
>JAFAKN010000469.1 GCA_019235415.1 Alphaproteobacteria bacterium
AGAACATGCGTGCTGAGGCGGCCGTCGACCTTCGGCATGCCCTCGCCGGTCACCTTGGCCGCCACGCGCAGGCGCGTGATGTAAAACACCTCCTGCAGGGCGGCCGCGAATTCGCTTGCCGCATCGTTCAGCAGTCGCCGTTCGAACTGCGCCAGGATCGAGTCCCGGGTGTGCCGTCGCACGCAGATCATGAAGGGAAAGCCGAACTTTGCCTGGTACGCGTCGTTGAGGCGATGGAAGCGCGCGAACTCGGCCTCGCTCAGGCTATCGAGACCGGCGCTGGCCTGCTCCGACTTCGACTCGGCGGTGACGTCACCCGCACGCGCGGCCTTGCCGGCAAGATCGGGATGGCCGCGCAGGAAGGCGAGTTGCTGCTCGCGCGACGCCGCGCGCAAGGCTGCGATCATGACCGCGTGCAGCGCCGTCACCGTCGCGAAACGACGCTTGGCTGCCGCCGCTTCCGCCACCCACGGCGCGAACTCGAAGCAGTCTCCGACGGCGTCGACGAAGTCCGCAACCGCAAGGCCGTTCAGCTGGTCGAGGGACAGGGCCATGGCGGCGACCTAGCACGGCCGGAGCGCGCTCTCTATAGTCCGGCCGGAAAGGCAGAGAGCCAGGGAGATGCTGGTGGCACACCACGACCGTATCAGCCGGCGTCGGCTGGGCGCGCTTGCGCTCGCCGGCGCCAGCGGGCTTTTGGCTGCGCCCATGCCGCTGCGGTACGCTTTCGCGCAAGGCGGCGGCGACCTCAGGGTCGCGCTGTTGCTGCCGACGTCGGGCCTGCAGGCGCAGATCGGCCAGGCCTGCCGCCGCGGCGCCGACGTCGCCAACGACGTGTTCGCCGACATGAAGATGGCGGTGAAGCTCGACATCGCCAACTACGACACGGAAACCAAGCCCGACGTCGCGCGCACCCAGGCCGAGAAGGCGATCGATGCGGGCGCACACGTGCTGGTCGGCGCCTTCGATTCGGGCCAGACCATCGCCATCGCCCAGGTCGCCGAGCAGCACGGCATCCCCCTGATCGTCAACATCGCGGCGGCGCCGCAGATCACCGAGCAGGGCTATCGGTTCGTGGTCCGCAACTTCCCGACCGCGCCGATGCTGATCACCGGCGCGCTGGCGCTGCACAAGGAGGTCTTCAAAGTCTCCGGCAAGACGCCCAAAACGGCCGTCCTGATGAGCGTCAACGATACGTTCGGGACAGCCATGGTCAACGGCATCAAGGCGCTGTTCCCCACACTCGAGATGCCCTACGAGATCGTCGAGACGATCACCTACGACGCCGCCGCCAAGGATCTGTCGGTCGAGGTCGGCAAGGCCAAGGCGACCAAGGCCGAGCTGCTCCTGCCGGTGTGCCGCCTCAACGACGGCAAGCTTTTAATCCAGGAGATGGTCAAGCAGCGCTGGGAGCCGATGGGCGTGATGAACCCCGGCGCGCCCGGGCTCTACGAGCAGGACTTCCTCAAGACCATGGGCAAGTACAGCGACTTCCTGATTTCCAACGTGCCGTGGCTCGACCCGCGCACGGCGATGACGAAGGCGCTGGAGAAGCGCCACGCCGCCAAGTTCCCCGGCGACCAGCTCGACATCAACGGCGGCTTCACCTTCGAGGCGATGCTGATCGCCGCCATGGCCTGGCTCGCCGCCAAGTCGACCAAGCCCGCGGCGCTGATGGAGGCGCTGCGCCTGGAGAGGATCGAGCAGCACGTGATGGTCGGCGGGCCGATCGAGTTCGACGCCAAGGGCCAGAACGTCAACATCAAGTCGGCCGCCGTCGAGAACCTCAAGCGCAAGCCGACGGTGGTGCTGCCGCTCGATTCGGGCGCCGCCCCGCTGGTGTTCCCGATGCCCGGCTGGACCGACAAGCGCCGCACATGAGCATTTGTTCCTCCCCCGTCATACGGGGGAGGTGGCCCGCAGGGCCGGAGGGGGAAAGCCAACGACATATGCTGGCCCGTTTCAGATCTGCAATCTTCGAAATCTGTCGTGCTGCCCTCCCCCTCCGCCCCGTCGGACGGCGCACCTCCCCCGTAAGACGGGGGAGGCAGATTTGACCGCCGACTTCCTCCTCTCGCTTGCCCAGGCCGTCACCAAGGGCCTGCTGACAGGCATGGTGTACGGCCTGATGGCACTCGGCCTGTCGGTGATTTTCGGCGTGATGCGTGTGGTCAACTTCGCGCACGGCGAGATGATGGTGATCGGCATGTATCTCGCCTGGCTGGGTTTCGAGTATCTCGAGATCTCGCCGCTCGTAAGCCTGCCGGCGATCGCCGCCCTCTTCTTTGCTGCCGGCTATGCGCTGCAACGCACCCTGATCTCGCCGTTCATCGGCCGCCCCGAGCACCAGCAGTTCCTGCTGCTGCTCGCCGTCGCCATCCTGCTGGTCAACGGCGCGCTGGCCATTGCGGGCCCCGATTCGCGCGGCGTGCAGCTCGACTCGCAGTTCGATTCCTACGAGGTCGGCCCGCTGGTGTTGGACGCCGTGCGCCTGCACGCCGCCCTGGCCGCCATCGCCATCGCGCTGCTGCTGTGGCTCTTCTTCGCCCGCACGCGCACCGGCAAGTCGATCCGCGCCGCCGCCGACAACCACATGGGCGCCCTGGTGGTCGGCCTCGACGTGCCGCGGCTCTACGCCATCACCTTCGGCGTCGGGGCGGCCTGCGTCGGCGCGGCCGGCGCGCTCATGATCACCATCATCCCGGTCACGCCCTTCCTCGCCGGCGAGTACACGCTGCTCGCCTTCGTGATCGTGATCGTCGGCGGGCTCGGCAGCATGACCGGTGCGCTGGCAGGCGGCCTGCTGATCGGCGTCAGCGAGGCGGTGGCCGGCCTGCTGCTGCAGCCCTCGCTCAAAAGCATGTTCAGCTTCGGCCTGCTGATCCTGGTCCTGCTGCTGCGCCCGCAAGGCCTTTTGGGCAAGGCCAGCCGTTGAACGCGCTGCGGCGTCTCACCGGGAACTGCACGCCGCGTACGCTGTGGAGCCTCGCGGCCCTGCTGCTGCTGTTGCTGCTGGCGCCGGCCTTCCTCGGCAAGTACTGGCTGTCGGTCCTCATCCTGATCCTCTACTTCGCCTATGTCGGGCAAGCGTGGAACATCGTGATGGGCTTCGCCGGCCAATTGTCGCTCGGCCATGCGCTCTACGCAGGTTTGGGTGGCTACATCGCGGCCGGCCTGTTCTTCCACTACGGAATCGGCCCATGGGCCGGCCTGTTCGCCGCCGTCGCGGCGGCGGCGCTGGCCGGCGCGATCGTCGGCTACCTCGGCTTCCGCTTTTCGCTGGCCGGCGTCTACTTCGCGCTGCTCACCATTGCCTTCAGCGAGTTCACGCGCATCGGCTTCGAGCACTGGTCGTGGGCCGGCGGCTCGGGCGGCCTGTTCCTCAAGGTCGACGCCGCCAGCAACCTTTTAGACCTGCGCGGCGGGCCGGTGATGTTCTACTACGTGATCCTGGCCCTGGCCGCCGGCGCCCTGGTGCTGTGCCGCGCCCTGCTCGAGAGCCGGCTGGGCCGCTATTGGCTCGCCATCCGCGAGGACGCCGAGGCCGCGCAGGCGGTCGGCGTGCCGGTCCTGCGCTGCAAGATGCTTGCGATGGTGATTTCGGCCGCCCTGACGGCGCTGGCCGGTGTCTGGAACGCCTTCTACTACAACAACCTCTTCCCCGAGACGGCCTTCGCGATGAGCCGGTCGATCGAGATCACGCTGGCGCCGATCATCGGCGGGCTGGGCACCTTGTTCGGTCCCTTCGTCGGCGCCGTCGTCCTCACCGGGCTGGGAGAGGCCTTCACCGACGCGGGCGATGCGCTCGGCATCCCCGGCATCAAGCAGATCTTTTACGGGCTGGCGCTGCTGGTGATCGTCATGTTCCGGCCGGCCGGCGTCTGGCCTTGGCTGTCGGCGCGCCTGGGTCTCGGAGAGCGCACGCCATGATAGGCAACCCATGACCGGCGCCCGCCTCGACCTCGACGGCATCGGCAAGAGCTTCCGCGGCCTGCGCGCCGTGCACGACGTGAGCTTCAGCGTGCCGGCCGGCGCCATCCATGCCTTGATCGGCCCGAACGGCGCCGGCAAGACCACGATATTCAACATGATCGCGGGCGTGCTCACCCCCGACGTCGGTACCGTGACACTGGACGGCCGCGTCATCTCCGGGCTGCGGCCGGACAAGGCCTGCGACGCGGGCGTCGGCCGCACCTTCCAGCTGGTGAAGCCGTTCATGGGTTTGAGCGTGCTGGAGAACGTCACCATCGGCGCTCTGCACCGCCGTCGCGACCCAGCCGATGCACGCGCCAGCGCCGCTGCGATCCTCGAGCGCCTCGGCCTCTTCGGTCGCCGCCATCAGCTGGCTAAAAACCTCACGCTGCCCGACCGCAAGCGCCTGGAGGTGGCGCGCGCGCTCGCTACCGAGCCTAAGCTCCTGCTGCTCGACGAGGTGATGGCGGGCCTGCGCCCGACCGAGATTGACGTCATGGTCGCCTTCCTGCGCGAGCTCAACCGGCAGAGCGGCCTTACGATCCTGCTGATCGAGCACGTCATGCGCGCCGTCATGGCGCTCGCCGCCGACGTCGTGGTCGTGAGCTACGGCGAAAAGATCGCCCACGGAACGCCCCAGGAAATCGCCCGCCATCCCGCCGTGCTCGACGTATATCTCGGCGACCCGGAGGCGGCATGACGGCGCCACTGCTTCAAGTCGAAGCGGTCGACCTCTTCTATGGCGACGCCCAAGCGCTGAGCGGCGTCTCGATCGAGGCGGCGGCCAGCGAGGTTGTGGCGATCGTCGGCGCCAACGGCGCGGGCAAGAGCTCGCTGATCCGCACCATCCACGGCATCGAGAAGCCGGCGGCGGGCCGCGTTCGCTTCGACGGCCGCGACATCGCCGGCTGGCCGTCGTACCGCGTGTGCGAGGCGGGCATCGGCCATGTCGCCGAAGGACGCCAGGTGTTCCCCAACCTGTCGGTGCTGGAAAACCTCGAGATGGGCGCCACGCCGCGCCGTGCGCGCGCGCAGCAGAAGCAGAACCTGCAACGTGTGTTCGCGCTGTTCCCGCGACTCTTCGAACGCCGCCAGCAGGCGGCGGGCACCTTGTCCGGCGGCGAGCAGCAGATGCTGGCGATCGGCCGCTGCCTGATGGGGCAGCCCAAGCTCGTCATGTTCGACGAACCCTCGCTCGGCCTGGCGCCGGCGATCGTGCAGGAGGTGTTTCGCATCGTGCGGCGCCTTAACGAGGAAGGCATGACGGTACTGCTGGTCGAGCAGAACGTCATGGCCTCCCTGAAAATCGCCCATCGCGGCTACGTGCTGGAGAACGGCCGTATCGAGCTCAGCGGCAGCAGCGCCGCGCTTTTAGGCAACGATCGCGTGCGCGAAGCCTATCTCGGCCTTTGAGCGGTCCTGCGAGCGTTGACGGTCGCGCCGGTGGCCTGCAATTCTTGGCGCACGTAGGAGAACGTGAACATGAAGCGTCGTGACCTTCTCCAGTCTGGCGTCGGGGCCGCGGCCCTCGCCCTGGCGCCCGCTGCGGCATTTGCCGAAGTCGTGTATGCGCCGGCGCCGAAGGGCTGGCGCACCTTCGCGCTGACCACACGCATCGAGCCGCAGGCCGGCGCGACCCGGGTATGGATCCCGCTGCCGACGTTTGCAGGTTCGGACTGGCAGAAGCCGGGCAACGTGAGCTGGTCGGGCAACGCCAAGCTCGCCGAGCGCGACCGCGATCCGCGCTATGGCGCCGAGATGCTGCGCGTCGAATGGCCCGCCGACCAACAGTCGCCGTTCATCGAGGTGACCACCGAGGTGCAGACGCAGGATCGTTCCCTCGCGCCCGGCAAGGGCAATGCGCCGCCGCTGGGCGACGCCGAGCGCAAGCTGAACCTCGCGGCGACCGATCTGCTCGCCACCGACGGCATCGTGCAGGAAACGGCCGAGGAGATCGTCACCGGCCACAAGGACGACCTCGCCAAGGCGCGCGCGATCTACGAATGGGTGGTCGACAACACCTTCCGCAATGCCAAGACGCTGGGCTGCGGCCTAGGCGACATCACCAGCATGATCAAATCCGGCAACCTCAACGGCAAGTGCGCCGACCTCAACGCGCTCTATGTCGGCCTCGCCCGATCGGTCGGCGTGCCGGCGCGCGACGTCTACGGCATCCGGGTGGCGCCCTCGCAGTTCGGCTTCAAGGCGCTGGGCGCGGGCTCGGAGAACGTCACCAAGGCGCAGCACTGCCGCGCCGAGGTCTGGCTCACGGGCAGCGGCTGGACGCCGGTCGATCCGGCCGACGTGCGCAAGGTCGTGCTCGAGGAGCCGCCCGGCAATCTCGCCATGGCCGACGCCAAGGTGATGGCGGCGCGCAAGGCGTTGTTCGGCGCCTGGGAAGGCAACTGGGTGGCCTTCAACGATGCCCACGACCTCAAGCTGCCCAGCTCGAAGGAAGCCGCCATCCCCTTCCTGATGTATCCCCAGGCGGAGAACCGCGACGGCTTCCTCGATTCCCTCGACCCGGACAAGTTCAAGTATCGAATCACGGCCCGCGAAGCGAGCAGCTGACCCTTCTGTCATCCCGAGCGTAGCGAGGGATCCTTATTGCGGCCTCAAAGGTCCCTCCCTTCGGCTTCGTTCAGGGCAGGCGCTGCGCTCGAGATTACAGCACTTATGCGGCGACTATTTCGTAGCAAGCCCTTTGGCTCTATACCGGCGCCATGACCGCAACGACCGAGGCGTCATCCTCCGCGGCGTCGTCTTCCGCGATCGGCGCGTCCGTCATCCGCGACTATTATCTCGCAATGGCGGTGCCGTTCGTGATCGACCTGATCACCTTGCTTGTCTATGCCGGCATCAACCGTGCGCCGTATTTCCTGCCGATGCCGTTGGGGATCTCGGCGGCCTTCCTGCTGGTCGGAGTCGGCACCGGCGCCTATTACCTGATTCGCCCCGTTAAACGATTCTTGGCGGGCGAGGTCGATTTCGCCGATATCGAGCACTCGATATCCAGCCTGCCGCGCCGATCGTGCGCCGTGATGGCCGTGTGCTACGGCCCGATGTTGGCCTTGCGCTACTTCGCCCGACGTTTCGAATTCGGCTTCGGTGGCCTCCTTCAAGACACGGCGTGGATCGACTCGGTCGCGTCCTTCCTCGTCGGCACGGGCTTCACCGTGCTGCTGACCTTCTTCATGGTCAGCGCCTATCTCGACGGTCTGTGCGAGCACCTGTTCGCGGCGCGTGGCGTCAACCTCGGCGTCTTCCACGGGAAATTCAGCCGCAAGATCGCCTACGCCCTGCTCTTTGCGGCTTTTGCGGCCATGATCCAGCTGGCGGCGGACATCCTGAGCTACGAGGGCGCGCGCCTGATCAAGGAAGCGACCATAGACATCGTCGCCTCGGTTTCGGGAACGGTGTTCATCTATTTCTGGATCAGCCGCGCGCTGACGCGGCCAATCGTGCGCCTGGACCACGGCATGCACCTGGTCGCGAAGGACGACTACAGCGTCCGCCTGCCCGTGACCTCGGACGACGAGATGGGCCACGCGGTCAGCCGCTTCAACAAGATGGTCGAGGGCTTAAGCGAGCGCGAATATCTGCGCGACACCTTCGGCAAGTATGTGAGCCCGAGCGTCGCCACCGCGATTCTGGGCAACCGCACGGGCCGCGTCGCCGACCGCACCGACGAGGCGACCTTGATGTTCACCGACATAGAAGGCTTCACCGGCTGGTCGGAGCGCCTGCCGCCGACCGAGGTGGCGCGCGTCCTGAACGCCTATCTCGCCGCCGTGGTGCCGGCGATCCAGCGCCACGGCGGCGTGGTCAACAGCTTCATCGGCGATGGCCTGTTCGCTTCCTTCAACCTGCCCCTGCCGCTGCCCGACCATGCGGCGGCGGCGCTGCGCGCAGCGCTCGACATCCAGGGCACGCTGGCCCAGTCGGCCGCCGTCGGCAAGATCGGCCTGCGCACGCGAATTGGCATCAACACCGGTCCGGTGATCGGCGTCACGATCGGCACCGAGAACCGGTTGAACTACACCTTGCTCGGCGATGCGGTGAACATCGCCTCGCGAGTCGAGCAGCTCAACAAGGAGTTCGGCACCACGATCCTGGCCACCGAAAGCACGGTGCGCGCCGCCGGCGCCTTCGCGACCTGCCGGCCGCTCGGCGAGACCGACGTACGCGGCCACGCCGGCAACATTGTGGTCTACAGCGTCGACCCGCCGTGAGCGCATCGGCGGCCGAGATCGCCGCCATGCGGCGGCTTTATCTCGCGGCCGCGACCTCGAGCGTGCTCATCGATCAAGCTTGGCACCTCATATTCCTCGCCCTGACGGGCGTCTGGACCATGGCGCCCGTCACGGTCACGGTCGGGCTGCTGCTTCAGGGCGGCGCCGTCTACCTCGTGGCGCGCCGGTTGTTCGCGCCGATCCAGCGCTTCCTCGCGGGGGCGGCGAGCTTCGAGGAGGCGCAGCGCCCCATCACCCAATTGCCGCTACGCACGGCGCAAGTCGTGGCGCCGGCCGCCCTCGGCGTGACGATCTTCCGCCTGAGTCTCGGCTTCATCCTGGGCGGGCCCGCGTTTTTTCGCCCGACGGTCGCCGACTTCATCTCGCTCTGCATCATCCTGCCGGTCTTCTATTTCACCTACACGTACTTCGTCGTCAGCGACTATCTCTCCCGGCTGTGCGCCTTCATTTTCCGCCACTACGGCCGCAACCTCGAATTGTTCTTCGGCAGCTATCGCCTGAAGCTGATCGTGGCGCTGGTGGTGATCTCGATCGCGCCGCTCGCGGCCACCATCGTCGACCTGTTCTCCTACGCCGACGACGCCGAGCGGCTGAAGCTCGAGATCACCACCGACGTCAGCCTCGCGCTCATCGGCGTGCTGATCACCGGCTACTTCATCGGCCGCTCGCTGCTGCGGCCGGTCCGGATCCTGTCGAGCGGCATGAGCGAGGTCGCGGGCGGTGACTTGAGCGTGCAGATCCCCGTCATCTCCAACGACGAGGTCGGCGAGCTGACCGGACAGTTCAACCGCATGGTCGAGGGCCTGCGCGAGCGCGAGCGGATCCGCGAGACCTTCGGCCGCTACGTCGACGAGAGCGTCGCCGCCACCATCCTGCGCCGCCAGGGCGACGAGGTCCTGGCGGGCGAGACGGCCGAGGCGACGATCCTGTTCACCGACATTGCGGGCTTCACGACGATCGCCGAGCACCTCCCGCCGCATGCCTTGGTGAAGGCGCTGAACGAATACCTCGAGACCGTGCTGGAGCCGATCCGCGCCCATGGCGGCGTGGTCAACACTTTCATCGGCGATGGCCTGTTCGCTTCGTTCAACATGCCGCTTGCCTGCGCCGACCACGCCGCCGCCGCCGTCCGCGCCGCCATCGCCATCCAACGCGCGGTCGGTGCGCGCGTATTCGGCGACGAGGGCGTGGCACTGCACACCCGGATCGGCATCAGCACCGGGCCGGTGATCGGCGGCTCGGTCGGCGCCGGCCAGCGGCTGAGCTTCACCCTTCTCGGCGACACGGTGAACCTGGCGTCGCGGCTGGAGGAACTGAACAAGAAGTTCGGCAGCCGCATCCTGGTCTCCCAGAGCACCCGCGAAGCCTGCGGCCAGCGCTTCGCCTTCCAGGCGCTTGGCGAGGTTGCCGTGCGCGGTCGTAGCGATATGGTCGCGGTCTTCAGTGTCGATCCCAATGAACAGGAACGGACTCCATGAGCGTCTCCGCCTTGTCGCCGGACCAACAGAAGCTGCAGGCGCGCGCCCGCGAGCTGGCCGCCGGCCCCGTCGCCGAACGCGCCGCCGAGGTCGACCGCAGCGAGCGATACCCTTGGGACAATGTCGAGCTCCTGAAGGACGCCATGCTCGTCGGCATGACCATCCCCGAGCGCTATGGCGGCCAGGGCAAAAGCTGGCTCGACGCCGTCGTCGTGATCGAGGCCCTGTCGGCGGCCTGCGCCGTCACCGGCCGCATCGCCGTCGAGACCAACATGGGCGCGATCAGCGCGGTCATGGCCTACGGCTCGGAGGAGCAGAAGAAGCTCGCGGCCGAT
>JAFAKN010000617.1 GCA_019235415.1 Alphaproteobacteria bacterium
TGACCTACACCCTCGACAGCTTCATCAAGGACGCCAAGTCGGCGCTCGGCGAGCACGACGGCCCGGCGGGCCGCGAGCAGGTGCGCATCCTGCTCGAGAAGCTTTTGGCCAATCCGGCGTTCGTCGACGAAGCGGTCGGGCCCGAGGCGCCGATCGGCACGCGCAAGCTCTACGAGGACGAGGAGCAGGGTTTCGTCGTGCTGGCGCACTGCAATCCCAAGCCGCACAAAAGCCCGCCGCACGACCACGGCAGCTCGTGGGCGGTCTATGGCCAGGCGATCAAGCACACCGACATGAGCGAGTACCGCCGCGTCGACGGCGGCGACGGCGCGGAAGAGGCGAAGCTCGAGAAGGTCAGGAGCTACCGGCTGGAGCCGGGCCATGCCGGCACCTACGACGTCGGCGCCATCCACGCCATCGACTATCCCGAGGGTAGCCGCTTCGTGCGCGTCACCGGCTGCGACCTCGAATATGTCGAGCGGCTGAAGTACGACACCGCCGCCGGCAAGGCGATCACCATCGAAAGCGCCACGACCGGCGCGGCTTAGTCGCCGCTTTCTCCTCCCTGCGCGCAAGCGTGGGGAGGTGTCCGCGCAGCGGACGGAGGGGTCATGACGCTTGACTTCTCCGTCGCCGAGTGACGGCGACACCTCCCCAATTCTCATTGGGGAGGAGACTCAGTGCATTCGCGCAGCGGCTTCCTTGTTGGCTCGGCTGCGTGACTGCAGCAGCGGGGCGAGGCGCTCGCGCAGGCGCTTGACGCGCTCGTCGCCGGCTTTTTCCGGGCTGCCCGAATCGAACGGCGGCTGCGGGTCGTACTCCAGCACCAGCTGGATCGACTTCGCGACCTCCTCGCCGGCCAGCTCGGCGGCAACGGTGAGGCCGAAGTCGATGCCGGCCGTCACGCCGCCGCCGGAGATGCGGTTGCGGTCGCGCACGACGCGCTCGGCGACCGGGATGGCGCCGAAGTCCTTCAGCATGTCGCGCCACGCCCAGTGGCAGGCCGAGCGATAGCCCTTCAGCAATCCCGCCGCGCCCAGGATCAGCGAGCCGGTGCATACCGAGGTGACGTAGCGCGCGCCTGCCGCCTGCTTGCGCAAAAAGTCGAGCGTCTCGGCGTCGGTCATCACCTCGACCTGGCCGCCGCCGCCCGGCACGCAGAGCACGTCGAGCTGGGGGCAGTCGGCGAAGCTGGTGGTCGGCACGATCGAGAAGCCGGCATCGGTCGGCACCGGATCGCGCGTCTTCCAGATCATGTGCATCTTGGCGCCGGGCACGCGCGCCAGCACCTGCGCCGGCCCGGTGGCGTCGAGCTGGGTGAGGTTGGGATAGAGCAGGATGCCGATCTGGACGGTCTCAGCCATGGAGGTCTCCTCGTGGTGGACGCCAAGATAGCGCACGCAGCCTCTGGCAGGAATGTCAAACATCGGCTATTTTCTGCCAATGCGTCCCCATCGCCTGTTCCTCCTTGCCTACGAAGGCTGCCAGCTGCTCGACGTCAGCGGGCCAGCGTCCGTGTTCGGCGCCGCCAACGAGGCGAGCGGCTGCAAGGTCTACGATCTGCGCATCGTGTCGCCCGATGGCGGGCCCATCCTGTCGAATTGCGGGGTTGCCTTGCAGACGCGCCGCATCGGCGGCAAGCCGGACACTCTCCTGGTTGCCGGTGGCTCTCGGGGCCTGAAGGCCGCCATGGCGCGCAACGATCTGCGCCGATGGCTTTGCAGGGTGACGCCCGAGACCAAACGCTTCGGCTCGGTGTGCACCGGCGCGTTCGTGCTGGCGGCCGCCGGCCTGCTCGACGGCAAGCGCGTGGCCACCCATTGGGCGAGCTGCGATCGACTGGCGCGCGGCTTTCCCGCGCTCACCGTCGATGCCGAATCGCTCTACGTCGTCGACGGCAAGGTGTGGACCTCGGCCGGCGTCACGACCGGCATCGACATGGCGCTCGCCCTGGTCGAAGCCGATCTCGGCGCCGCGATGGCCAACTTGATCGCGCGGCATTTCGTGCTGTATGCGCGGCGGCCGGGCTACCAGTCGCAGTTCAGCCCGCTCCTGCAGGCGCAGACCGCGGCCGAGGGGCCGTTCGCCGCGCTGATCGAATGGATGCAGCAGAACCTCGACCAGCCGCTCGACGTTCCGGCGCTCGCCGAACGCGCTGGCCTTTCCGAACGCAGCTTCTATCGCAAGTTCACCGAAGCCACCGGCAAGACGCCGGCGCACTTCGTCGAAAGTCTCAGGCTCGAGGCGGCGCGCACGCTGCTGACGCGCGACCTGCCGCTCAAGACCATCGCCGGCAAGGTGGGCTTGAGCTCGTCGGCGCGGCTCGGGCAGGCGTTCGAGCGCCGTTTCGGCATGGCGCCCTCGCTGTTCCGCGAGATGCATCGTGCTGCCTGACGGCGCGGCGTCTACAGGCTGCTGCCGCCGTCACCTGGATCGAGCCCGCGCATCATCATGTCGTCGTGGCGGCGCTCGATCTCATTGACCACCGAAGCGCTGGGCTTCCCGGGGACGTTGCAGGCGCACAGGAACAGCACGAGACCCAGGGCTGCGAGCGATCGAAGCGACATGGCCGCTACATGCTGCCGCCGCCTCCGCCTCCACCACCGCCGCCCAGTCCGCGCATCATCTCGTCGTGGCGATGCTCGACTTCGTTGAGAGACGGGTCGTTGGGCTTGCCCGGCGCATTGCAACCCCACAGAAAGAGCAGGAGCCCGAGGGCCGCGAGCGATCGAAGCGACATGGCCGCCTCCTTCGTTGCTGCCGACAGCATCGCCTGTCGATCTGCCCATGGCCAATCACGCCCGCGAGATCGCTTGGTGATCGGCGATGCCGATGGTGCGAATCCTACGCTAAGGTCGCCGCACGGCCGATCGGCATG
>JAFAKN010000052.1 GCA_019235415.1 Alphaproteobacteria bacterium
CGGCCGGAGAATGCCGCATTGCGAGAGGCCGCACGTCGCGAGCTCAGCGGCAAGAACCTCGCCTGCTGGTGCCCAATCGACGGACCGTGCCATGCCGACGTGCTGCTCGAGGTGGCCAACGGCTGACGGGCCGTTAATATAGCCGACCTACGGAGGAACCGATGGCCTACACCCTCGAGCAGTTGAGCACCGACATCCGCAACGCCCTCAAGGCCGATCCCGGAACGGGCGGCAAGCAGGAGGTCTGCAAGCTGGTCGCCAAGGTCCTGCGCGACGAGGCGTTCGCTGCCAAGCATCTCACGGCCGACCAGTGCAAGCCGCGCAAGGTGCTGTACGAGGATCCCGAGCTCGGCTTCTGCATCTGCGGCCACGTGTACGAGAAGCCGGCGCACGGCTCGCCGCACGATCACGGCTCGAGCTGGGCGATCTACGGCCTGGCCGAAGGCGACACCGAGATGACCGACTGGCGCATCGTGCGCAAAGGCCAAGGCGCCGAGCCGACCCTGGTCGAGCCGGAGCGGGTCTACGTGATGCGGCCGGGCGACGCGCACTTCTACGATGTCGGCGTCATCCATTCGCCCAAGCGCGACGGCCTGACGCGGCTGGTGCGCATCGAAGGCGCCAACCTCGACCACGTCAAGCGCTCCAACATCAAAGCCGCCCAGCCGGCGCAGGTGTGACCGGCTTTCGTCTGCCCATCGAGCTCCTCTCCCCCTATCGGGCAGGGCATTCGCATATAACGCCAAAATACCGTCATCCCGACCGGAGCCTCGCACAGCGAGGCGAAGCGGAGGGACCTGTCTTGTTGGCTGCATCAACAAGACAGGTCCCTCGACTACGCCACCCTTCGGGCGGCTCCGCTCGGGATGACGGGGAAAATTGGCCTCTGCGAATGCCCTGCCCTAGCGGGGGAGAGGAATGATGCGGCCTCGCGTGCCGGCTTACCAAGAAAGCGCGCTAGCCGACCGCCTGCTCGCGCTGTGGGATCATCTCGGGCTCGGCGTCGCGCATGTCGCAACGCAGATGCCGGGCGACCTCGCAGATTTCGTCCGGGCATCGCCTTCGCGTTTGGGCGGGGTGGTGCTGTGCGCGCCGACGCGGCTCGACCCCGCGCCCTTCGCCGAGGTAGCGGATCGCCTGCTGATGGTGTGCGGCAGCACGGGTCTTACCGCAGACGTCACGGCCGCTGGCGCCAAGCGCCTGCCCGACGCCAAGCGAATCGTGCTCGCAGACTACGAGGCGCCGGGCTGGGCCGATGTCATGGCCGACCGCACCGACGATATCGTCGCAGGAATGGTCGACTTCCTGGGATCGCACCCGGCCGACGTGCCGAAAGCAGAATCGCGCCGAGGATCGCACGCCGGCATCACCTGGCGCATCGAGGGCAGTGGCCCCGCGCTGGTGCTGCTGCCGTTCTTCCTCGCGCCGTCGCAATGGACGCCGGCACTGCCGAGGCTCACGCAACATTTCACCACCATCATCCTGGGCGGCCCGCATATCGGCGGCGTGGCGGCGCTCGAGGACCGCGCCCGCGCCCCGACCTACCAGGCGATGTTCCGCACGCTCGTCGACTTGTTATCACCGACGCCCGGCGCGGCGATCCTCGATGTCGGCTGCGGCTCGGGCGCGCTCGACCGGCTGCTCGCCCGCCGCTTGGCGGGCGCCTGCAAGATCACCGCGATCGACGTCAATCCCTTCCTGCTGCAGGAGGCGGCAGCGCTCGCCGAGGCCGACGATGTGGCGGGCACGATCCGCTTCGCGCCGGGCAGCGCCGAGACGCTGCCGTTCGACGACGCTACCTTCGACTGCATCTTCTCCGTGACCGTGCTCGAAGAATGCGATGCCGATCGCGCGCTGGCCGAGATGGTGCGGGTCGCCAAGCCGGGCGGGCGCGTCGGCGTCATCGTCCGCTCGATCGACCTGCCGCAATGGTGGAACGTCGCGCTTGCGGGACCGGTCGAGCGCAAGATGACGACACCGCCTCAGTCCGTGGCGGCCAAAGGCGTCGCCGATGCCAGCCTGTATCGTCGGGCGCGTGCCGCGGGATTGGTCGACCTCGTCTGTTTCCCTTCGCTGGTGACGCTCGACCAGCCGCAGGGACCGATCTGGCGCTATCGCGAGGACCATCTTTTAGCCCAGCTCACCGCCGAAGAGCTCGAGTCGTGGCATGCCGCGCGCGAAAAAGCGCGCGAGCAAGAGCTTCTCTTCATGGCACACCCGATGCACTGTGTGGTCGGACGAAAGCCATGACGCCAGTATCGAGGCGCGCATCGATTTGGAAACGCCGCACCTTCCTGGCGGCGCTCGTGCTGCCGGCGGTCGGTCGCGTCGCTAAAGCCGCGGAATATCCAGCCAAGCCGATCAAGCTCGTGGTGCCCTACGCACCCGGCGGAGGTGCCGACGGCGTTGCGCGCATTGTGGCCAAGAAGGCGAGCGAGATGCTCGGCCAACCGATCGTGGTCGAGAACAAGGGCGGCGCCGGCGCCATTTTAGGCACCGAGGTGGTCGCCAGGGCCGAGCCCGACGGCTACACGCTGCTGCTCGGCCAGTCCGGCCCGATCTCGATCAATCCCGCCGTCTACAAAAGCCTGCCGTACGACCCGCTGAAGGATCTGGCGCCGGTCACCATGACGACGTCCTATCCCTACATCCTGGTCGTGAACTCCGACCTTGCGGCCGGCTCGCTGCAGGAGTTTGTGGCGCTGGTTCGAAGCAAGCCCGGCACGTTGAACTACGGCTCGACCGGCGTCGGCGCGGCCAACCATCTCGTCGCCGAGCTGTTCAACCGGCGCGCCAGCCTCGAGATGACCCACGTGCCCTATCGCGGCACCGCGCTCGCCGTCGGCGACCTTCTGGCCGGCCAGCTCACCATGGTGTTCGCCGATCCGATCAGCGTCTTGGGCCACGTCAAGTCGGGCAAGCTGCGCGCGCTGGCCGTCACCAGCCTGGAGCGCTCGCCCATCGCGCCCGAAGTGCCGACCGTGGCGGAAAGCGGCTATCCCGATTTCGAGGCCCTCGCCTGGCACGGCATCCTGGTGCCGGCCAAGACGCCGGCCAATGTGATCGAGACGCTCAACCGCGAATTCGTCAAAGCCGTGCGCGATCCCGAGACCAAGGCGTTGCTCGCCAACCAGGCGATGTCACCAGTCGGCAGCTCGCCGGAAGCCTTCGCGGCGTTCATCAAGCGCGACATCGCCACCTGGAAGGCCGTCGCCGAATTGTCGAGGGTGACGGTGGAGTAGCCTCTTTCGGACCGCGCGCGTCCCGCGCGCTCATGATCATGAGGCGCGCGGGACGCGCGCGGTCCAAAAGATCACACTCGCCGCCAGTCGTAGCCCAGGCGCGGGAAATGCACGGCGACGCGGCCCACGGCAGGATCCTCGCGCACCAGCGCGATCTCTTCGGCGTCGATGAAGCAGACCTCGCCCTCGACCCAGTCGCGCGCGTTGTCGTTCGGCCGCACGCGCGCCCGCTCGCCCAGCCGGGGATCGCCCTCCTGTGGGTCCGACTTGCGCGCGGTCGCCGGCTCGGCGTCGCGGGCCTCGCGAAGCGCCTCGGCGGGCGCGATGTCGG
>JAFAKN010000099.1 GCA_019235415.1 Alphaproteobacteria bacterium
CGCCAAGGTCGGGGCCGACGCGCTCTCGCGCGTGCTGCAGCGGCTCGGCCTGTTCGCCGGCGAAGCGGCCGACGACGCCGCCATCATCACGCTGCCGGCCGACGAGGCGCTGGTGCAGACGGTCGATTTCTTCCGCACCTTCCTCGACGATCCCTACCGCTTCGGCGAGATCGCCGCGGTGCATGCGCTGGGCGACGTGTGGGCGATGGGTGGCCGGCCGCACAGCGCGCTGGCGCTGGCCGTCGTGCCGGCGGCCGCCGAGCGCCTGATGGAGGAGGATCTGTTCCAGCTGCTGTCGGGCGCGCGCACGGTGCTCGACGAGGCGGGTTGCGCCCTGGTCGGCGGCCATTCCGGCGAAGGCCCGGAGCTGGCGCTAGGCTTCTCCGTCAACGGCCTGGTCGATCCTGGCCGCGCGCTGCGCAAGGGCGGCTTGCAGCAGGGCGACAAGCTCATTGTCACCAAGCCGCTCGGCACCGGCGTCATCTTCGCCGCCGCCATGCGCGGCGCGGCGCGCGGTTCCTGGGTCGAAGGCGCGCTCGCCTCGATGCGGCGGCCGTCGGCCGCAGCGGCGGACGCGCTGGTCGCGGCCGGAGCGCATGCCTGCACCGACGTAACGGGCTTCGGCCTCGCCGGGCATCTGGCGGAAATGGTGCGGGCAAGCGGCTCGGTATCGGTCGAGCTCGACCTCGACGCTCTACCCGCGCTCGACGGCGCCATCGACCTGTTCGCGCAGGGCTATGCCAGCTCTTTGCAGCCCGAGAACTTGCGGGCGCGGCATCTGATCGAGGGCGTGCCGGAACGCAAGGGACATCCCAAGCTGTCCCTGTTGTTCGACCCGCAGACCGCCGGCGGCCTGCTCGCCGCCGTGCCGGCACACGCTGCCGACGCGATCGACGGTACCGTGATCGGCGAGGTGAAGGCCGAACGGAACGACGGCGCGCTTATCGACCTGAAATGACCGAGGAGCGCCACGCTCACGCCAGCATCGGCACGACGAACTACGAGACGGCGATCACCACCGGGCGTCACCGCCTCACCGTCGACGAAAGCCCGGCGTTGGGCGGCAAGGACATCGGGCCCGGGCCGTACGAGTTGCCGACCTCGGCGCTCGCGGCCTGCACGGCGATCACCTTGCGCATGTACGCCGAGCGCAAGCAGTGGCCGGTCGCGGCCGTGCACGCCGACGTGACCTTCGTGCGCGACGGCGAGCGGCAACACATCGGCCGCGTGCTCACCATCGAAGGCGGCGTGGACGCCGAGCAGAAGAAGCGCATGGCCGAGATCGCCGAGCGCACGCCGGTGATCCTCACGCTCAAGCGTGGCCTGGACAACAGGACGAGCGTGAGTTGACCAATGCCACGGCCGCGATGCCACGCGAATCTCTTGGCGAGATCATGAAACAGCGCCCATCGCCTCATCCAGGCGCAATTGCGACGAGCCCATGATCGCCTATCTCGCCCTCCTCGCAACCGCGACCTTGTTCGGCGGCATGGTGCTGTTCTCGTTCGGCGTCGCGCCGCTGGTGTTCCGTTCGTTTCCAACCGAGGAGGCGGGACGAGTCATCCGCCTGGCCTTCCCCTGGTATTACCTGTTCGTGGTCGCCTGCTCGGCGCTGGCCGCCGTCCTGTTGCTGGCGGTGGGCGACACGCGATCGGCTGCGCTCATGGCAATCGTCGTCTTGGTCGGGCTGTTCGCACGCCAGGTCTTGATGCCGCGGATCGACTCTGCGCGCGAAGGCCGAGCCTCAGGCGACGCCGCGGCAGCGCGGCACTTTGGCCGGCTGCACGGCTTCTCCATGCTGCTGAACTTCGCGCAGCTTGCGCTGGCGGCGTGGGTGTTGCGCCGCTTCCTGTAGATCCCAGACCTTGGTCGCCCTCCGCCAAGCGGAGCGACGCGCGCCCGACCTCGCCGTTGGGACGCATGGTCAAGAATCCCGGGACGCACAGTCAAACGCTTCTTGCGCCCATGTGCTAGAAGGCCGGAAGCGCTGGCAAAGGCCGGTGCGTGTGTGAGCCAGTACGTAGTGAGTCCAGGAGAGAGAAAGTGGCAGACGACGACACGCCGCCAGAAAATCCTAATTTTAATTCCATTCCGAAGGGCGGATTGTTCGGAACCAATATCATTGTATCCGGCATCGCCAATCCCAACGTCCGCGCGCTGATCGATGGCATGGGCTGGGCTACGGCACCCAACGGGACTCAGTCGGCCCGGGTGATGACCTACTCGTTTGCCACCTCGGTCGCAGACTATGGAGCTGCGTATCCCAATCAGGGCGTGCTCAAGGACTTCGGTGTCCTGACCGGCAGCCAGGAGAAAGCGGTCCAGGACTCCCTCGGTCTCATCGCTTCCTACACGGAGCTGACCTTCACCCCGGCCGCCAACGCCACAGCTGCCGCCTCTACGCTGCGCTTCGCGCAGACCGGCGGAACGACCTCATACGGATACTTCCCCGGTGACGGCAGGACAGGCGGCGATGTGTTTCTGGCCTCCAGCGGCGATGTGCCAGACCCGCCTGCCACCTATTACGGCACGGACGGCTTTCTCACCATCATGCACGAGATTGGCCATGCGCTCGGCCTGAAGCACGGCCACGAAGCCGACCCAAACGGTGCGCTCGCCCCGTCGGTCAACGACAACGAATTCTCGATCATGACCTATGCGAGCTACTTCGGCGCCAACACGAGCAAACCCACGGCGGCGATCCCCGGCTCTTCGCCGCAGAGCTACATGATGTTCGACATCGCCGCCCTGCAGGAGCTTTACGGCGCCAATTTCAGCAAGCGGGGAACCACCGCCGTCTACACCTGGAGCCCGGCCACCGGCCAGGAGTTCATCAACGGCAAGCCTGCGCCCTTCTCGGGGACGAGCTCGACCAACACGATCTTCACCACCGTGTGGACCATGGGGGCGCTCGCCACCTACGACCTCAGCGCCTTCAACGGCAACCAGGTCGACGACCTGCGCCCGGGCCGTTGGCTCAACTTTTCGACGGCACAGCTTGCGAGCCTCAACGACCAGGTGCCCGCCGGCACACCGGGCTACATGGCCCAGGGCAACGTCTACAACGCGCTGCTCTACAACGGCGACAAGCGCTCCGAGATCAGCAACATCATGACCGGCAACGGCAACAACATCGTTTGGGGCAACGACATCGACAACTACATCCAGACCGGCTCGGGGAACGACACGATCTACGCAGGCACCGGCAACGACGTCATCACCGCCGGCTCCGGCGTCAACACCGCGATCTTCAGCACCGGCTACGACGTGCTGCGCGACACCCTCGCCAACTTGAACGGCGACACCGTCTACAATTTCGCCACCAAGGGATCGCTCGACGTGCTGGGCGCGCTGGTCGGCCGCAACAGCCTCACCATCAAGTCGGCGGGGCAAGCGGTGTTCGAGTTCGCCGGCACGTACACCACGCTGAACGGCAACTTCGTCGGCGGCGACTTCATGGTGGCGCAGCGCGGCTCGGGCAGCTCGGCCGACACCTCGCTCGCTTTCGTGCCCTACCTGCCGACCCTGGTCGAACGCCAGGCCGTCGCCTCATCCGCCATCAACGGCATCGCCGACCAGGCGTTCCTGACGGGCGACGGCAGCGTGCAGTTCACGATGAACTTCAATTCGGCCGTGTCGTGGTTCGCCAACGAGCTGGGCGATTATCAGGTCAGTCCTGACGGCACGATTCACGACGTCCATATCCTCTATGGCGACTCGCTCGCCGTCGGATCGGCGCAGCAGAGCCTCAATCTCGGCACGCCCGGAGTGGGCCAGCGCATCGGCTTCTTCCTGGTCCAGAACGGCTTCAACGTGTACGGCGCGCTGCCCGACGACCTGTCTTTCGTCGCGCAGGGCGGCTCGACTCCAAGCAACGTCAACTCCGACACGCCGCTGGTTCTGCAGAGCGCCTCGCGCGGGCAGCTCACCTCGACCCAGGTCTTCCATTCCTTCGCCGCCCTCAATCCGGACGGAGCCAACCAGGTCTTGTCCGGGATGATGCCGAGCGGGCAGGACCTCTTCATCGGCTTCGAGGACACACAGCTGAGCCGCAGCGATCGGGACTTCAACGACGTCGTGGTTTCGGTCCACGCCAACAAGGGTATTGGATAATCGGAGAGTTGCCGCCTTATCGGCAGAAGGTCGTGCTGTTGAGTGTCTGGCACGGCCTTCCCTGCCAAGTGAAAAAGTAATTGGTGCTGCGCGGCACCACCATGCCGTTGTTCAGGTACACGGAGTTGCCAAGTGGATGGCCAACCTGCGGTGCCACGGTCCAGTTCAGCGGTGCCACTTCGGGGCGGACACCGCCGACAACGTTGGGTGTGCCGTAGGTCTGCAGGTTACCCGCGTTCGCAGCCGAAGACGAACCACCGATCCGGGCGCCGGCAAAAGCCGGCGCGTACGCCGCAGCCGCGACGGCGACGAGTGCGACCATCAGCGCGCGCTTCATGCCTGTCTCCTGTGACGACCGTCACACATTAGGATAGTCATATCCCTTTCCGACCAACACAAGGCGGAGGTGCTATCCGAATATGCGGCGCCAGGGCTAGCTCTTGCAGTCCTTCCGATAGCGTCGTTTCGATCTAACTCGCTATGACTTGCCGGATCGCGGGCCGGCTCGCGCCGTCGGTGCGCCGCACGGAGTTCCTGCCGATCCACGGTTCCAGCCACACGGACTGATTCGTCAGCGGCAGCGATCCTCCAGCGATGCGCCGTGACGCTTGTGGAGGTCAATAAGCCGACGCGTTTGCCACAGCCCGGCCACCGCTGCGTTCCGAGCCGCGCGCTGCCGCTTCGTCGGCCAAAGAGCGGCCGCAGCCATGACGCATTGGAACCGCACCGGCTGCGCGGCATTGCACTGGCGAACCGATCGGAATGCCCATGAATGCCATCATCTACCTCGTCGGGCTCATCGTGGTCGTGCTTGCAATCTTGTCCTTTCTCGGCTTGCGCTAGCCGGGCGCCACTGTGAGCGATGTCATTTGCCTGGAGATCGTCCGCCAACGGCGCGGTCATCGCGGCCATCACCGCACCGCACACGCGGCGCCTGTGCCCGACGTGACAAGCGCGCTCCTGCACTATGGCGCACAACTGCCGGCGCTCGATCCGGCGTGCGCAACCGTTCCACCCCTTGCCCGATTGTCCAGAAATCCGGGGAGGGCTGTCCTCCTCTGGAGCACCCGAAAGGAGAAAACGCCATGTTGACTCGCATCCTCGCCGTCGCGCTCGCCGTCGGATCTCTCGCCTTCGCCACCGCCCACGCCCAGACCGGCAGCGGCGGCTCGACGACGACAAGCCCGAGCACGACAACTCCCAGCACGACAACTCCCAGCACTGGCCCCAGCACTGGCACGACGACGCCCAGCACCGGTTCGACCGGGTCCATGGGCAGCAGCGGAATGACCGGCCAGCAGGCGCAACAGCCGATGGGCGCCGGCAGCTTCGATCCCACCAAGTACAAGTCCAAGACCGACTGCCTGAACGCGGCGTCTTCCGCGCGTGCCTCGTCCAGCCTCTGCAACAACCTGAAGTGACCAGCGCGGACCTGCGGGTCCGCTTCCTGCGAAGATCTGGGCGGGCGGCACCAGTCTCGGTGCCGCCCGTTCCGCGTCGGCGTACCAAACCGTTCGGATCAGTCCAGTAACGGAGAGTTCTTGGCGCACCCGAGGCGCCGCAGTAACACGTCATCGCGCCGCGGTCCGCTCATGGCGGCAACGCTCCGGCCGCAGACCGCGTTCGTGAGATGCCGGCAACGTTCCCGCCGGTGCCCGCCCCGGCCTCCCTCTTCATCTCCCCCTGAAGCCGAGCCGGGGCGGGCTTCCAGCCCTATCCCCGCTTTTTTCTCCACTCCTCGTAGTCGCGCTTGGCCTCTTCGCCCGCGACCGGGAACAGGCCCTTGAGCGGGCGACCGCGCGCAACCTCGGCTTCGGCGAACTCCTCGTAGTGGTACGTGTCGAGCGCTTCCTGGGCGACCGCCTCGACGATGTCGGGCGGGATTACCAGGATGGCGTCGCGGTCGCCGACCACGATGTCGCCGGGGTAGACCGCGACGCCGCCGCAGGCGATCGGCAGCTGCAGGTCGACAGGCCGGTGCGCGATCGGGCTCGGCGGCGAGCTCGGCCGGCGGTGGTAGGCGGGCAGCCCGGTCTTGGCCACGCCGTCGGTGTCACGGAAACCGCCGTCGGTGACGATGCCGGCCGCGCCGCGTGCCTTCAGGCGCCCGACATAGAGGTCGCCGGCCGACGCGGCGCGCGAATCGCCCCGGCTGTCGATCATCAGCACGTGGCCGGGCGGGCATTCCTCCATGGCCTTGGGCTGGATCGCGCTGCGATTCTTCGATTGCGGTCCGTCCATGTCCTCGCGCGAGGGGATGAAGCGCATGGTGAAGGCGATGCCGACCAGGCGCGGCTGCTCGGGCCGGAGCGGCCACACCTCGAACAGCGTCATGCTGCGAAGCCCGCGGCGGTTCAGCACGCCGGTCAGGGTCGAGGTGCCGACCTTGGCCAGCGACTCGCGCACGTCGGGTGAAAGCGTCGTCATAAGAGCGTCTCCCTCGATTGGAATTCTCGATTTCGGGGCGACGTTAGCCGATAATCAGCGCAATGCGCGTGGAAATCCTCTGCACCGGCGACGAAATCCTCTCCGGCAAGACCATCAACACCAACTACAGCCACATGGCCCGCAGGCTCGGCGAAGTCGGCCTCACCGTCCATTGGGGCACCACCGTCGGCGACGACCGCGAGGCCTTGCTGCGGGCGTTCCGCCAAGCTGCGGAGCGGGCCGACGCGGTGATCGTGAACGGCGGGCTTGGGCCCACCGTCGACGACCTCAGCCAAGAGGTGGCGGCCGAGGCGTGCGGCGTGCCGCTGGTGCTGAGCGAGTACTGGATGACGCGCATGGAGGAGAGCTATGCGCGCCGCGGCCGCGTGATGCCGCCCAACAACAAGAAGCAGGCGATGCTGCCGGCCAACGCCGAATTCATCGACAATCCGATCGGCACGGCCTGCGGCTTCGCGGTCACTATCGCCAAGGCCCGCTTCTTCTTCACGCCCGGCGTGCCGCGCGAGATGCGCCGCATGCTCGACGAGCAGGTGATCCCGCGACTACTCAAAATCGGCGGCATCACCGGCGTCACCCGGCTAAAGCGCTTCCACTCGTTCGGTATCGGCGAATCGCGCGCCGACAACATGCTGGCCGATATGGAGGCATTCACCAACGGGGCCATCAAGCTCGGCTTCCAGGCGCACTTTCCCGAGCTCGAGACCAAGCTTCTAGCACGCGGTGCCGACGATGCGGCGCTGGCTGCGCTGCTCAAGCCGATCGAAGCGGAGGTGCGCAAGCGGCTGGGCAACTTCGTCGTCGCCGAGGACGACCAGACGCTGGAAGGCGTGGTGCTCGAGCGGCTGCTGGAGAGCGGGCACACGCTCGCGACGGCAGAGATGGTGACGGGCGGCCTTTTGGCATCGCGGTTGGCGCCGCTGCCCGGCGCCGAGCGTGCCTTTCGGCGCGGCATTGTGGTGCGCGATGCGGCACAGCTTGGCATCAACGGCATCTCGACCGAGGCGGCGGAGGCGATCGGCCGCCGGCTGCGCGAGGAGAGCGGCGCCAGCCACGCGCTCGCGCTGCTGGTCGACCTCGACGGCGCCGATCGCGGCGCCGACAGGCCGGATCTCGCCGGCACGGTCTGCGTCGGCATCACCGAGGCGCACGCCACGGTATCGCGCCGAGCGCACCTGGTCGGCAATCGCGACTGGATCCGTTCAGGCGCCGTCGAGCTCGGGCTCGACTGCCTGCGCCGCCATCTCCTCGGCCTGCCGGTCGACGAACGCATCGACTTCGAGCGGCGGTAGGGCGGCGCGCGCACCAGCTGCGCGCGGAGTAAACTCCGCGCCCAGTGGCGCTCATTTTCGGTCTGACAGCGTATGAGGCGCCACTGGAGTGGCGCGCTCCCGGCAATGATGCGCGCGCCGCGGGCAGCGTGGCGCGCGCAGGGCAGCGAGCTGCCTTAGACGAGTTCAGGTTCCGCCGGGGCGGCGGCCGATTCCGTGCGCTCTTTCGGCGCTTCGGGGAAGGCGACGATCACGGCCGTGGCGCCGCGGTCGAGGCGTTGCAGGGAGATCTCCGTGCCGTTGGCGAACCGCACGGCGTCCTTGTAGGGCCCGGTTTCGAGACGGGTCATCACGACCTGCTCGACCGCTCCCAACCCGCAGCTCTGGCGGACACCGTCGCCGATGCCTTCCAGGAGCATGTGGGTGCCGGCGGGGACGCACACGGCGAGATCGCAGCTCGATCCCGACGTGAACCCCGCCGAGCCGCTTGGGAAGCGCTCGAGGGTGAGCTTTTCTCCTTCTACAGCAGGTCGCGACTTATACGCTTCGAGTGAGTAGTCACACATGACGACCTCCTTTGCGTGGGGTCGCGCCCCACGCGGTGAGGGGCCTGACTGCGGGGACAGCCCGCAGCTGACCCATGCGGATTATCTCGCAAGAAGCGCGCCGATGTTACTCACTGCGAAATATTTCGGGGGACAACCGCGGCCGTTGTCATCGACAACGCAGCCGTTTTGACGATCGACGATCAAGATTCCGTGCACTGCGGCGCGACGATCACCATTGACGGCGACCGCACCGCCCGCGGTCCCGAGACCTAGAGCAGCACGGACACGATCATCGCCATGCCGACGACCGACACCGCCCAGGCGAGCGTGCGCAGCCAGGGGATGCCGATCAGGTAGATGATGGCGTAGGCCACGCGCGCCCAGAAGAAGATCATCGCGCCCATCGCCGTGGTGGCATTGGCCTTGCCGGCGACGGCCGCGATCAGCACCAGGCTGGCGAACAGAACCAGGTTCTCGATCATGTTGAGATGGGCGCGCCGCGCGCGGCCGGCCCAGCCCTTGATCTCGGCCAAGCCCTCGCGATTACCGGCCAGCGCCGGCAGGCCGAGCCGGGTGTTGGCGCCGGTGGCGGCGATCAGGACCTGCACGAAGCAGAGAATCACGGAATACAGAAGATAGGTGACGTCCGGCGACATAGGCGCTCTCTCCCCTTTGCCTTTGTCATTTGGTCCCGAAGAGGCGGTCGCCCGCATCTCCCAGGCCGGGGAGAATATACCCGTGATCGTTGAGCTTGGCATCGATTGCCGCCGCGAATACGGGCACGTCGGCATGGACCTCGGCGAAAGCCCTCGCGCCCGGCTCGGAGCCCAGGATGCATATGAACTTGATGCGCCGCGCGCCCGATTCCTTCAGGCGATCGACGGCGGCGATCGCCGAATGCGCGGTGGCCAGCATGGGATCGCAGACGATCACGTCGCGGTCGGAGATATCCTGCGGGATCTTGAAGTAGTATTCCACGGCCTGCAGCGTGCGCGGATCGCGGTACAGCCCGACATGCCCCATGCGGGCGAGCGGCACCAGGTCGATGATGCCCTCGGCCAAGCCCAGCCCGGCGCGCAGGATCGGCACCACCACCAGCTTCTTGCCCTCGAGCAACGGCGCCTTCATCGCCTCAAGCGGCGTGTCGATCTCGCGCTCGACCAGCGGCAGGTCGCGCGTGGCGTCGTAGCCCAAGAGCAGGCCCATCTCGCGCAGCAGGCGGCGGAAGTTGGTGCTCGACGTCTCCCTGTCGCGCATCTTGGTGAGCTTGTGCTGCACCAGCGGATGGTCGACGACATGGATCGAGTGCGGCAACGACATCTGACTGTTCTCCCCCGGTTTGTCCTCGCGAGCGCCTATCGTGTCATCCCGAGCGCAGCGAGGGATCCTTCCTGTGGCCTTAAAGATCCCTCGCTTGCGCTCGGGATGACACAACAGCGCTCGGCACAGAAGTACCTAAAACACCGTCCCGTCGCTGGCGACGGCGATCGGCGGGCCGCCGCCCGGGCGGCGCTCGGCGGCGATGGCCCGGCCGGCGAACCAGGTGCCGGCCTCCAGCACCTTCACCAGCGGCAGGCTTTTGGCGTCCAGCCCGAGATGCGCGCGCACGTGCTCTGCGATGCGGTCGAGCAGGGCCACGGTCAATGCGCGCCATTCGACGATCGGCTCGTCGCCGGGGGCGAAGCTCTGCTGCAACAGCGCCTGCTGCTTGGACCTCAGCGCACCGGTATCGACCAACAGGCCGCCATTGCGATACTCCGGCAGGCCGGTCAGCTGATCGAGCTCGACCACGTTCAGGCCTGCGCCCTGCAGCGGCTCGACCAGCGAGTAGCTCAGCCACTGCGAAAGCTTGTGGAACGGCACCAGGCCAACCGTCGAGTGCTTCCAGACGTCGCCCATGGGCAGCGGCCAGACCGGCGAAAGCTTGTCGAGCACCGCGGCCAGGATCGCGGCCGCCTTCACCTCGCTGCCGTTCCCTTCGCTCTCCGGCGCAACGAGATCGAACAGGTCACCGGGCCGCTCCATCCCTATGCCGCCCAACCGGCGCAACAGCCCGGCGCGTCCTTCGAGGCCCACCAGGGGATTGTGGGCGCGCACCTGGAAGCCCATGGCGATGTCGGCCGGCGTGAGCACGGCCAGCCTCTCGGCATCGACACGCAGCGGGTCACGCTTGGGATCGCGGCTGAAGGCGCCCGCGGTGAACATGTGCAGGCTCGCCACGGCCAGCCCTTCGGAGCGGGCGTAGACCTCGCCGGTGACGGGCTCGCGGAACGACCAGTCCGGGCCCGCGCCGGCGTCGAGCAGCACCGAGATCGTCGCGAGATCGAAGGCGGCGCGCACCTGCGCATCCACATTCGGCCAGTAGCTCGCCGCAACGCGCTCGCGCCACAGCTCACGCCCGGCCACCACGAAGTGGCGCCAGCGCGCGTGGAATGGCACGGCCAGGTCGGGATAATTGGCGCGCACGGCGTCGGCGACGATCACGGCAGCCGCATTGAGCCAGTCGGCATGAACCGTGAAATGATCGAGGCGCCCCTCGAGCCCAGCCGCCAACACGTCGGCGGCACGCTCGCGCACTGCCGCGGCACTGAGCAGGGCCAGGGCGGCGCGACGGTCGCGCGCGCCGGCGGCGCCTAGGCCGAGGTCACTATCTACAAGGCCGGGCACGGCTCCCCGCTGGCCGCCAAACAAACAGTCACTCGTCAAGCTTGCGCCCGACGGTCGCCTTGAGCGCAG
>JAFAKN010000174.1 GCA_019235415.1 Alphaproteobacteria bacterium
GAGCTCGAGCAGATCGACACCACGGTCTGGTACACCAAGATCCAGCGCAAGGACTATCAGGTCGGCATGAACCTGACCGGCGTCGGCGTCGACGACCCCGACGTCAATTTCTACGAAAACTTCTACTCGACCTCGGACCGCAACTACACCGCCTACAAGAACCCCGAGGTCGACAAGCTGATCGAGCAGCAGTCGGCCGAGGCCGACGTCGAGAAACGTAAAAAGATCGTGTGGGACATCGAGCGCAAGCTCGCCGACGACGTCGCCCGGCCGATCCTGGGCTACAATGTCTACAACACCTGCTGGACGCCGCAGATGAAGGGCCTCGTGCTGCAGACCAACAGCATCTACAACGGCTGGCGCTTCGAAGACGTCTGGCTGGATCGGTAGGCGGACGTGGAGCGGGGCCGACCTTTCATGTTCCTCCCCAGCGCAGCTGGGGAGGTG
Organism: Alphaproteobacteria bacterium; assembly: GCA_019235415.1. GTDB lineage: Bacteria > Pseudomonadota > Alphaproteobacteria > Reyranellales > Reyranellaceae > Reyranella. The sequence goes on from JAFAKN010000174.1 coordinate 448, forward strand.
TCGCCGTTGTACGGCGACGGAGGGGTCAAGACTCATGACCCCTCCGTCCGCTTCGCGGACACCTCCCCACGCGTTGCGTGGGGAGGAGGAGGTGACTGATGGGCTCCTACCTCGTCCGGCGCTTCCTGTTGATGGCGCTCACGCTGTTCGGCATGTCGGTGCTGATCTTCGTCATGCTGCGCCTGGTGCCAGGCAACATCGCCGACATCCTGGTCGATGCGGCGGGCATCGCCGATTCCAAGGAGAAGGCCAAGATCGCCCATGATCTCGGGTTGGACCGGCCGATCGTCGAGCAGTACGGCCAGTGGATCGGCGGCCTGTCGCGCGGCGATCTCGGCTACGCCTACGTCTCGGAGCGGCCGGCGATCGAGGAGATTGCCCCGCGCATCCCGATCAGCGCCAAGCTCGCCGGCCTGGCGCTGTTCTTCGCGGTCATCATCGGCGTGCCGTTCGGGGTCATCAGCGCGGTGCGCCAGAACACGGGGCTCGACTATTTCCTCAGGGTGCTCAGCCTCAGCGGCCTGTCGCTGCCCTCGTTCTGGCTCGGCCTCCTGGTGCTGATGGCCGCGGTCAACTGGTTCGGCACCATCCCGATCTACAGCAACGAGCCCCGAAGCTTCTTCCAGGAGCTCGGCCTGCTGGCGATCCCGGCGGCCGTCGTGGGCTTCCGCAGCTCGGCGCTGATCATGCGGCTGACGCGCTCGTCGATGCTCGAGGTGATGCGCCAGGATTATATCCGTACGGCGCGCTCCAAGGGCGCCTCGAACATGTCGGTGAACTACGACCATGCGCTGCGCAACGCGCTGTTGCCGGTGGTCACCATCATCGGCATCGAGGCGGCGTTCCTGGTCGGCGGCTTGATCGTCACCGAGACGGTGTTCAACATTCCGGGCGTCGCCCGCTTCCTGGTCGAGGCGATCCGCTGGCGCGATTATCCGATCGTGCAGAACCTCGTGATGCTGATCGCCTTCGTGGTGGTCACGGTCAATTTCCTGGTCGACATGGCCTACATGGCTCTCGACCCGCGCATCAAGTTCGCGGACTGATCCCATGGCTGCCATCGACCATGATGCCGAACTCGCCCGCGCCGGCGCCCATGTCACCGGCCTCGGCGGGCAGCTCCTGTTCCTGGCGCGGCGCTATCCGCTCGGCGCCATTGGGTCGGTGATCGTGCTCACCTTCGTGCTCACGGCCATCTTTGCCAACGTCATCGCGCCCTTCGATCCCACCACCACCGATCCCAAGGCCTCTCTGGCGCGACCCAACGGCGTCTTCTGGCTGGGGGCCGACTTCATGGGCCGCGACATGTTCAGCCGCATCGTCTACGGCGCGCGCATCTCGCTCGCCGTCGGCGCCGGCGCGACCCTGATCGGCGGCTTGTTCGGCATAAGCATCGGCCTGATGAGCGGCTATCTCGGCGGCACCTTCGACCTTCTGACGCAGCGGCTGCTCGACATCATGCAGTCGCTGCCGCTCCTGGTCATGGCGCTGATGATGGCCGCCTCGCTCGGCCCCTCGCTCGAGAACACCATCATCGCCATCGCCATCCCGCTGATCCCGAGCGTGGCGCGTGTCGTCCGCTCCAGCACGCTCTCGCTCCGCGAGCAGCCGTTCGTCGAGGCGGCGAGGGCCGTCGGCATGGGCGAAGTCCGCATCGCCGTGCGCCATGTGCTGCCCAACACCCTGGCGCCGCTGATCGTGCTGGCCACCGCCCAACTGGGCTCGGCGATCCTGGTCGAGGCCTCGCTGTCGTTCCTTGGTCTCGGCATCCCCGAGCCCTATCCATCGTGGGGCCGCATGCTGTCGGAATCGGCCGCCGAATACGTTCGCACCGCGCCGTGGCTGGTGATCTTCCCCGGCGTCGCCATCAGCCTCACCGTGTTCGGCACCAACCTTTTGGGCGACGCCTTGCGCGATATTCTCGATCCCCGTCAGAGATCCTGAGGGGCAGCGTTTCATGAGTGCTCTCCTCGAGGTCGAGAACCTCGGAACGTGGTTTTATACGCGGCAAGGCATCGTCAAGGCGGTCGACGGCGTCGACTTCAACGTCGCCTCGGGTGAGACCTTGGCGATCGTCGGTGAATCGGGCTGCGGCAAGAGCATGACGGCGCTGTCGCTGATGCGGCTGATCCCCGATCCGCCGGGGCGCATCGTGTCGGGCACCGTCAAGCTGGGCGGCCGCGATCTCTTGAAGCTCAGCGAAGAGGAGATGCGCCGCGTGCGCGGCAACGACATCTCGATGATCTTCCAGGAGCCGATGACGTCGCTCAATCCGGTGATGACCATCGGCAAGCAGATCGCCGAGGCGTTGATCCTGCATCGCGACCTCGGCCGCAAGGCCGCGCTGAAACGCGCCGTCGAGATGCTCGACCTGGTGCGCATCCCGGCCGCCGTGCAGCGCGCCAAGGAGTATCCGCACCAGCTGTCCGGCGGCATGCGCCAGCGCGCCATGATCGCCATGGCGCTGGCCTGCAATCCCAAGGTGCTGATCGCCGACGAGCCTACCACGGCGCTCGACGTCACCATCCAGGCGCAGATCCTGCAGCTGATCCTCGATCTGCAGCAGGAGTTCGCCGCCGCCGTCATCCTGATCACCCACGACCTCGGCGTCGTCGCCGAGACGGCGCGGCGGGTCATCGTCATGTACGCCGGCCGCAAGGTCGAGGAGGCCGAGGTCGGCGAGCTGTTCAGCCGGCCGATGCATCCCTACACGATGGGCCTGCTGGCCTCGATCCCGCGCCTCGACCTGATGCGCGGCGAGGCGGCGCGCAACAACGCGCGCCTGCAGGAGATCCCCGGCATCGTGCCGCCCTTGTTCGACCTGCCCGAGGGCTGCGCCTTCGCCCCGCGCTGCACCCGCGCCGACGACACCTGCCGTACCCGGCGGCCGGTCTATCAGGAGAAGCGGCCCGGCCACTGGGCCGCCTGCTGGCACTCCGATGGTTGAGCTCGCCTATCTTCTCCTCCCCAACGAAGTTGGGAAGGCGTCGGCGTCTTATGCCGACCTGCCTTCGCCGAAGCGAAGCCGCTTGGGCTTCGCGCAGGCAGGCGGAGGGGTCATGAATCATGAGTATGACCCCTCCGTCGCCGTAGACGGCGACACCTCTCCATCGCGGGCTCCGCGATGGAGAGGAGGTGCTTCGTGACCGCCAACGCGCCCGTCCTCGCGGTCACCGACCTCAAGAAGCACTTCCCGGTGAAGAAGGGCCTGCTGCGCCGCACGATCGGCCAAGTCTACGCCGTCGACGGCGTCAGCTTCACCATCGGCGTCGGCGAAACCTTGGGGCTGGTGGGCGAATCGGGCTGCGGCAAGACCACGGCCGGCCGCGCCGTGCTGCGGCTGATCGAGCCGACATCGGGTTCGGTCGAGGTCGCCGGCACCGACATTACCCATCTGCCCAAGGCCGAGCTGCGGCCCTATCGCCGGCAGATGCAGATCATCTTCCAGGACCCGTTCTCCTCGCTCAACCCGCGCATGACGGCGGGCGAGATCGTGGGCGAGCCGTTGTTCGTGCACGGCGTCGCGAGCAGGCGCGAGCGCGCTGAGCAGGTCGCCGCGCTGTTCGCGCGCGTGGGCTTGCGGCCGGCGCAGATGGCCAACTACCCGCACCAGTTTTCGGGCGGCCAGCGCCAGAGGATCGGCATCGCCCGGGCGCTGGCGCTCGGCCCCAAGCTGATCGTCGGCGACGAGCCGGTGTCGGCGCTCGACGTGTCGATCCAGGCGCAGGTCATCAACCTCTTGCAGGACCTGCAGCGCGAGCGGCAGCTCTCGTATCTCTTCATCTCGCACAACCTCGCCGTGGTCGAGCACATCAGCCACCAGATCGCGGTGATGTATCTCGGCCGCATCGTCGAGAAGGCCGACACCCGCTCGATCTTCACCAAGCCGCAGCATCCCTACACCGAGGCGCTGCTCGCCGCGGTGCCGGTGCCCGACCCCGCCATCCGGCGCGAGAAGCGCGTGCTGCAGGGCGACGTGCCGAGTCCGGTCAACCCGCCGGCCGGCTGCCACTTCCACACGCGCTGCCCCTACGCCGAGGCGCGCTGCAAGGTCGAGGCGCCGCCGCTGCGCGAAATCGCGCCGGGGCATCACGTTTCTTGTCACTTGCGTTGACGGCCCGTGGCCGTCATCCCGAGCAATTGCGAGGGATCTGCGGCGCGAAGGTCGGCGAGCCTGGAGACGAACAGTCAGCCTTGATAAGACTGTGACAGTAGGGAGGCGAAGGGCCATGGCGGACTGGGATTATGTGATCGTAGGCGGCGGCTCGGCAGGCTGCGTGCTGGCCTTCCAGCTGAGCGAGGATCCGACCGTCAAGGTGCTGCTGCTCGAGGCAGGGCCGCGCGACAAGTCGATCTGGATCGACGTGCCGGCGGGCTTCACCAAGCTCCTGAACCACAAGAAGTTCAACTGGAACTTCGCGATGGAGGCCGAGGAGGGCATGGCCGGCCGCCGCATCCCCTGTCCGCGCGGCCGGACCTTGGGCGGCTCGAGCTCGATCAACGGCATGCTCTACGTGCGCGGTCAGCCGCTCGACTACGACACCTGGTCCCAGCTCGGCAACCGCGAATGGTCCTACGACCATGTGCTGCCCTACTTCCGGAGATCCGAGCGCTACGAGGGTCCCGAGCACGAATCGCGCGGCCGGGGCGGGCCGCTGCATGTCGGCGACATGAAGGAGCGTCATGTGCTGTGCGACGCGTTCATCGACGCGGCGGCGGCGAGCGGCTATCCGCGCAACCCCGATTACAACAGCGGCAAGCAGGAAGGCTTCGGCTACTATCAGGTCACCATCAAGAACGGCAAGCGATGGTCGGCGGCGCGCGCCTTTCTCGATCCCGTGCGCGGCCGCGCCAACCTGAAGATCGAGACCGACGCGCTGGTGAGCCGCGTCATCCTCGAGGGCAAGCGCGCCGTGGGCGTCGCCTACTCGGTCGGCGAGCAGAAACGTGAGGCGCGCGTCAATCGCGAGGTCATCCTCTCGTGCGGCGCGGTGCAGTCGCCCGGCGTGCTGGAGCATTCCGGCATCGGTCAGCCCGACCTGTTGAAGCGCTACGGCATCGAGGTCCAGCATGAGCTCAGGGGCGTCGGCGAGAACTACGGCGACCACTTCGCGCCGCGCATGAACTGGCGCGTCAATCGGCGCATCACGCTCAACGAGCAGTCGCGCGGCCTGCCGCTCCTGCGCGAGATCGCGCGCTACTATACGGGCGGCGGCGGCATTCTGACCTGGACGGCGGGCGTGGTGTTCGGCTTCGTGCGCACGCGGCCCGGGCTCGAAAGTCCCGACATGCAGTTCCATATGGCGCCTGCGAGCTATGACTCGGCACAGAAGCGGATGCTCGAGCGCGAGCCCGGCATGACGGTCGTGATCGGCCAATGCCGGCCCGATTCGCGCGGCTCAATCCACATCAAGTCGCCGGTGCCGGGAGCGGAGCCCGCGATCAGGCCCAACTTCCTGTCGACTCAGATCGACCGCGACTGCACGGTGGCAGGCATGCAGATCGCGCGGAAGATCATGCAGCAGCCGGCGATCGCCAAGTACATCGCCTTCGAGAACAACCCGGGCGACAAGGTGCAGTCCTACGACGAATGGCTCGATTTCGCCCGCCGCAGCGGCCAGACCACCTACCATGTCTGCGGCACCTGCAAGATGGGCCGCGATCCCTGGGCCGTGGTCGACGACCGGTTGCGCGTGCACGGCATCGCTGGCTTGCGGGTGATCGACGCCTCGATCATGCCGACCGTCCCTTCGGGCAACACCAATGCCCCCACGATCATGGTGGCGGAGAAGGGGGCGGATATGATCAAACAGGACGCGAAGGCGGGGCTGAAGGCCGCCGCCTAAAAGGGGCAGAGCGGGGGAGAGAGCGGTGAAGCTGTTATCGTCGACCATCGCGGCAGGCCTCGTCTGCTTGCTGATCGGCTGCACCAACCAGCAGCAAAGCAGTCAAAGCAAGCGCGATCTCATGGCCGAGTCGGGCTTCAAGTCGCTGTCGCTCAACACGCCGGCCAAGGCCGCGGCCTTCAAGAAGCTGACGCCCCACGTGTTCACCCAGACGACGTTCAAAGGCCGCCAAGTCTGGGTCTATCCCGAGGGTCACGTTTGCAACTGCATCTACATCGGCGGACGCTCGGCCTACGAGACTTACCTGAAGAACATCAACGAGCAGATGATCTCGGTGCCGGCCAACGAGCTCGGCAAGGACAGCGATCCCTACAATCCCACGCAGATGAACAACTTCATCCAGTGGGACGATCCTTGGGACGATTCCGACGCCTATGGGCTGTACATCAATTGAGCTGGGGGCGCGCCACTCCAGTGGCGCGATCATCCGCTGCATCGAAGAAGACGCGCGACTGGAGTCGCGCGCCCCCAGCCCTCACCCGCCCAGCAGCGACGGGGCGGCCGAGACCTCGCGACGCTCGACCTTCTTGACGATCTCGGTGAGCTTGGTGTGGGTCGGTGCCGGCACGCCGATGTAGGCGCCGCGCTCGGCGACGTAGCCGTTCATGAACTCGATCTCGGTCCGCCGTCCTTTGCGGATGTCCTGCGCCATCGACGGCCGCTGGATGTCGGCGCGCGGATTGGGATTGACGTTGGAGCCGGGTCGCAGGATCGATTCGATCTCGTCGAGGGCGGCCTTGTCGCCCTCCGAGGCCCTGGCCAGCGTCTCGGGCTCCATCTTGCCGATCTTCACGATGTCGTAGCCCAGCGCCTGGCCGACCCGCACCGCTTCGCCGCCGAGCTGGATCGAGAAGCGGCGGATGGCGTCGTTGCGATCACAGTCGCTGCCGGTCAGCCCGGTCGCCGCCGACACGCCGTTCTTCATGCCGTTCTGGCAGAGCTTGGCCCAGCGCTCGCCCCACAGGTTGGTGGTGGTCTTGGCGCTGTCGATCATCGCCACCATCTCGCGCAATTCCTCGACCCGCTTGGTGATGCGGCCGTGCACCTCGCCGACGCGGAACACGGTGTGCTTGTCGCCGCCCTTGGCCACGGTGCGGCGGATGCGGGCGGCCTCGAACATGTCGACCGAGATCACCGAGGCCACCATTCCGACCGTCTTGCCCCAGCCGACGATGCCCGCGATGCGCTCCTCGTTCAGGCAGTTCTGCAGCGACACGACATAGCCGTCGGGTGCGAGATACGGCTTGATGAACGAGGTCGCCCATTCGGTATCGTAGGACTTCATCGATACGAAGGCGATGTCGATCGGCTTCTGGCGCGACAGGTCTTGCACCTCGGTGGCGTGCATGGTCTTGGCCTTGGTGACCGTGAACTTCTCTTCCGGAGTCACGCCGTCAAGCTCCAGCCCGCGCTTGCGGATGGCCTCGATGTTCTCCGGCCAGAAGTCGATCAGGGTGACGTCGAGCCCGGCATGGGCGAGATAGCCGCCGACATAGCCGCCCAGCGCGCCGACACCCACGAACGCAATCCGCTTCTGCATGTTCCTGCTCCTCACGCTGCCGGTAGCCGGGCGAGAAACGCCTCGACCGCCTGGTTGAAACGCGCGGGCTGGTGCAGGTTCGCCGCATGGCCCGCGTCGGGGATCACCACCTTGGTCGATCCCTTGATCTTGGCCGCCATGTAGTCGGTGGCGGCGAGGAAGTTGGTGTCGTTGGCGCCGACCAGCACCAGCGTCGGCACGGCAACCTTGTCGAGCGACTGGATGACGCGGTCGTTCTGCTGCGCCAGCATGCCGCGCGCGGCACCGGCAAGGCCTGACGCGTCGCGATGGCGCGTCAGCTTCACCTCGTCCGAGCTGTTGAGCGCGGCGAGGCCTTCCTTGTCGAACCGCGCGGCGCGCTGCTGCGCCGTCTCGTTCCACTTGGCGCGCGCCTCGTCCTTCTTGAAGCCGGGCCCGGTGTCGAACAGCATCAGCGCCCGCACTCTCTCAGGATGGCTGGCGATGAAGGCCAGCGACATGTAGCCGCCGAGCGACAGCCCGCCGACGATCGCCGTCTGCGCGCCGACGTGGTCGAGCAACGCCTTCATGTCGCCGACGGTCAGCGCCTCGGAGTAGAGCTTCTGGTCGGCGGGGTAGTCGCTCTCGCCGTGGCCGCGCATGTCCCACACGATCACCTGGTAACGGTCCTTCAGCGCGGCGACCTGGCCATCCCACATGCGGCATGTCGAGCTGTAGCCGTGGCTCAAGAGCAGCGTCGGCCCGCGCCCATGGATCTCGTAGTGGATGTTCACGCCGTCACGGTCGAGTTTGGGCACGGCATCCTCCTCAGGGCGCGACGCGCGGTTCGTTGCGCGCGCGCTCGATGTAGCGGTCGGCGTCTTCGCGCAGCAACAGCCGATCCTTCAGCAGGGCATCGACGACCTGCTGCACCTTCGTCACGTACTCCGCCCCGCTCTTGTACCGTTCGGCGATCGACGGCCGCGGATCGCCGCTCGCTTCGCGTTGCGCCTCGTCGATCGCAAAGGGTAGGCAGCTGCCGTCGCGATCGGCCAGCTCGCCCGCCGGATAGGGTGGCTTGTACTCGTTCCAGCCGGTGTAGGTGGCGAGCGGCACGGCGATGTCCGGCAGGCGCACGCCGCCGGCCTCGTTGCCGTCGCGATCGACCTTGCAGACCAGCGTGCGGTAGGTCTTGTCGGCGGGCCCGGGATACACCCAGTCGCCCGGCGGCGCGACCTGGTGCGTGCGCCGCACGATCGCCGCGCCCGGAATGATCGGGAAGCCGGTCGCGCCGGCGTCGACCAGGCTGCCGTCGGCGAGCGTCGGCACGCGGCTTTGCGGCGGCGCCTTGCCGGACACCACCCATTCGTCCAGTGCAACCAGCAGCGCGCGCACCGCGGGCATCGGGTTGTGCGGATTGCGTGGATTGGCGTTGGGGCCGGGGTCGGTCGTGGCGCCGGCGCGCCCGCCATGCTGGGTGCCGGCGATCATGTAGACGCGCGAAGTCGCGGGCAGCGTCACGTCCTTGCAGCCGAGCGGATCGGTGTGCAGGAGCGAAGCACCCTTCTGCCAGTACTCGGTCGAGGTGTTGGTCTCGATCAGCAGCGGGTCGCTGCCGTCGCCGCGCAGCAGGGACCCCGTCTTGCCGGTCAGCGGATCGCTGAGGCTTGCGGTGGTGAAGGGGAACTCGTTCTCGGGGAAGCCGTGATCCTCGTGCTGCGTGCTGGTGCGTGCCGGCTGGCCGAACGGCGTGTTGAAGAAGATGCGGCCGATGCCGGCGATGTGCGAATGGATGCCGTCGAAGACCTTGCGGCCTTCCTCGTCGCGGTTGAAGCCGTCGGAGACGTGGTTGCGCAGATAGCGTCCGGCCTGCGAGAAGCCGATCGCCAGGGCGTGGGTGATCGGTCCGCCGGTCGCAATCAAGCCGAGCTTGTCGTATCGCAGAAAGCTGATGACGTCGCGCGTCGCGGCGAAACCCAGGCCCAGCACCTTCGGGTTCTTGGCCTCGTAGTGGAACTCGTAGAGCCAGCCCGGCTTGGGCTTGGTGCCGTCGCGAAGCTTGAGGGTGCGACCGTCGACGAACGACCACTGATTGAGCGGCAGCTCGCGCGGCGTGTCGTCGGCGCGTTCGCGCATCGTGAGACGCGCCCTCGGTTGCTCCAAGGTCGCGGCCTCGTTGGAGAGCTTGAAGACTTCCAGCGCACCGCCGCGCGTGCCCGAGCAGAACTCGTCGCGTACCGTCTTGACGATCGGCTGGCCGTTGTCGGTCGCGATGGGCGCCGTCAGCGCCAGGCCCATGTTGGCGCGCGGGGCATCGGGGTCCCAGCCGGACCACACGATGGTCCAGCCGCGGCGAAGCGGGAAGCCGTTGCCGACGTCGGCCAGGGTCTTGGGATCGTTCACGCCCTGCGGGCCGTCGGCAATGTTGCCGAACAGCATCTTGCGGCCGCGATTGTTGACCTCGTAGAGGATGCGGCCGTTGCCTTTGGCAGGGTCCTTGGGGCGCAGGATGAAGAAGTCGGTGGCGTACTCGACGCGGCCGCGCTCGTTGAGCGGCGCCTTGTCGATCAGCGCGATGCCCTTGTTGCCGGGATGCGCCGGATCGACCTCGCCCTTGGCGCGGCCGACGACGCGTTCATAGGCGCCGACGTCGCCGAAGGCAGCGCCGTCGGCAAGCGGCTCGATCGAGAGGATTTCGATGGAGAGAAGCACTGGTACTCAGTCCTCAAATATTGTCGTCCCGAGCGGAGCGAGGGATCCTTCCTGTGGCCTCAAGGATCCCTCGCTTCGCTCGGGATGACAGGGTGGGCGCTCAGGCCGCCGCCTTCTGCGCGTCCTCCGGCGGGAAGTTGAGCTCCACCCCCACGCCGTCGGGATCGTAGAGGAAGATCTGGCCGGCGCCGGTGCGCGGCACGATCTGCTCGCGGAACTTCACCTTCTTGTCCTGCAGGCGCTTGCGGACGCCCATCATGTCGGTGGCGGCGAAGGCGATGTGGTCGAAGCGGCCGGTATTGTCGAACTTGCGGTCCGACCCGCGCACGGTGATGCCCTCGCGCGGCTGGCGCGGACCGAGCAGGTGCACGGTCGGCACGCCGCCGGA
>JAFAKN010000275.1 GCA_019235415.1 Alphaproteobacteria bacterium
GGCACCACCATCACCGCCAAGGGCCTGCCCAATGCGCTGGCCGTCGTCGCCATGGCCGAGCATGGCGGCTTCCTCAACGCGCCCGACGTCTACATGGACAAGATCGCCGTCGGCGGCGGGCTGCCGGAAGGCGTCGTCGACCTCGACAAGGGTCCGAAGGAAAACCTCGCCGACCTCGCCAAGGCGAAGAAGGTCGATGTGTCCGACCTCGTGGTCTGCATCCTCGACCGGCCGCGCCATTCCGAGCTTATAGCCAAAGTGCGCGAGGCCGGGGCGCGCATCATGCTGATCGGCGACGGCGACGTGTCCGGCGTCATCGCCACCTCGACCGGCGATTCCGGCATCGACATCTACATGGGCTCGGGCGGCGCCCCCGAAGGCGTCCTGGCGGCGGCCGCGCTGCGCGCCATCGGCGGGCAGATGCAGGGCCGGCTGTTGTTCCGCAACGACGACGAGAAGGCGCGTGCCCGCAAGTGGGGCATCACCGATCTCAACCGCAAGTACTCGATGCTCGACATGGCCAAGGGTGACGTGATGTTCGCCGCGACCGGCGTGACCTCGGGCTCGATGCTGAAGGGCGTGCGCCGCTTCCACAACGGGGCCGAGACGCATTCCATCGTCATGCGCTCCAAGACCGGCACCGTGCGCTGGATCTCCGCGCGTCACAATTTCTCGATCAAGACTGGCCTGCCGAGCTGGGCCTGATCATCATGAGGAGATGAGGGCCGGCTTCCTCGCCTGTCTCATCCTGGCCGCCAGCACGGGCGGCGCGCTTGCCGAGGACGGCTGCGAGCGCTTCGCTTGGCCGGTCGACCGCGAGCGCGAACTGTTCTCCGACGGCTTCGTGGCCGGAGTCGCAAGCGAATCGGCGCTGCCCCGCGACGGCGTGTTCGCGCTCCTGCTGCAGCCGGTCGCCACGGTGATCTACATGGTGCCGCCCGAGCGTGGCCGCGACGACGGGCTGGGCGGCCTGGTGACGCTGGAATGGATCTCCGCCGGGCGGTACCAGATCACGCTGTCGGCCGACGCCTGGGTCGATGCCGTGCAGAACGAGCGCCGCCTCGTGCCGGTCGCGGCGAGCAGCCGTCCGGACTGCCCGGGCATCCGCCAGAGCATCCAGTTCGACGTCCAGAACCAGCCGCTCACTCTGCAATTCGGCGGCGCCGCCGTGAGCCGCCTCAACATCGCCGTGTTGCGCGCGCGTTGACAATCTTGTCATCCCGAGCGCAGCGAGGGATCCTTAAGGCAGCAGGAAAGATCCCTCGCTGCGCTCGGGATGACAGAGGGCAGCGCTCGGGATGACAGGCGTGTGTGAACACAGGCGCTTCTCCACAACCGATTGCACTATTGTGCCCGTCATGTCCTCTTCCTGCCGCCTCGAGCGCGCTGCGTTTCTCGGGATCGAGCGATCGCTGACCGGTCGCCGCTGGGCGGCGCGCCTGGCCGACGAACGGGCCGCGCTCGCCATGGCGCAGCGGCACGGGCTGCCCGACGCGATCTGCCGCCTGCTCGCCGCCCGTGAGGTCGAGCTCGAGAGCGTGGGCGATTTTCTCGATCCGACCCTGCGCCGCTTCCTGCCCGATCCCCTGCATCTCAGGGACATGGACGCCGCGGTCGACCGGCTGGTGCGCGCCGTGCGGGGCGGCGAGCGCGTCGTGGTGTTCGGCGACTACGACGTCGACGGCGCCACCTCGGCCGCCTTGCTGCTGCGCTTCTTCCGTGCCGTCGGCGGCGATATCGGCCTCTACATCCCCGATCGGCGCAGCGAGGGCTACGGTCCCAACACGACCGCGCTGCTCAAGCTCAAGGCGGCGGGCGCTTCCGTCGCCGTCACCGTCGATTGCGGCGTCACGGCCTACGAGCCCCTCGCCGAAGCAAAGCGGGCCGGCCTCGACGTCATCGTCATCGACCATCACCAGGCCGAGATCGATCTGCCCGAGGCGACCGCCGTGGTCGATCCCAATCGCATCGACGACGACAGCCCGCACAAGCAGCTGGCCGCGGTGGGCGTCGCCTTCCTGCTGTGCGTCGCCGTCAATCGCGCGCTGCGCGAGGCCGGCTGGTACGGTGCCGCGTGCCCGGAGCCCGATCTGCGCCAATGGCTCGATCTCGTGGCGCTGGGCACGGTGTGCGACGTCGTGCCCTTGACGGGAGTCAACCGCGCGCTGGTGCGTCAGGGCCTGCACGTGATGCGCCGGCGCGGCAACCTCGGACTGGCGGCGCTGGCCGACATCGCGCGGCTGCGCGAGCCGCCCGGCGCCTATCATCTCGGGTTCATGCTGGGTCCCCGCGTCAATGCCGGCGGCCGCGTGGGGCAGGCCGATCTCGGCGCGCGACTGTTGGCGTCCGACGATGCGCACGAGGTCGGCGCCCTGGCGCTGCGGCTCGACGAGTTCAACGCCGAGCGGCGGGCGATCGAGCGCGAGGTGCTCGACCAGGCCATCGCACGCATCGAGGGACTGTACGGTCCCGAGCGCCACGGCCTGCCGTCGGTCCTGCTGGTGGAGAGCGAGGGCTGGCACATCGGCGTGGTCGGCATCGTCGCCAGCCGGCTGGTCGAGCGCTACGGGCGGCCGGCCTTCGTGATCGGCATCGATGGCGAGAGCGGCGATGTCGCGATCGGCCGAGGCGCGATCGGGCGGGGTGCGATCGGGCGGGGTGCGATCGGGCGGGGTTCTGGCCGCTCGGTGCGCGGCGTCGATCTCGGCGCGGCGGTGATCGCCGCCCGCCAGGCCGGCCTGCTGGTGAACGGCGGCGGCCACGCGATGGCCGCCGGCCTAACGGTGGTGCGCGACGCCCTGCCGGAGCTGGCGCAGTTCCTCGACCAGCGCATCGCGCCGCAGCTCGGGGTGGCCCCCGCGGTGCGCGAGCTCGGCATCGACGCGGCGCTCGCACCCGCTGCGGCGACGCAAGAGCTGGTGGCGATGATCGAGCGCGCCGGCCCGTTCGGCGCCGGCAATGCCCTGCCTCGCTTCGCGCTGACCGGCGTGCGCGTCGACTACGCCCAGCCGGTGGGCGATGGCCACGTGCGCTGCACGCTGGCGGACGCCCAGCGCGGCCGCATCGAGGCGATTGCCTTCCGCTGCCGGCAGACGGCGCTCGGGCCGGCCCTGCTCGACCCCGCGCGGCCCGTCCTGCATGTGGCCGGTGCATTGCGCATCGACCAGTTCGGCGGCCGCGAGCGGGTCCGCCTGCAGATCGACGATGCCGCACCGGCCGCCGCGGCGGTTGCTTGATTTTGCCCGGGCCAGCCCCTAAACCGGCGGCCTCGTCCCCATCGTCTAGAGGCCTAGGACACCAGCCTTTCACGTTGGTAACACGGGTTCGAATCCCGTTGGGGACGCCAGCTTCTCGATAACGCTGCCGCGCTCAAGTCGGCATTGCGACCGGCTCGACGTCGATGATCACCGGGCCGCGACGCTTGGGCCGCGGCTTGTTTGACGGCTCGGCGCTGCCGACGCGCGAGCCGTAGCGTTCCCAGGCGAGCTCATGGCCGTAGTAGATGAACGGTCCGAGGAAGAAGCCCCAAGAGGAGAGCAGCGCGGCGGTGGCGAGATCCTGCACGACGACATAGTTGGTCGTGAACTCGACGATCGTGCCGAACGTGCGATAGGTGATTGTCTTCAACAGCGGGTGGTTGTCGAGGATGGCGTGCCCGCCGGCGCGCGAGCCGAGGTCGAGCCGGCCGCTGCCGACCAGGTAGTTCCACGTTCCTTCGTGGATGAAGTAGTAGAGCGGGCCGCCGACCAGGGAGATGGCCGAGAGGCCGAGCGCGGTGGTCGGCTCGCCGAGGACGATGTAGTTCCCGGCGAAATCCAGGCCCGTGACGATCACCCGGAAGGTGATGGTCTTGACCACCGTGCGACTGAACCGCACGTGGGTCAGGTCGCTCAAGCTCCGAGGCAGGACGCTGGACAGGTCGATCCATGACGGCTTGGCTTTGCCCGCACCGTTGGCGGGCTTCGCCTTGCCGGCGCGGCGGGGAATGAGCTGTGGCGCCAGGACGGCGGCGGCGCCGATCACCAGGCCCGGCAGCAGCGCCGCCTCGAACAGCGCGACGCCCGCTGCGATGGCGCCGGTCGTGGCGACGGCGCCCAGCATGCTGCGCGGCAACAGGCGCCGGATCACGGCTTGCCTGCGCTGCGGAGGTTGGTCGTCCCTGCGTTCATGCTCGCTACCCTTATCTGAGCCAAAACTAGATCGCAGCCATGACAAGCCGGTGACTTGGCTGAGGGCTGGCCTCAGACCCCACCCTAGCACGGCGGCAGGCGGTTGTACGGACCGCTACTGGCGACAGGCGAAGGTGATGTGTCGGGGCTGGAACGGCGGCAGGGCGTTGGGAACGCCGGCTGGCCACGGCCGCGGCCAGCTGCCGTCGGCGAGATGCTGCTCGACCGTCGGCAGCAGCAGGTTGAACGTGGTCCAGCCGCGGATGCGGCTGCCGGCGTAATTGGTGTGGACCGCGTCGATGAACAGGTCGGGATTGAGCGGCGAGTTGCCGGCGATGTCGACGAACGGCATGCCGTAGGTCGCGGCATACTTCGCCAGGAAGCGGTTCTGAAAGCGGGCCAGGCGCTCGATGTCGCGGTAGCGGAACGGGTAGTTGGCGACGTTCAGCTGCTCGATGATGTATTTGTGTCGTGCGGGGTCGAGCACCAGGCCGTCCTTCACCATCCAGACGAACGAGCTCAAGGCGAACTGCGCGCCGATGCTCTCGACGTCGCGGCGGATGTGATCGAGGTCGCGCTCGATGAGGTTGAGGTTGATCGGCAGCTTGGGATAGGCGAGATCGGGATCCTGCTCGTCGAGACCCTGCGGCCAGACGAACGGGTAGTCGGGCTTGGGCCATTCCTTGCCGTCGTCCTGCGCGTTGGCCGAGAGCAGGGCGGCCTGGACGCGCGTGGCGAGCGCCGAATAGAGCGCCAGGTTCTGCAGCCATTGCGGCGGCTCGCGGCCGGCCGCCGGGCGCTGCGGCGTCCCCTGCGGGAGCTTGCCTTTCGGGACGAGCGAGGGGAGCCAGAACTGGTTGCCGCCCTCGTAGTAGAGCACGAGGTCGGGCCTGAGCGGCAGGACCTCGCTCTGCACGACCGCGGCGATGTCGGTCGAGATGATGCTCTCGCGGCCGGCGTTCAGGACCTCGAAATGCACGGGCAGGCCCTTCGCCTTGGCCCAGACGTTGAGATAGTGGCCGACGAACTCCGGCCAGGAAAACGGCACATGGTGCGGATCGACCGTTGTCGACGAGCCGACGAACACGATGCGCACCGTCTTGACGCCGCGCGGTTCCTCGATCGGCGCGCCGCGCCAGCCCATCTGGTTGGTCACCAGGCCGCCGGGCAGGGTCGCATCGGGCAGAAAGCGGTAGGGCGGCAGCGGCTGGCCATCGTGGGGGTCGTAGACCCAGAGCTGGCCCGGCGCGAAGTGCACGATGCGGTTCTTGCACGGATCGCCGACGAAGACCGAATTCCAGGCCTTGAACGCGTCGATCGGTCGGAACGTGAACCCGCCGACCGGGTTGGCCTCGATCGCATGGTAGAGCTTCCACCAGTCCGCCGGCGGCTCGACGCGGCTGAGCAGCGGCGCCGGATCGGTGAAGAACCAGGCCCGATCGACGCCCGGCGCGCGCGGCACCTGGTCCATCAGGTCGCCCTTGGCGTCGTTGGCCGCGCGCGGCTCGCTGAGCGGCCAGGACGTCATGCCGTAGCCGTCGATGAAGCGGACGGCCGCCTCCGCCGCGACCAGGCTGAAGACGATCGACGCCAGCAGCAGCACGCCGTTCTTGAAATGGGTGCCAATTCCGCTGCGGCGGGGGGCGATCGCAGTCATTGACCGGCGCAACCTTTGCCGCGCTCGCGGCAGAGCTTGTCGAGCATGGCCGTCAGCTGCGGCAGCATTGCCTTGGCGAAGGTGACCTCCGCCTTGCCGTTGGGGTGCGGGTCGGGGACGGTGACCCACAGGCTCTTCGGATCGAGGTTCTCGACCGACGGCAGCAGGTCGACGAAGGGCACGCCTTGCTTTTCGACGACGCCGCGGACCCTGTCGGTGATGTCCTGGAAGGGATAGGGCTTGAGCTCGCGCAGCTCGGGGATGTTGTAGACGATCAGGCCGGCGTCGATCTTGCGTGCCTCCTTGGCGAAGTCGGCAAGGGCCGCCTGGGTCTGCTGCCAGCCCTGCGCCTTGGGATCGTAGAGGCCGCGATAGTAGTGCTTCCAGTCAGGCGCCTCGCCAAACTGGCGGAACAACGAATCGGTCCGGTAGCGGAACACCACCCAGGCGGCCGAATGCTCGTCCAGCCAGGTGTTGTCGTCATACTGCGGCATCGGCTCGGCATCGTTGATGAAGTAGGCGATCACGATGATGTCGGGCTTGAGGTTGGCGCCGACGTCGCGGAACAACGCCAGCTCCTGCGTGGTGTTGTAGTTGCCCACGCCCATGTTGAAGCCGTCGACCCTGCGGCCCGACGCCTGCAGGTCGGCGACGACCTTGTTGGCGAAGGTCTCCTTCTCGGCGACGCCCCAGCCCATGGCGATCGAATCGCCGACGAAGGCGATGCGGGCGACGCCGGCGTCGGGCTTGTCGGGCACCGGCGGCGAGCGGAAGCCGTGCTCGTCCGTGCGCACGTCCTGGCGCATCAGCTCGGCGTGCGCGTTGGGCCGGTGGCGATGCCCGATGTCGGGCCGCAGATCGCGCTCCTTCACCTCGGTCGCGTACTTCCACATCTCGAGCTCGTAGAGCATGCCGTCGTCGAGGAAGAGACGGGTCAGGCCTTCCAGCGCCAGCAAGGAGACAAGCGTCACGCAGACAATCAACAACCCGGTTTTCAACGTCGCTCCCATCTTCTTGGTGCGCCGCCGCCACCGGGTACCGCGGTGGTGGATCGGCGAATTGCGCCAGTGATAGCCGTGGGTTCTGGTACAGTCTCCCCGAAAAAATGGGAGGGGTTGGATTGCCGCGCCTGGGATATCTCCTGCCGACCCGTGAGCGGGTCATGGAGGGCCAACCGGAGACGAGGCCCTTGCTCGCCCTGGCCGAGCGAGCCGAAGCGTTGGGGTTCGATTCGCTGTGGGTCGGGGATTCGCTGCTGGCGCGGCCGCGTCACGACGCGCTGACCCTGCTGGCGGCGGTGGCGGCGCGTACGCATCGAGCCGAACTCGGCACCGCCGTTCTGCTGCCGGCGCTGCGCAATCCGGTGCTGCTCGCGCACCAGGTTGCGACCCTCGACCGCATCGCCGAAGGGCGGGTGATCCTGGGCGTCGGCATCGCCTCGGACTGGCCCAACATCCGCGCCGAGTTCGAGGCGGCGGGTGTGCCGTTCGACAAGCGTATCGGCCGGCTGCTCGAGGGGCTGGCGCTCTGCCGCGTCTTGTGGAGCGGCAAGGAAATCAACTGGCCGCAGAACGGCGAGGGGCGCTGGAACGTCAAGAGCGCCGTGCTCGGCCCCACGCCGCATCGGCCGGGCGGACCGCCGATCTGGATCGCCGGCGCGGTGCCGGCCGCGCGGGCGCGCGCCGGGCGACATTTCGAGGGCTGGTTCCCGAACTCGGCGACGGCTGCGGAGTACGGACCGCAATGGGCGGAGGTCCAGGCGGCGGGGCGCGCGGCGGGTCGCGATCCGTCCAAGCTCACGCCTGCGACGTATCTGACGCTGGCGATCGACGACGACCAGGCGCGCGCCGACGCGAGACTGAACGCCTATCTCGAACGCTATTACGGCATGCCGCCTGGGGAAACGCGCAAGCGGCAAAAATCTTATGCCGGCGCCGCGGCTGGTGCTGCGGCCTGGCTCAAGGGCTACGCCGATGCCGGCGCGACGCACATCGTGCTGCGCTTCGCGGGCGACCACGAGCGCCATCTGGAGACGGCGGCGCGTATCCGCCGCGATCTCGGATGGTGAGTCGCCGTCCTCATCGAGTGCCCGCGATCGGTCGAGTTCGCCGACAAAGGCTGACAGCGCTTCCACCCTCGGTGTAGGGTTTCTACCGGGAACCGCAAGAGTTCCGACATGGGAGGCAGGATGACGACCAGCAGGAGAGCGTTCCTGGGCGCGGCGTCGGTCGCCGCGCTGGCGAGTGCGGCGCGACCCTCGTTCGCCGAGAAGAAGTACGACGACGGCGCCAGTGACAGCGAGATCAAGCTCGGTCACACCTGCCCGTATAGCGGGCCGGCCTCGGCCTACGGCGTCAACGGCAAGGCGATCGTGGCCTTCTGGGACATGATCAACGACACCGGCGGCATCAACGGACGCAAGATCAAGTTCATCACGCTCGACGACGGCTATTCGCCGCCCAAGACGGTCGAATGCATCCGCCAGCTGCTCGAGCAGGACAAGGTGCTGTGCACGCACAACACGCTGGGTACGGCCTGCAATACGGCGATCCACAAATATATGAACCAGAAGAAGGTGCCGCAGCTCTACGTCGCCACCGGTGCTTCGAAGTGGGGCGATCCGCAGCACTTCCCGTGGACCATGGGCTTCCAACCCGACTACCACACCGAGGCGGTGATCTACGCCAAGCACATCCTGGCCAACGTCAAGGATCCCAAGATCGGTGTGCTGATGCAGAACGACGATTACGGCAAGGACTATTGGGAGGGATTCAAGGAGGGGCTGGGCAAGGAGGTCGGGCGCATCGCCAAGCACGTCACCTACGAGATCACCGACACCACCGTCGATTCGCAGGTCATCCAGCTAAAAGCCTCCGACGCCAACGTCTTCTTCAACATCGCGACGCCCAAGTTCGCCGCCCAGGCGATGCGCAAGGTGGCCGACCTCGGTTGGAAGCCGGTGCACTACGTCAACAACGTTGCGGCGAGCGTCGGCACGGTGATGAAGCCCGCAGGCTTCGACAACGTGCAGGGAATCATCACGGCGTCCTACGTGATGGACCCGACCGACCCGACCTGGGCCGACCATGAGGACATGAAGGCCTTCAAGGCTTGGATGGCCAAGTACCATCCGACGGCGCATCTCGCCGACCTCGGCAACGTCAACGGCTACGCCGTGTCGTTCCTGATGGCCGAGACCTTGCGGTGCTGCGGCGATCAGCTGACGCGCGCCAACGTCATGAAGCAGGCGGCGAGCTTCCAGAAATTCCGCGTGCCCATGCTGCTGCCCGGCGTCACGGTGTCGACCAGCCCGACCGACTTCTACCCGATCCAGGCGGTCCAGCTGCAACGCTTCAAGGGCGAGACCTGGGAGCTGTTCGGCGAGGTGCTGCACGCCGAAAGCTCGTGAGGCCCATGATCGATAGAAGGTGAGACGACACCACCTTGTCATCCCGAGCGGAGCGAGGGACCTTTCCTGTGGCCTCAAAGGTCCCTCGCTGCGCTCGGGATGACAGTGGGGGCGCTCGGGACGACGGCCCGACAGCCTTACCCGCAAGCCACCGAGTAGATGTGCTGCACTTCGCCCGGCAGCGGGATTGCGTTCCAGGTCTTGCCGCCGTCCTGGGTGCCGAACACCTCGCCGTCGTAGCGGGCGCCGATATAGACCTGGTCGGGGTCGCTCGCGTGCAGGCCGATCGACATGATCGTGCCGTGCACCTGGACCTTGTCGAAGCGCTTCCAGCTCTTGCCGCCGTCGTCGCTGCGGTAGAGGCCGCCGTCCTTGCTCGCAGCCGCAACCGACAGCGCGGCATAGAGCGTGTTGGGCTCGCTGGCCGAGGCCTTGATGTCGCGGCCGTAGGTCGTGGGCGAGAAGCGGCCGACTTCCAGGTCGTTCCAGGTCTTGCCGTGGTCGGTGGTTTGGAACAGGCCCATGCGCAGCGCCACGATCGCGGCGTCCGGGTTGACCGGGTTCATGGTGATGGCGTGGCCGTCGAGCATGCCCTCGGCGGTCGTGCCGCTCACGATCTTGCTCTTGAGATGCGGCAGCTCGGCGAGCTTGATCAGACCGGCGCTGCAATCCTCCCAGCTCTCGCCGCCGTCGGTGCTGCGCATCACGCCGTTGATCTCCAGCGCGGCGTAGATCTCGTCCGGCTTGGTCGGATGCTGGGCGAAGCGCATGACCCGGCTGGCGAAGGGGCCGCTGCAGTGCGTGCCGATCTTGGGCGTCGCGAGCTTGCGCCAAGACGCGCCGCCGTCGTCGCTGCGGTAGACGTCGATCGGCGAGGCGCCGGCGAACAGCCGCTTGGGATCGCGGCTGTCGACCATGAAGGACCATACTTCCTTGTTGGCGTCGGGAAAGCTGGTGCGCCGGAACGTGGCGCCGCGGTCGGTGCTGCGCCAGACGCCGTCGTTGGTGCCGGCGAACACCGTCTCGGGGTCCTTGGGATGCACGAACACGGTGTAGGCCTGCACCGTGCCGAGCACGTGCTGCCAGTCGCCGTTGTTCGCCGCGCGGCGGAACACGCCGACCTTGCCCTTGGCGTCCTTGTTGCCGAAGTAGCCGGCGACGCCGGCAAAGACGTTCGCTGCTTGAGCCATGGTTCAGCTCCTCCTTACTTTTTGGCGATCAATGGGCAGTTGCCCTGGTCGAGCGGCCGGAAGGCTTCCTCCGCCGGGATGGTGGAAACCAGCTTGTAGAAGTCCCAAGGCCCTTTCGATTCCGAAGGCTTCTTGACCTCGAAGAGATAGACATCGTGCATGTTGCGGCCGTCCTGGCGGATCCAGCTCTTGCCGAAGACCGGGTCTTCCCATCCGCCGGATTTCAGCTGCGCCATGACCTTGTCGGCATCGTCGGTGCCCTTGGCCTTCACCGCGTTCAGGTAGGCAAGCGTAGCCGAGTAGAAGCCGGCCTGGACGCTGGTCGGCATGCGGCCCTTGTGCTTCTCGGCGAAGCGCTTGGAGAAGGCGCGCGTCTTGTCGTTCAGGTCCCAGTAGAACGCCTCCGTGAGGTTGAGCCCCTGCGTGCGCTCGAGCCCCAGCGAGTTGACGTCGGTGACGAACACCAGCAAGCCCGCGAGCTTCTGGCCGCTCTTGGTGATGCTGAACTCCGACGCTTGCTTGATCGAGTTGATCGTGTCGCCGCCGGCGTTGGCCAAGCCGATGACCTGCGCCTTGGAATCCTGTGCTTGCAGCAGGAAGGACGAGAAGTCGCTGGTGTTGATGGGATGCCGCACCTCGCCCAGCACCTTGCCGCCGTTCTTGTTGACGACGGCGGCGACGTCGCGCTGCAGCGCATAGCCGAAGGCATAGTCGGCGGTGAGGAAGAACCAGGTCTTGCCGCCCGCCTTGACGACGGCCGAGCCGGTGCCGTTGGCCAAGGCTGCCGTGTCGTAGACCCATTGCACGGTGTAAGCGTTGCAGAGCTTGCCGGTGATGTCGGAAGAGGCGGGATCGGGGGCGAGGAAGATCTTCTTCTTCTCGCCCGCCACGTTCTGGATGGCGATCGACGAGGACGAGGCTCCGGCGCCTAGGATCATGTCGACACCTTCGCTGTCATACCAGCGACCGGCGAGGGTGGCCGCCACGTCCGCCTTGTTCTGGATGTCGCCGGTCAAAAGCTCGATCTTCTTGCCGAGAACCGTGCCGCCGAAATCGTCGATCGCCATCTGCGTGGCAATCACCGCGCCCGGGCCGTTGATGTCGGCATAGAGGCTCGACATGTCGGTCGCGACGCCGATCTTGACCACATCGCCTGAAAACTGGGCCGAGGCCGGCGCTGCGCACGCTATCGCGAGGCAAAACAGGGACGCCCACACCACGCTACGCTTCATCATTTCGCTCCCAAGCTTTGTTGTTGAGCCGAGCCTAGCAAGGTGCTGGCATGCCCGCAAAGCAGGAGGAGCCGCCAAAGGCATGATCGAGACGATTCTGGACATCCCGACCAAGGACGGGGCCGTCGAAACCTTCATTTGCCAGCCGGAACGGGGCGCGCATCCACCGGTGCTGTTCCTGATGGACGCGCCCGGCATCCGCGACGAGCTCTTAGACATGGCGCGACGGCTGGCGTCGGTGGGCTACTACGTGCTGCTGCCCAACCTCTATTACCGGGCTGGCAAGGACACCAAGTACGGGCCTGACGTGCTCGAGCACGGCAGCGCCGAGCACACGCGCATGCGGGCGGTGCGGACCAAGATGACCATTCCGCCGGTGATGGACGACGTCGCGGCGCTGATCGCCTATGCCGACCAGCAGGCCGCGGTGAAGAGGGGCCCGGTTGGGGCCCATGGCTACTGCATGAGCGGACCCTATGCGCTGGCCGCGGCGGCACGCTATCCGGATCGGGTCGCGGCAGCGGCCTCGTTCTATGGCACGTGGCTGGTGAGCGATGCGGTCGAGAGCCCGCACCTCACACTGGGCAAGGCCAAGGGTGAGCTCTACATTTCCTGTGCCGAGCACGACGAGCTGGCGCCGCCCGACATGGTCAAGCAGCTGAGGGCGCTGTTCGACAAGTCGGGCAATTCAGGGGAGCTCGAGGTCCAGCTCGGCGTCCACCACGGCTTCGCCTTCCCCCAACGCTGGTGCTACGACAAGCCCGCCGCCGAGCGCCATTGGGAAAGGCTGATCGCGCTGTACCGGCGGCGGCTGGGGTGAGGGGGAAGCCTGGGATGAGAAAGATCCCTCGCTACGCGCGGGATGACAGGAGGGGCGTGATCGCAACGACATCTCTGTCATCCCGAGCGCAGCGAGGGACCTTTCGCGGTATCGCCAGCAAGGAGATCGGCCCAAGTAGGATTGGCGGCTTCGACCAATGCGTCTTTCTTCGAACGGCGCCAGCCCTTTATCTCTTTCTCGCGTGAGATCGCTTCGTCTACGTATTGGAATTCCTCAAAGTGCACGAGCGTGTTCACACGATATTCCCTCGTGAACGAACTGCCTCTGCCGTCGGCATGCTCGGCGACGCGGTTCTGAAGCTCACTGGTAACGCCGACGTACATTACGTTCCGCTTCACGTTCGTGAGGATGTAGACGTAATACGCGTTCATCGGTCCCTCAAAGGTCCCTCGCTTCGCTCGGGATGACAGAGGGACGGGGCGAACTTCTTCTTCGTTACGGCGCCACGTTTGATTTGAACTTCTGCACGCGTTTTCCGTTGTCGACTTCGCCGGTGTAGATGTTGCCCTTGGAATCGACGGCGATGCTGTGCACCCAGTGGAACTGGCCGGCGTAGCGGCCGGACCGGCCGAAGCCGCCGACCACCGCGCCGTCGCTGCGGCGCAGGATGCGCAAAAGGTTGTTCTCGCCGTCGATGTTGAACAGCCAGGTCTGGCTGGCGTCGGGCCAGAAGTTCAGG
>JAFAKN010000692.1 GCA_019235415.1 Alphaproteobacteria bacterium
GATCTCCTCGCGGCTGTCCTTGACGCGGTCATAGAGCACGACATGCGCGCCGGAGGCACGCGTGTTGGCCACCTTGAGCGCCGGGGCATCGGCCGGCATGACGATGGTGGCCTTGACCCCCAGCAGTCGCGCCGCCTCGGCGAGGCCTTGCGCGTGGTTGCCCGAGGACCAGCCGACGACGCCCTTCTTGCGATCGGCGTCGCTCATCGAGCTCAGGAAATTGTAGGCGCCGCGCAGCTTGAACGAGCCGGTGCGCTGCAGGCATTCGGGCTTGATCAAAAGCCGGCCGCCCAGCCGGTGGTTGACGCGGGCATTTTCCAGGAGCGGCGTGCGCAAGGTCACGCCGTCGAGCCGACGCGCGGCGGCCTGGACGTCGGCGAAAGTCGGCAGCGGCGAGGACATCAGGCGACACCCAGCAGTGCGGGCAGTTGGGAAAGATCGCGAATCTCGGCGGCCAGCTTACCGGGCACCCTGTCGTCCGGCATGCCGCCGCGATTGATCCACACCGTCGCGAAGCCGAAGTGGGCCGCGCCATGCGCATCCCAGCAGTTGGCCGACAGGAAGCAGACGTTCTCCGGCTTGACCGCGCAGCGCGTCTCGACCAGCGCGTAGACCCGGCGGTCGGGCTTGAACACTTGGGCGGCGTCGACGCTCAGCACGGCTTCGAACTGGTCGGCGATCCCGCTCGACGCGACCATCGGCGCCAGCATCTCGGGATTGCCGTTGGACAGGATGGCGCAGCGCATCCCGGCGCGCCGCAGGGCGGCGAGGGTCGCGGGCACCTCCGGAAAGGTGTCCAGCGCGAGATACGCGTCCATGAGCTTGTCGCGCACCGCAGCATCGTCGACGGCGTGGACCGCCAGGCAGTGGTCCAGCGCCTCGCCCGTCACTTGCCAGAACGGGGCGTAGGCGCCCATGCCGTTGCGCAGCCACGTGTACTGGATCTGCTTGTCGCGCCACAGCGCCGACAGCGCGTCGGCCTGCGGTCCGAGCGCCGCGCGATGCCGTGCGACGGCCGACCCGAAGTCGAACAGCGTGCCGTAGGCGTCGAACACGCAGAGTTGGATCCCGCTCAGCGCCACGTCCATGAATTGCTCCAAGCCGTCGATGACCGTAGGCTAACAAGCACGTCCGCCGTGACGGTTCAAATCATCATCCCTCCCCTTCGCGGAGCCCGCGAAGGGGAGGTGGCACCGTCATACGGTGCCGGAGGGGTCATAGGTCGAGCATGACCCCTCAGCCCGCTTCGCGGGCAGCTCCCCAGCGGAGCTGGGGAGCAAAGAAGAAGGAGGAGGCAACATGGAGATGCGCAGGCTTGGCCGAACCGGCCTCATGGTTTCGGTGCTGGGATACGGTGCCGGCGCGGTCGGCGGGCTGTTCACCAAGGGCCGGCCCGAGGACCAGGAGCGCGCCGCCGCGCGCGCCATCGAGGCGGGGATCAACTATTTCGACACGGCGGCGCTCTATGGCAACGGTGAGTCGGAGCACAATCTCGGCCGCGTGCTCAAGACGCTGAAGGCGAACGTGGTCGTTGGCACCAAGGTTCGGCTCGCCGCCGAGCACCGCGCCGACGCCGCCAAAGCCGTCGTGCAGGGCATGGAGGACAGCCTGCGCCGCATGGGCCGCGACAGCGTCGATCTCTTCCAGCTGCACAATCCGCTGGTCGCCAATGACGGCGGCGACAAGCTTGCCGTCGACATCGCCCTGCAAGAGGTCGTGCCGGCCATGGAGAAGCTGCGCCGGGACGGCAAGACGCGGTTCATCGGCTTCAGCGGTGTGGGCGAGACCGCCGCCATCCTGCGCGCGATCGATTCGGGCCTCTTCGATACCGTGCAGGTGGTTTACAACGCGCTCAATCCCAGCGCCGGCGGTCCCTTGCCGAAAGGCGCCCCCGGCCAGGACCACGGCCGGCTGTTCGAGCGGACCAAGGCCGCCGACATGGGCACGATCATCATTCGCGCGCTGGCGGGCGGTGCGCTCGCGGGCACCGCCGAGCGCCATCCGCTCGCCATGCAGCAGGTCGATCCGATCGCCTCGGCGCCGAGCTTCGCGGCCGACGTCGAGCGTGCCCGCGGCCTCGAGCCCCTGATTGGCGACGGCGTCGCGGACAGCCTGACCGAGCTCGCCGAGCGCTTCGTCATCTCGCATCCGGCCGTGTCCACCATGCTGGTCGGCTACTCGACGTTCGAGCAGCTCGAGGCAGCCATCGCGGCGGTGAACAAAGGGCGGTTGGCTCCAGCCGCGATCGAACGGATCGCGCCGACGGCTAGCTGACTTGTTGAACTGCCAATGGAGTATATACTCGTGTATACTAATGATGCGAGGCAGTAGATGCCGGTAGCGCGAAGTCGAACGTTCAGGAGTGGTAACAGCGAGGCCTTGCGGCTTCCGAAAGACGTTGCTTATGGCGAGGACGTAGAGCTGGTGATCGTTCGCTCCGGTGACGTAATGACGATCTACCCGGCGACCACTTCCATCCCGGCGATGATAGAGCGCCTT
Source organism: Alphaproteobacteria bacterium (assembly GCA_019235415.1). GTDB lineage: Bacteria > Pseudomonadota > Alphaproteobacteria > Reyranellales > Reyranellaceae > Reyranella. The sequence goes on from JAFAKN010000692.1 coordinate 2,500, forward strand.
CGGTCATTGCCAGCGCCGCCGACGGTCGAGCAGCGCGACCGAGAGGAACTGCCGGAGCGGCGAGGTCTCTGATCGTGGCCTGCTTGCTCGATACCGATGTGCTCATTCACCTGCGCGATGGTGACACCGTCATAGCGGACAAGGTTGCCGCCCTTGACGAAGCGGTGCTGATGTCGATCGTGAGTCGCCTCGAGCTCGAGGGCGGCGTCTATCGAGAGCCGGCCTACGCGCACGTCAGGAGGGCGCGCCTCGACGCGATCCTCGCTGCAGTGCCGACGATCGCCTTCGACGATGAGGCTGCCGCCGCCTACGGTGCAATCGTCGCCAGTGCGGGATACTCGCGGCGAAAGCTCCTCGATCGCATGATTGCGGCTCAAGCGCTTGTTCATCGAGCGTCACTCGCAACGACGAATGGCGACGACTATGGCGATGTTCCTGGCTTGAGGTTGTTGAAGTGGTGAAGCTGGTTCGCTGAAACATTTCGTAGCGAAGTGAAACATCGGGCAATCAATTGTTATTTCACTGTCGTGCGCTGGCGATGCCATATGTCTCTGCTTCCTTTCAGCGGAGACTTGCCTTGCACAGCACACGCTTGATCACGGAATCGGCGGGCACGCGCGAGACTTTGCGCTCCATGCGCATGTCGTTGCGTGACGACATGATGCAGGAGGTTTGCCACCAGCTCGCTCCGTTTCGGACCGACGACGCCCCCCTCACGGACGCCACGGTGATCTACAAGGACCTGTCTATCGATTCGCTTGCGGTGATGGACATCATCCTGGAGCTCGAAGACCGCTTCGACGTCTCGATCCCGATCAACACGGTGGCGGAAATCCACACGGTGCGTGAATTGGTCGACGCCATGCTGGCGCTGCGCGCCCGGCACTGATCAATGCTGGGAGCGCGCCACTCCAGTGCCACTTCCTTTGCATCCGACACTACATGAGCGCCACTGGAGTGGCGCGCTCCCAGCAAAGAGCTAAGACCGGCCCGCGGCGGGTGGGACCGTGCGAAAGCCGTTGCCGGCGAGGCGCTCGCGATAGACCACGACCGCCTCGATGATGCGCTGCACGTAGTTGCGTGTCTCGCGGAAGGGGATCGATTCGATCCAGTCGACCATGTCGAGCTTGCCGTTGCGCGGATCGCCGATGCCGTCGAGCCAGCGGGACACGCGGTTGGGCCCGGCGTTGTAGGCCGCCAGCGCCAGCTCGTAGGAGCCGCCGAAGCGCTGCAGCATGTCGGCCAGGTACTGGGTGCCGAGCTGCACGTTGTACGCCGGATCGCGCGTCAGCTTGTCCTGCAGGAAGGGCACGCCGAGCTTGGTCGCGACGTCGCGGGC
>JAFAKN010000707.1 GCA_019235415.1 Alphaproteobacteria bacterium
CGTGGCGCCGCTGGTCCAGCCGCCGGCGCCGTTGGCATCGATCACGGCGGGTTCGTTGGGGAAATAGATCTGCGCGTGTGCGACCTCGCTCATCGTGCGCGCCAGCAGCTCGCCGTTGGGCGTGCCCAGCCCCGACGCCAGGTCGTAGCCCGGCGCCGCCGAGTAACCGAAGCCCGTCGGCGTGATCTGCTGCCCACCGCTGGTGTACGGCCCGCCCAAAGTGAAAGACGAGGTATCCGAGCCGACCGTGACGTCGTTGAACGAGGCCGGCGCGACGGCCGCGGCGAGGTAGAGCAGGTCGTTCATGTAGCCCAGGTTCGGTAGGCCCTGGTCGTTGAACACATAGTTGAGCTGAACCGCCAGCGACGCCCAAAGCGGCGAGGCGGCACTCGTGCCGCCGGCGCTGCTGACCGCGGCCATGGCTCCATTAGGAATTACATAACCCGTGTTCCCTTCGGAATTGGCCGAAACGTCCGGCGCGCCGCGACCGCTTTGAGCGAGCGGGTCGGATGTTACCGGGTTGAGCCCGAAGTTCTGTTGGTAGGCTGGCACGCCCTGGGTGGGGTCGACACCGCCGGCACCGGTCCAATTCTCTTGGTAGGAATTGGTGATGGTCGTGCCGCTGACGAAGTATTGGTTCCACACCGTCTCGATGAAGTCCTGCAGCTGGGCGGTGTCCTGCGGCAGGCTGGTGAGCCCGCCTGCGACCAGCTGCCAAATGGTCGCCGGATTGAGGGCTAGTGCTTGCGTGACGAAGGTCGGATCGAGCGTCGGATCGCTCTGGGCGGCGACGAAGCTCGAGATCGACGTTCCGCCCACCAGGACCACGTAGGCGCTGGTTTCGGAATAAAACATGTTGGTCAGGCCGTTGCCTATCTTGGCACCCGAGCCGCCGTCGCCCAACGCGGCGAATACGGTCTTGTTGGCCAACGCCGCGTCGACGAACAACTGGGAATACGCATAGTAGAAAGGAGACAGCGGATCCATCCGCTGGTTGTCGCTGAACGAGGTCGAATAGACCGCCGGCATCTGCTGCCCGGGCAGGCTGTAGTACACGGCGCTCTGCAGAGCGGTGTAGGTGGTGGCGCCAGCGTTGCCGTTGTTGCCCGAGCCGTCATACAACCAAATGGTGCTGTTGGGGTTGACAGCCGAGACGACGCCGACGTCGAGGGAACGCTCGCCGGCAGAGCCGCTATACTGTTGGCCGTCTTCGCCCTGCACGAACACTGTGCCCGACCCCGTCTCGCCCACCGCGGCGAGGTACTGGGCCAGGAGCTGTTGGAAGCTCCCGCTCGCGCCAGACGGCAGCGCGTTGCCGATACCGGGCTCGATCAGCCCGATCGGCGCCGTGGCGTAGGATTGGCCGATAAGCGGCAAGTCGTAGAGCTGGCCGATCGCCTGAGGAGCCAGCTTGGCTCTATCGGTAGTGGAGTTGCCAATACCCTGAGGTCCCTGGGGCAAGGTGACGGCAACATTGCCGACGAGGTTCGAAGGGTTGGCATGGGTCGTGGTATCGAACCACAGGCCCTGGACGTTCCAGGCCGCCGGCAGGTCGAGGTTACCGTTCCAAAAAACAAACGAGCTGTTCTGTTTGATCGTAGCAAGATAGGGATCGGTGCCGAACAGCTTCTTGAACTCGGCCGCCGTGTTGATCTCGACCCAGATGGTCTGCGACTCCGCAGACGTGACGTAGTCCGAATTGCTGCTGTCGAGGACCGTGAGGCCGTCGTCCTTGATATCCTTCTTAACGGCGCTGAAAGCGGTGGGATCGGTGCCGTAGGTTGCCCACAGTTGACCGCTGTTGGCGAGGCTGGTGAGCGTCTGCTCGCGCGTGCCCCAGTTCTCGGCCAACAAGCTGGTGGGATCGGCGGCGCGCGGCAGCACGATCGCGACATTGAGGTCCACGGCGTCGCTGCCCGAGAGCTTCGCGATCTGGCTCGCCTGAAGGTTGTAGGCGGACTGTACTGTCGTCTGATTGGTGGACCTGTAGCTGGTGAAATCCAGATAGCTGGAGTTCTGAATTGTCGCCATGCCGCTTCCCCAAGCACTGTCTTCCCCTGAGGGAAATTAGCAGAGAAGCTGCAAAGGTCAAATTGCGAAGAGACTAGGCGCTTACGTCGACAGCAGCTTGTGGCCCGAGGCGCTGGTGAAATTGACGCCGACCACGAGGTCGTTGTAGTCGTGGTCGCCGTTGTTCAGCCTGTCCTCCCAGCCGAAGGTGTTCAGGCCGTAGCTGGCGACGTGCGACATGCCCTCGCCGCCCGCCTGCTGGTTGGCCTGGGCGAACTCCCAGAACGTCCAGCCGAACGAGGTATTGACCATCTTCATGGCGATCAGGTCGCCCTTGTTCACGCCGGTGAGCTCGGTCTGCTCGAAGTTGCCGTAGCTCGGGCCCTGGGTCAGGGTCTGACCGCTCGTCGTGACGTAGGCGCGCGAATCGGCCAACGCGGCGTAGCGCGGGTCGCCGGGCGCGATGCCGGCTATGGTGCCCAGCATGTCGTCGACCCGGTAGAACTCGATCGCCAGGCTGTCGACGCCGTCCGAGCGCAGGAACACGTCGGCGTTCTGGTTGTTGGCGCCGAGTGCGGTCTCGGCCACCATCACCGCGCGCGCCACGACCACCGTGTCGGCCGGCGAGTTGAAGGCGGCGAAGCCGAACTCGGCGGTGAGGTTGGCCTGCGTGGGATTGGCACTGCTGCCGTTGATGGTGACGCCGAGCTGCGCGCCGGCCGCGACGTTCAGCCCCATCGTGCCGCCCTGCGCCTGCTTGTCGAACATCAGCACGATGTTGGGATCGAAGTCGGGCTGCAGGACCTGCTCGGCGAAGCGCGCCGTCCAGGCATAGCCCGACGCCTGCGGCGTGGCCATGCTGGTCGACTGGCTGCCGGTGATGAGATCGATGCTGGTGGCGCTGCCCGGGCTGGTCTGGACCAGCAGGCTCTGCGTGGCGCCGCTGGTCCAGCCGCCGGCGCCGTTGGCATCGATCACGGCGGGTTCGTTGGGGAAATAGATCTGCGCGTGTGCGACCTCGCTCATCGTGCGCGCCAGCAGCTCGCCGTTGGGCGTGCCCAGCCCCGACGCCAGGTCGTA
>JAFAKN010000055.1 GCA_019235415.1 Alphaproteobacteria bacterium
CGTGGCGCCGCTGGTCCAGCCGCCGGCGCCGTTGGCATCGATCACGGCGGGTTCGTTGGGGAAATAGATCTGCGCGTGTGCGACCTCGCTCATCGTGCGCGCCAGCAGCTCGCCGTTGGGCGTGCCCAGCCCCGACGCCAGGTCGTAACCCGGCGCTGCCGAATAGCCGAAGCCGGTGGGCGTGATGGCGGTGCCGTCGCTCTTGTAGGGGCCGCCCATCGTGAAGGATGACGTGTTGGAACCCACCGTGATGTCGTTGAACGAGGCCGGCGCGACGGCGGCCGCAAGGTACAGGAAGTCGTTCATGTAGCCCAGGTTGGGCAGGCCCTGGTCCTTGAACACCGCGTTGATCCGCACGGCCAGCGAGGCCCACAGCGGCGAGGCGGCGCTGGTGCCGAAGTCGTAGAAGATGCCGGTCATCGTCGGGCTGGGAACGATGTAGTCGAGGTTGCCGCCGGCGTTGGCCGACACATCCGGCGTGCCGCGCCCGGTCTGGGCCAGCGGATCCGCCCCCGTGGGATTGAGGCCGAAGTTCTGCTGATAGCTCGGCACGCCCTGGGTGGGATCGACGCCGCCGGAACCGGTGTTGTTGCTCAGGTAGCCGCCGCCGACACCCCCGATCCTGTCGCCTTTGACCACGTACTGGTTCCACACCGTCTCGATGAAATCCTGCAGCTGGGCGGTATCCTTCGGCAAGCTGGTGAGGCCGCCGGAGACGAGCTGCCAGATGGTCGCGGGATTGAGGGCCAGCGCCTGCGTGACGAAGGTCGGGTCCAGCGTCGGATCGCTCTGGGCCGAGGCGAAGCTCGAGATCGAGGTGCCGCCGACCAGCACGCCGTAGGCGCTGGTGACATTGTACTCGACATTGGCCAGCCCGTTGCCCGTCTGGTCGCCCGACCCGCCGTCGCCCAGCGCGGTGAAGATCGTGTCGTTGGCCAAGGCGGCATCGACGAACAGCTGGGCGTAGGCGTAGTAGAACGGCGAGCCGGGCGCCATGCTTTCGTCGTCGCCGAACGAGTTCGAGAACACCGCGGGCATGTTCTGCGCGGGGTCGTTGTAGTAGATGGCGCTCTGCAGCGCCGTATAGACGGTGTTCTGCGCGTTGCCGTTGTTGCCCGAGCCGGTGTAGAGCCAGACGTTGCTGTTGGGATTGATCGACGAGACGACGCCCACGTCGAGCGACCGTTCGAGGGCATCGCCGTCGATGTATTCCTGGCCGTCCTGGCCCTGGACGAACACCGTACCGGTGCCGGATTCGCCCATCTTGGCAAGGTATTGGCTCAAGAGCTGCTGGAAGCTCTGGGTCTGGCTCGCCGGCAGGGCATCGCCGATGCCGGGCTCGATCAGGCCGATGGGGCCCGTCGGATACGGCTGGCTGGACAGCGGGAAATCGTAAAGGCCGGCAATCGCCTGAGGCGAGAGGTTGGCCGTCGGGTCGCTGCTGTTGCCGATGCCCTGCGGGCCCTGCGGCAGGGTGGTCGAGACGTTACCCACGAGGTTCGAGGGCGGCGGACTGTTGTCGGTGTCGACCCACAGGCCCTGCACGCCCCACGACGCAGGCGCCTCGAGATTGCCATTCCAGAAGACGAACGAATTGCCGCTGGCCGTCGACTTGTAGGCATCGACGCCAAACAGATCCTTGAACTGCTGGGCCGTGTCGATCTTGACCCAGATCGTCTGCGAGGCGGCCGAGCTGACGTAGTTCGAATTGGAGCTGTCCAGAACCGTGAGGCCAAGGTCCTTGATGTCCTTCTCGACCGAAGCGAACTGGGTCTGGCTGGTGCCGTAGGTGCTCCACAGCGTGCCGCTGTTGGTGAGGCTGGCGAGGGTCTGCTCGCGCTGGCCCCAGTTCTCCGCCAACAGAGCCGTCGGGTCGTTGGAGCGCGGCAGCACGATCGCGAAATCGAGGCCGACCGAGTCGCTGCCGGACAACTTCTTGACGTCGCTCGCCTGCAGGCCATAGGCCGCCTCGACCGTCGTCTGGGCGGTGATCCTGTAGCCCGTGAAATCCAGATAGCTGGAATTGGCAATATCCGGATTCGCCATTTTGCACCCCTACGCGATCACACCAATGCGGCCAGAAATTAGCAGCGATACTGCAATCGTCAAGCTGGAAGTCGACGGCTGGGACTGACGGGTTGGCCCTCGCAGAAGCGGGGAATGCCGCGACGGCAGCGCCCAGCCCTCCAGCGGCCCTCGGCGCTGAATCTGGTTGCATCGAGATAGCAATTTCCTCTAGCGTCCGACCGGGGAGAGCAAATGGGGGCGGTGCCGGATGTACCCGAGCAGACGTTTCGAAGGCGACCGCAGGTCGCGGCCTGATCAGCTGTGCACCTGTTCTGCCTCTCCGCCCTCACGCGCACCGCGACGCACCCGCTCCCCGCGCAACTGAATCGGACTGGAACATCCCATGGCTCTCGGCGCCTCGTCGTTCCTCGACTACAACGGCTACTTCGACACCGGCTACAGCACGGGGACGATGCCGACCGGTACCAGGCAGGCCTCGGCCACGTTCAACGTCGCGCTGGTGCTGAGCCGGGCGGCGAGCGACCAGCAGGTCCAGAGCCTGCTCAACGCCAACTGGGCGTCGCGCCAGGAGCAGCTCGCGGCGTACAACGCCAACGGCTCGTTGTGGCAGACATTCGGGGCCAATCAGTCGCAGTTCAATGCCGTCGTGCAGGCCGTCAACAACCTCGGCATCAAGACCGTCGACCAGATCGCCCCGCAAAACGGCTACGTGTCGGACGCCGCCTCGCGCACGGTGTGGGTGCAGGTAAACGCCGACCAATTCAAGCAGCTGTTCGGCACGACCTTGCTGCAGCAGACCAACGGCAGCAACGGCAACCTCTACTGGCAGGGCAACCTCGGCCTCTCGAGCCTCGGCGTCGCGGCGCCCTTCGTGCAGGGCCTGTGGTTCGATACGTCGGCATTCCAGCAGCAGGTGCTGCCGACGACAGGTGCAGCGCAAGCCAACCTGCCACTGGGCTCGCAGGGCCTGGGCAACGGCGCCGGCGCGACCGCGAACAATCCGCAGGCGGTCGCCGCCTACTATAATTTCCCGCTCAACGGCGCGAGCGCCAAACTGAACGTCCCGACGGCCCCGATCGGTCTCATGGAGCCTGGTCTCGGCGACCAGCTGCTCGACGCCAACGGCAATGTCCTGCCGCCGGGGTCCTATCAGACCAACCTCAACCAGAACTACCGCACCCAGATCGGGCTTAGCGGCAACGGCGTGGTGGCCGGCATCGAGCCGGGCGGCACGCCGGGCGGCGACACCGGCGAGCAGGCGCTCGACGTAGGCGTGGCGACGGCGGTCAACCCCAACAGCGCCCTGGTGATGTACGCCGGATCGGGCAGCGCCGGCGGCGCTCAATCCGACCCTTTCACGCCCTACCAGTCGGCCTTCTACCAAGCCAATCCGCTGTCGGTCGTCTCCTCGTCCTTCCGGTTCGGGACCAACGCGCCGTCGCCCAACTCGCCGTTCTATTGGGCAGCGCAGCAGCTGTTCATCGACGGCGCACTGGCCAACATCTCGGTGTTCAACTCGAGCGGCGACGGCGGCTCGGGCTACGAGGTCGCCAACGGGCTCGACAACAGCGGCAACGGCCGCAACAGCGCGTACAGCATCGTGGTCGGCGGCACCTCGCTGTCGACCGTGGCCTATGCTCAGAACGATCCCACGCTGATGGGCCAACTCGCGCAATTCCCGATCAACTACGTGGCGCAGGCGCTGGCCGGCGACAAGGCAACCCTGTGGCAGCTGATTCGCGGCGGCCTGACGCAGATGCCGACGAGCGGCAGCAGCGACTGGTTCGCCGAAGCGGTGTGGAACCGCTATTCGGTCGTTCAGGACCCGTTCAATCCGGCCAAGCTCACGATCAGCCCCGGCTACAACCAGAACCAGGCGAGCAACGGCGGCGTCGACTTCACGCAGCCCGAACCGTGGTACCAGAGCGCCATCCTGCCGTTCAATCCGCCGACTACCTCCGACGGCTCGAACAGGACGGGCCGCGGCGTGCCCGACGTGTCGGCGCTGTCGAGCGGCGACATGTATTACAATGTCCCCAACAGCACACTGACCGGGCTCACCGGCAATGGCGGCACCAGTGCCGCGACGCCGCTCTGGGCGTCGCTCACGGTGCAGATGAACACCGTGCTGCGCGATCAGGGCATTCCATACAACCTCGGCTACATGAACGACCTGTTGTACATCGCGGACGTGATCGCGCCTGCGTCGTTCAACGACGTCACGCTGGGCAACAACGACTCGTCGTATCTGGTGGGCGGCAGCCCGTACCAGACCGCGACCAGCAAGGCCGATTCAACGCGCGAACCGGTCACCCCGACCGGCTTCGGCTACAACGCCACGAACGGCTACGACCTCGCCTCCGGGCTCGGCTCGCCCAACGGCGTCGTGCTGACCGAGACCCTGTCGGCCATCACCCACCAGCAGCTCTACTACAGCAACATCCCGAACATGCTGTCGGCCGACGGCACCAAGAGCACCGTGCGGCAGAGCCTGCTGATCCAGGGCATGTCCGACTCCACCATGTCGGTCAACGTCAAGGCCGGCGCCTCCACCCGGTCGTTCTCGAGCAGGACCTCGACTTACGGCTGGACGCCGCGGCTCGCCGGGCAGGCGCTGCAGGGTGACTTCGACGACGACTTGGTGCAGCTGTTCGATAAGGACAGCCAGGGCACCCTGGCACAGGTCACGATGGGCGCGGGCGACGACCTCTCGGTGACCTTGAACGGCAGCGCGGCCAGCGCCTTCTCACTGGCCATGACCGATCCGTTCGGCTTCGCCGACTTCCAGACCAGCGGCGGCACGCTGCGCATCGCGCGCCCCGTCGCGGTCGCGGAGATGGCGCAGAACACCCACCAGGCGGTGGCCCGCATACGCCAGAACGCCACGGATTCGCTCAGCGTCATGTTCTACCGGGTCGACGACCTCGCCGGCTCGATCGGCACGCTGCAGCCGGGCAATCCGGGGTACGCGTCCTTCGCCGCAGCGCGCGCCTACCAGCTGACGAGCGACACGCCGAACCTGCTCAGCACCGGCAACACGACGATGAGCGGCCCCGGCGACGGGCAGTACACCGAAGCTTACCTGCAAGGCGTCAACGCCGGCGACCTGATTGCCATGGAGCTGTTCAACAATACGCACAACACCCAGTTCTGGGCATTCGCCCAGGCCAACGAGCTGGTCAATGGCCAGAACTTCGGACACTTGTGGAACTATGCGGCCAACGTCTGGGGCTGGGAGGACACGCTGGGCGGCGGCGACCGCGACTACAACGACTTGGTGATCGGCTTCGATTTCACCGCCGCCGCGGGCCACGGCATCCTGAAGTAGGCGCGTCAGACGTCGGGATGGCGCGACAACGGCGGCGCGACGTCCTCGAGCGAGCGGCCCTCGGCGCTGACGCCCAGCTTCAACGCCACGACCGACGCGGCGATCATCAAGACCGCACCGATGGCGTAGCCGATCACCACCTCGCGCGGACCGCCGGACTCGATCAGGCGGCCGAACAGCCAGGGCCCTGCGACGCCGCCCAAAAGCGTGCCGAAGGCATAGAACAGCGCGATGGTGAGCGCGCGGATCTCCAGCGGAAAGGTTTCTCCGACCGTGAGGTATGCGGCGCTGGCGGCGGCCGAGGCGAAGAAGAAGACGACGCACCATAGCGCCGTCTGCGTCGTGGCGTCGAGGACGCCGATGTAGAACAGCCAACCGGTCAGCCCCAGCAGCAGGCCGGACAGCGCGTAGGTCGCGAAGATCATGCGCTTGCGGCCGATCGTGTCGAACAGCGGGCCAAGCAGCAGGGGCCCGAGGAAATTGCCGACCGCGAACGGCAGGATGTAGAGGCCGACCCGGTCGGCCGGCACGCCGTAGAAATGCGTCAGCACCAGCGCGTAGGTGAAGAACACCGCGTTGTACAGGAAGGCCTGCGACGCCATCAGCACCACGCCCAGCACGGTGCGCTCGGGGTAGAGATGCAGCAGCGTGCCGGCGACCGAGGCCAGCGTCACGCGATGCGCCTCGCCCAGCGCCACCGTCGCCTTGGGGGGCACCGGCGGCAGGGCGGCGCCGGTGCTCGCCGTGACGCGCGCCTCGATCTCCTCGACGACGTGCGCCGCCGCGCCCGGCCGGCCGTGGATCATCAGCCAGCGCGGGCTTTCGGGCAGGAAACGGCGCAAGTAGAGAATGAAGAGGCCCAGTGCCGCGCCACTGCCGAAGGCGACGCGCCAGCCCAAGTCGGGCCCCAGCACCGTGGGGTCGAGCAGCCAGACCGAGAGCAGCGCGCCGGCCGCCGCGCCGACCCAGAAGCTGCCGTTGATCGCAAGGTCGGTGCGGCCGCGCAGGCGGGCGGGGATCAGCTCCTGGATCGCCGAGTTGATCGCCGAGTACTCGCCGCCGATGCCCGCGCCGGTGAAGAAGCGGAAGACGAGGAAGCTATAGATGTCCCACGAGAAGGCGGTGGCGGCGGTGGCCACCAGGTAGACGCCGAGCGTGACGTTGAACAGCTTCTTGCGGCCGAGCCGATCGGTGAGATGGCCGAAGAACAGCGAGCCCAGCACGGCGCCGGCGAGATAGGCGCTGCCGGTGAGGCCGACCTGCTCGGCGGTGAGATGCAGGCGCGGGCTGGTCTGCAGCGCCGCCGCGACGGAACCGGCCAACGTCACTTCCAGGCCGTCGAGGATCCAGGTGATGCCGAGCGCCACCACGACCAGCCTGTGGAAGCGGCTCCACGGCAGCCGGTCGAGCCGGGCCGGGACATCGGTATGGTTGGGGGTATGGGTGGGCTGCGGGGAAGCCATTCGTTGAAGGTACGACAACGCTGCGCCGAGCGGGATGTTCCTGAAGCGCCTGTCATCCCGAGCGCAGCGAGGGACCTTTGGGGCAACGAAACAGGAAAGGTCCCTCGCTCCGCTCGGGATGACAGAAAGACATGCAGGGCTCCATTGCCAGCGTGGGGCTGGTCCTGCAGACCTTCGCTGGTATGGTCGCCCCGCCATGACCGACAACACAATGACGGCGGCGGCACCGGCCGGCGCGATCCCCTCGGCCTCCGACTCCTCCGCCTCGGCAACCAACGCCAACTCGACGACCTTCGCGGTGATCCTGTCGCTGAGCTTCTGCCATCTGCTGAACGACATGATGCAGTCGCTGGTGCCGGCGCTCTACCCGATCCTGAAAGAGTCCTATGCGCTGTCGTTCGGCCAGGTCGGGCTGATTACGCTGGCCTTCCAGTGCACTGCATCCATGTTGCAGCCGGTGGTCGGCTTCTATACCGACAAGAAGCCGCAGCCGTATTCGCTGATGGTCGGCATGGGCTTCACGCTGGTCGGCCTGCTGATGATGTCGCGCGCCGACAGCTACCCCTCGATCCTGGTGGCCGCGGCGCTGATCGGCATGGGCTCCTCGGTGTTCCATCCCGAGGCGTCGCGCGTGGCGCGCATGGCGGCGGGCGGCCGCTATGGGCTGGCACAATCGCTGTTCCAGGTCGGCGGCAACATGGGCTCCGCGGCGGGCCCGCTGCTCGCCGCCTTCATCGTCGTGCCGCGTGGCCAGCACAGCATCGTGTGGTTCTCGGCCGCGGCACTGGTCGCCATGGTCGTGCTGTTCCAGGTCGGCGGCTGGTACGCCCGGCGCCGCGGTGGGCAGCGCCCCGCCGCGCGCAAGGTGCCCGTTGCCGCGGCCGCGACAAGTTCCGGGGCGACGGCATCCGGACTGTCGAAGGGTCGGGTTGCGATGGCGGTGGCGATCCTAATCGTGCTGCTGTTCTCCAAGAACTTTTACAGCGCCAGCCTCGGCTCCTACTTCACCTTCTACCTGATCACCAAGTTCGGCGTGTCGGTCGAGACCGCGCAGCTCTACCTGTTCGCCTTCCTGGTCGGCATCGTGGTCGGCACGCTTTTGGGCGGCGCGGTGGGCGATCGCGTCGGCCGCATCCCGGTGATGTGGTTCTCGATCCTGGGCGCGCTGCCCTTCGCGCTGATGCTGCCATGGGCCAACCTGTTCTGGACCGGCGTGCTGGCGGTCACCGTGGCGATGATCATGGCGTCGGCCTTCTCGGCCATCCTGGTTTACGCCCAGGAGCTGATGCCGGGCCGCGTCGGCCTGGTCGCGGGCATGTTCTTCGGCTTCTCGTTCGGGCTGGGCGGCCTCGGCGCCGCGGCGCTGGGGCGGCTGGCCGACGTCACCGGCATCGAGACGGTCTACAAGGTGACGCCGTTCCTGCTGCTGCTCGGCCTGCTCACGGCGTTCCTGCCCAAGCGGCCCGGCCGGCCGGTGGTGCCGAACTGAGGCCGCGCCTCAGCGTGACGCGAACATGAAGGTCTCGAGAAGCTGAACGCCGCCCGCGCTGCCCAGCGGCACCAGGATGGCACGCACCAGCGGCTGCTCGAAGAACGGCGCGAACGCGCCGTCGCTGAGGTCGCGCACCTGCTGGATCAGCGCCGGGAACTGCTCGGCCAGCTCCTTGTACTTGTCGCCTGCGCCCTTCAACCAGAGCAGATCCATCTCCATGTCCTGCAGTGCCTTGCGCCGTGCCTTCTCGGCGCCCATGTTCAACACCACGGCCATCGCTACGGCCCACAGCAAGTAGCAGCCCAGCACGATGATCACGAAGCCGGAGCCCCAATTGTCGAACAACCGGCTGCGCGCCACGATCAACAGGCTGAGGATCAGACACGGATAGAAGATCATCGGAGCCAGCGCGTGGGTGTGCCGCGCCATCAGGCGGACGTCGAGCCATGGATCGAACAGCGAGTTGGATTCTGGCGCGCGCTCCTCCGAACTGGTCGCGGTCGGGTAGTAGAGGCTTGGCGACGCCGCGATGCGCGGGCCGAGCTCCCTGGCGAACCGCTGAACGACGTCGAATGGATAAATCGTGCGGCCCTGCTGCATGATCAGGATGATGCGGTAGGTGAGAACGGCGGAATTCGTCACGAGGATCAAGAGCACCATCGCACCGACTATCGTCAAAGACTTGGTCAGACCGAACAAAGCTCGCTCTTCGGCACCGCGCACCGGCGTTCCCGGCCAATCCTGGCCGAGAATGGTCATTGCCGCCCAGACCACGAGTCCGGTGACGGCTATCCAGAACAGCAGCCGCCAAAAGCGAACCCCGTCACGCAACAGGTCAAGGCTGGCCTGCCAGAGATCGTGCCCATTGACGGGGCGCCCTTTGGCGGAGTCTGTTCGGCTGGGGTTCCAGACGCCTTTGGGGCGCCAGAACCAGAGCGAGGCGTTCATCACGGCGTGCAGGGCGCTCCCCAGACCCGATTGAATGAAGCTGCCTGGCGCTTTGGCGAGCGAGGAGAACTGACCACGCAGCCATCCGTAGAGGCCACCCACCTGCCAACGCCAGGGTGGTCGGACGGGCGGCAATATGCCGAAGAATTCCAACCCGACCGCGCCGGCAGACTGCAGGCTGTGGTTCCAGGCGCGGTCGACGAACCACGGCAGGAGCACGAGGGCGAGGGTGCGCAACAGCTGCGAGGGCCATGCGCTCACGCCGCTGTCCGGCGCAAACGGCTCCGGCCAGTCCGCGGTGATCGGTGGGAACCGCAGCCATTGCACGACGCAGGCCAGCGCCGCCAGCGCGACCGCCGAATGCATCGCGAAACGGATGGCCCAGAACATCCTGGCGCGGTCGCACTCCGGGCCCTTGCCGACCGGGCGCCGACCGACTCCCGGATAGACGACGGCCGCGAATATCGCCGCCGCGACGGCGGCAAGCCTCAACGCGCCCTGCAGGCCGATCGTCCCCGGCCAATTGAGCTCGATCAGCACGCCTGCGGCGAAGCCCAGCGCGCCGACCGTGAGGGCGCACAGCACCGCGGTCGACAGGTCGAAGCTGCGCGACGACACCGCCGGTCCCTTGGCGAAGGCCGCCTGCATCGCCGGGCCCGGCTGGCCGAACAGGATCAACCAGGCGAAGAGGGCCAGCACGACGGAAGAGATGACGAAGTAGTTCCACCGTGCCGGCGCCTCCTGCTTGGCGACGCCGTCGCGCACCGAGGTGTCCGCCGCCGCAAGCTCCACCTCGCCATGGCGGCCGATCTCGAAAATGTGCGCTTTGGGCAGCTGTTCCAGCCACGTCCGGATCGTCTGGCTGTCTTGCGACACGGCGTAGCGAGCGGCGAGGAAGGTTGCGGTCTGATAGGAGTCGCGGAACGGCGCTAGCTGCAACAGCGGCGTCACCGAGGGTCGGTCGCCGTCGAAGACCTCGCTCTTGTCGTCGGCCTGCCTTGGTTGAGGAAAGTCGGGCGGCACCAACGGATAGCTGGACGCCACGATCATGTTCTGCGTATAGGGCAGCACCTCCGGATGCAGGAGGGTGGCATCGAGATCGGTGGTGAAGAACAGCGCGTCGGGCAAGGCCTCGCGCAGCGCCTGGGCCACGATCAGCTTGTCGTGCACGTCGAGCCCGAATATTCCGACCGCCACGACACTCTCGCGGGCCGCGTCGGCCTCCTTGCGAATCTGGTTCACCAGCCGACGCACGTAATCGCGCTGGTCGCGCGATTCGGGCCATTCGATGTCAGGCTGCTTGCTCTTGTCGTCGTCCTTGCCGCTCTGCGCACGCGGCACCAGCCGAAGCTGCTTGGGCGCGCCGTCGAGGCCGGCGCCATCGATGCCGCGCAGATACGAGTACACCTGAATGCTCTTGGGATCGGCCAGGCCGCACTTCAACCGGTCGCGCACCGCTTCGGCAAAGTCCCGCGCATAAAGCGAATCCCACTCGCGCAGCAGGACCACGCGATGATCGTTGCCCTTGTACGCGGCGCGCCCGCTCACGAGTCGCGAGGACAGCTCGAGCTCCAGGAGCTCGGTGAGATGGTTGTCCGGCTGCACCGTGCGAACGAAGAACGGCTCGGACCCGGGTTTCGATTGAGACGGCGCCCCGTTCTCCGAAAGCCGGCCGGCCAACACGCTGAACAAAGCGTTGATGCAATCGGAATCGTCGGGGGCTCCAGCAAGTTTGCGAGCCCCGGCACAATCCTTAGGCAGCTTTGCGGTTTGCGCATCGGCCTTCGCGGCGCGGAGGACGTCTTCGGCCGGCGTCGTCGACCATGGGCTCACGATGGTCGTTTGGGCGATCGCCACCTTCATTTTTGGCAACAGATACGAGTCAACATCGGGAGGTGCCGAAGCAACCATGCCCGCATCTTCGGTAAACGCCTTGACGAGCTGGCCGGAATACTGCGGGCCGAGGATACGAATCTTGGCCTGCAGCCCGTCGCCGCCCGGCACATCCCGCACGAGTTCGTTGGCGACGATCGTGGAGACGCCACTCAGCCACTTCTTGCTGATGTCGACGTCGTTGATCCACAGCAGCACGACCTGCCTGTTGCGATCGGTCTCCGACGTGAACGTCTCATAGACGACCTCGATGCCGGCGGAGCAGCTGCGGCAGTGGCCCAGGCCATCCTTCAGAGGCTCATAGAAGAAGCCGATCCGATCGGGGTTGTCGGCGGCAAAGTGCTCGGCGGCGAGACCGGCCAGTACCGCAAAGCGCGTACGGCGTCGCGCCTCCTCCGCCCCGACGAAATTCGCTCCCGGGATGATCGCGGCGATCACCGTCAGATCGAGCGTGCCGGGATGCCCTTTCTCTTTGCCGAATGCTTCGGGACGGTTGTCCGCGCACATGGCGCCTTGCGGTGGCTTCGTCTCCGCCACTTCGAGTATCGTCCCTTGAGACGGCGCCATGCCTGTTGCCGGTGCCTGTGTGCCTACTGGCGGCGGCGACGATGTGTTGGCAGATGTCGACTGTCTTGCCGCGTCATCGGCACCGAGAGGAGGGCAGAGGTACTTCGCGCGATGTCGCGCCAGTGCGGCGAACGGATCCTCCCATAACTGGGCGTCGACGGGCGGCTGCGCCAGTTGCTCGCGATGCGTGTCCGTCTCGCCCAGTCGCAGCATGTCGAATGCGCGCTGGCCCACGAAGACCGTCGACACGAGCAGTGCCGCAATGCCGAGCGCGGCGATCGGAAACGGAGCCCCCTTGTCTGCCGGCATCTTTCCATCCCCCCAATGGATTAGCGACCGGATCGGCGGCGCAGTGCAATCCGGAAGAGAATTGCGCGCGCTGCGTACACTACCATCAGTAGTAGCACGTGATTTTAATTCAAACCCGGAAATTGCACTGTGGCGGAGCGCACATCCCGTCAGGTTCCCGAATGGGCCACAGTGCTGAATTTCATCCCATATGAGGCAAAAACCCCGTGCGCCGACGTTTTTGCCGCGATGACACACAAGCA
This sequence comes from Alphaproteobacteria bacterium, assembly GCA_019235415.1. Lineage (GTDB taxonomy): Bacteria > Pseudomonadota > Alphaproteobacteria > Reyranellales > Reyranellaceae > Reyranella. The sequence goes on from JAFAKN010000055.1 coordinate 12,271, forward strand.
AATCTGGCCGTGGCGCACCGGCAGGCGCATGATGGTCCGGCAACGAGCCGTGTGGGGGCTCTTGACGCATCCGCATCCCCAGAGTCGCACGCTCGGCTTTCGCTGCTTGGTACTACGACCGAGGCGTGATGATCGCTCCGCTTAGCCTCTCCAACGTGATCACCGTGCTCCTCGCGGCGATCTGCCTGTGGACGGTCGCCGGCCAAGCCCGCGGCGCCGTGATCAAGACCTGGCGGCTGGCCATTCCGCCTTGCCTCGCTGCGGTCGACGCGCTGGTGCTGCTGGCCGGCGTGTTCGAGGCCAACATGGAGCACGACGCCGAATGGCTGGTGGCGGCGTTGGTCGGCGCCTTCTTCGGACGCATGCGGGGCTGGACCATCGAAGTCGAGGTCGACCAGCGGCGCGACCTGGTGCGCCAGCATCGCTCGAGCGACGGTCCGCTGATCGCCATCGCGCTCTTGCTGTTCTCCCTCACGGACTTTACCGGCGCCGCCCTGCTCGATCCGGTGCTCGAGCCGCAATTCGTCGCGGCAGGCGCGGCCTTCTGCGCCGGCTGGCTGAGCGCCCGGGCGCTGGCCATCGCGGTCCGCACTACCCGACTGCCCCACGTCGAGCTCTCCAGCGCCTGATGCCACTGCTGCCTCGTCGTGCCGCCTCGGCGCTCGGCTTGTCGGCGATAGGCGTGGCGGCGATCGGCAACGACGCGCGATTGCCGAGCGCCGCGGCGCAAGGCGCGCATCCGGCCTGGCCGTCGCGGCCGCTTCGCCTGGTGGTGCCGTTCGCATCGGGCGCCGGCGTGCTCGACATCATGGCGCGGCTGGTCGGCAGCCGCCTGGGCGAGGCGCTGGGCCAGCCGGTCGTCATCGACAATCGGCCGGGCGCCGGCGGGATCGTCGGCGCCGAGGTGGTCGCCAAGGCGGAGGCCGACGGCAGCACGCTCCTGATGGGCAACATCGCGCTGGTGGTGAGCCCATACCTCTATGCCCGCCTGCCGTTCGATCCGCTGGCCGACTTCGTTCCCGTGACGCGGGTCAATTCGTCGCCGCTGTTGCTGGTGGTGCATCCCGCGGTGCCGGCGCAGTCCGTGACCGAGCTGATCGCCTACGCCAAAGCCCGGCCCGGGCAGCTGAACTACGGTTCGGGCGGCATCGGCACGACGCCGTGGCTCGCGACCGAGCTTCTGAAATCGATCACCGGCATCGACGTGGTGCACGTGCCCTACAAGGGCGGTGCGCCGGCGCTCGCCGACCTTGTCGCGGGCCAGCTCGCCTTCATGATCGAGAACGTGCCGGGCACCCTGCCGATGGTCCAGTCGGGCAAGCTGCGCGCGCTCGCCATTTCGAGCGCCGAGCGGCTGGCGCTGGTGCGCGAGCTTCCGACCATCTCCGAGTCGGGCGTGCCGGGCTACGAGATGGTCGGTTGGAACGGAGTCTTCGCGTCGAAGGTCACGCCGCTCGACATCGTTAGCCGGCTGAACGCCGCCTTTGCCGGTGTCCTCCATTCCGCCGAGGTCAAGGAGCAGATGGCGACGCTCGGCGCCGAGTCGATCGGCGATTCGACCGAGGCGTTCGCGGCCTTCGTGAAGAGCGAAGCGTCGCGATGGGGCCAGATCATCCGCGAACGCGGTATCAAGCCAGAGTAGTCGCTGGGTGCGCGCCACTCCAGTGGCGCGTCATGCCTTGATGCAAGAGAAGACGCGTGACTGGGAGTCGCGCGCCCCCAGCAAGAAACTAACGCGTGACCGTCACCGCGGTCGTGGCGGGGACGGGATCGGTATAGACCACCGTCGACGGCGCCGGGGCGACCACCGCCGCCGTTGCCGGAGCCGGCGCGACGGTTTCGGTGCGGACCGAGCAGGCGCTCGCCAAGCTGGCCACGATCGCCGCAACCGCGAGGATCGAAAGGGTCTTCATGGCACTACCTCCTGTTACGGGAGGCCAACGGGCGCGATCTCGTACGGTTGCGGGCAATTACTTGACCGGAACGATGTCGGCCACCGCAACCTTTTTGTCCTTCACTGTCTGCAGCACCACCCAATGTCCGGCGGAGTTGTGGTCGTCGAAGGTCACCTGCTTGCCCATGACGTTGGTGAAGGTCATGCCCTGGATGGCGTCCTTGATCTTCTCGCCGTCGGTGCTGCCGGCCTTCTTGATCGCCTCGGCGATGATGCGGATGGCGTCGTAGCCGCCCCAAGTCTGCAGGTAGGGATCGGAGTTGTACTTGGCCTTGATCTTGGCGACGAAAGCCTTGTTCTCGGGCGCATCGATGGTCGCGTTGTAGGTCCAGGCGCTGATCGAGTTCTCCATGCCGCCGGCCTCGATGATCGGCTGGTTGCGCCCGCCGAGCTCGATGCGGCCAGTGTAGGGGATGCGCACGCCGAGCTGCATGGCCTGGCGCAGGAAGTTGATCGAATCGCCGCCCACCTGGAAGGTGGCGATGGCGTCGGGCCGCCGCTGCTGCAGGCGCGTCAGGATCGAGGTGAAGTCGGGCGCGTTCTGCGGATGAAAGTCGGTCGACACGACCTCGACGCCGGCCTTGCCGGCCACCGCCTTGAAGGCGTCGGCGCCGCCACGGCCGAAGTCGGTGTCCTCGCCGACGATCGCCACCGTCTTGAACGGCTTCTTGTTGCCGAGATAGATGCCGAGTGCGTCCATCATCGCGGTGTCCGACGGGCTGATGCGGAACGAGTATTCGTTGCGGCCCTTACCGGCCAGCTCGGTGATCTGCGGGTTGGAGGCGATGCCAGTGATCATCGGGATCTTGGCGTCGGCCACGATCTTCATGCTGGCGAGATGGGCCGAGCTGCAGTGCGCGCCTTCGATCGCCACCACCTTGGCCTCTACGAGCTTGTTGGCGACGTTGACCGCCTCCGAGGGATTGCACTTGTTGTCGAGCACCATCAGCTCGACCTTGCGCCCCAAAAGGCCGCCCGACTGGTTGATCTCCTCGACGGCGAGGTTGACGCCCCACAGCTCCCATTCCGATGCGACGGCCGCGACGCCGGTCTTGGGCGTCGACACGCCGATCACGATCGGCGGCTGCTGCGCCAGCGCCGGCGCAACCCCGAGCGCCGCGGCGGCGAGCGCGGCCAGCCACATTGTCTTCTTCATCATGTCCCTCCGCACACACTCCCCGTGGGTCCAGTCAACACCATTGCACTCGGCATGCCAAGCAGCCGCGAGATTCTGAGCGCGGCCGCCGTCACCAGCGGCGTCACCGTGGCGAGCGTCGTGGCCGAGTCGAGATATTTGGGGAACGCGACGCTCAGCGCCGCGACCACGGCACCGGTGCGATCACGGATCGGCGCCCCGACCGACAGCACGCCCGGGATGTTCTCCTCGTTGACCAGGGCAAACCCCTGGCGCCGCACCTTGGCCAAGGAGGCGATCACCGTCGCGGGATCGGTCATGGTGTGCGGCGTGATCGCGGGAAGCTTGCGCGGGCCGAGAATGCGGCGCGCCTCGGCGTCGGCCAGGTTGGCCAGCAGCACCTTGCCGGCGCTGGTCGAATGCAGGGGCATCTCGCTGCCGGCGCTGACCTTGATCGCCACCGGCCCATCGGCCTGCACCGCAAGCATGTAGATCGCCCGGCCCTCGCGCAGGACGGAGACAAAGCCGTTGAGATGGTGGTCGTGCGCCAGCTGCTCGAGCTCGCGCCGCGCCGCCACCAGATAATCGAAGGCCCCCTCGCCGCTCGCCCCCAGCGCCAGCGAGCGATGACCCAGGCGATAGCGCTGCGTCTCGCCGTTCTTCTCGATGTAGCCGCGGCTCGCCAGCGAGCTCACCAGGCGCTGCACGATGGTCGGGCTGAGCCCGCAGCGCCGCGCCAGCTCGCGCACCCCCACCTCGCCGCCTTCCGCCGCGATGCTCTCAAGGACGTCGAGCCCGCGCTCCAGCGACTGCGAGCCCGCCGGCCGCCTGGCGGCACGCGCCAACCGCGGCCGCGGCGCCACGATGACGCGGCGCGCGGTCATGCGAGGTAGCGTCGAGGCATTTTTGTCATCCCGAGCGCAGCGAGGGACCCTTCGTGTTGCCTCAAAGGTCCCTCGCTGCGCTCGGGATGACAGGTCGTACCGGATATCGGAACATCGTTGCGATAGTTGCAAGCTCGCAGGATTCCCGGTTATCTGTCAACGACAAGGACACTTGGGACATGGTCCGCAAATTGCAGACGCGCCGGGAATGACGGTCGACGCCACCTATCTCGTGCAGCTGACCCTGAACGGCATTGCGCTCGGGCTGCTTTATGCCCTGATCGCGGTCGGCCTGTCGCTGATCTTCGGCGTCATGGAGATCATCAATTTCGCGCACGGCGAGCTGTTGATGCTGGGCGCCTTCGCCATGGCCTTCGTGCTGCCGGTGACCGGCCTGCTCTACTGGCCGGCGCTGGCCGCGGCGATCCTCGCCATCATGCTGGTCGGCTGGGCGGTATACGAGGTGCTTTTAGTGCGTCTGCGGACCGACGAGTTCGAGCGCAGCATCCTGATCACGCTCGGGCTGTCGATCATCCTGATCCACCTGATGCAGTACTTCTTCACCGCAACGCCCCGGCTGGTCGACACGCAATACGGCTTCAACGGCGTCGAGATCGGCTCGATCCGCATCACCTGGACGCGAGTGATCGGCGCCGGCGCGGCACTGGCGGCCTTCGCCGGCCTCTACCTTGTGCTGCGCTACACCCAGTTCGGCCGCGCCATGAGGGCGATCGCACAGAACCGCGAGGCCGCGCTGATGGTCGGCATCCGCCCTCGCGTCGTGGCGCGCAACGCCGTCGTGCTGGCCGCCGGCCTGTGCGGACTGGCCGGTGCGGCCATCGCGCCGATCCAGCTGGTCACGCCCTACATGGGCCAGTTCCTGATCTTCAAGGCGTTCGCGCTGGTGATCATCGGCGGCCTGGGCAACATCCCGGGCGCCATCGCGGCGGCGATCGGGCTCGGCCTGATCGAGAGCTGGATCGGCGGCTTCTTCGAGATCGCCTGGCAGGAAGGCGCGGTGTTCGTGATCATGATCGTCGTCCTGTTCCTGCGCCCCGACGGCCTGTTCAAGAAGGGCGGCATGCGGGTCGGATGAAGCTTTTGGCCGCCCCCTTGGCATCAATGGTTGCCGCGCTGCTGCTCGCCGCGCTGCCGCTGGTCACGAGCTCCAACTACGTGATCGGCATCGGCCTGTCGGCGCTGATCTTCACCGTGGCCGCCGCGGCGCTGAACCTGATCTACGGCTACACCGGCCTGCTCTCCTTCGCGCAGCTGGGCTTCTGGGGCATCGGCGGCTACGCGACGGCGCTTACCGTGGTGACCTTCGGTGGCAATTTCTGGTGGGGCCTACTATGGGCCGCGCTCGTCAATGCCGTCCTGGCGATCGTCGTCGGCTACCCGACTCTACGCACCAACCGGCACGCCTTCGTGATCGTCACGCTCACCTTCGCGCTGCTGGTGACGTTGATCGCGCGCGACTGGGTGAGCCTGACGCGCGGCCCGCTCGGCATCCCCAACCTGCCGGCGCCCGAAGCGTTCGGCCATCGCTTCGCCGGCACCGCGCAATTCTACTGGGTCGCCTGGGCCTTCTCGGTGGCGATGCTGGGCTTCCTCTATGCACTCTGCAGCTCGCGCATCGGCCGCACCTTGGTCGCCATCAAGCAGAACGAGCCGCTGGTGCGCGCCCAGGGCATCGCGCCGGTACCCTACAAGCTCGCCGCGTTCGCCATCAGCGCCGCCATCACGGGCGCCGCGGGCGGCGTCTACTGCTTCCACCTCGGCATCATCGACCCGCTGTTCCTCGACTTCTATTACATGCAGACCTTCCTGATCATCGTGATCATCGGCGGCGCCGGTAGCTTCTGGGGCGTGGTCGTGGCCGGCGTCGTCATGTCGGCGCTGCCCGAGCTGCTGCGCTTCTCCGAAGACCTGCGCATGGTGATCTACGGCGCGATCCTGGTGGTGGCGATGTTCGTCATGCCCTCGGGCGTCGCGGGCTGGCTGCGCGAGCGCCAGCTTTTGCGCATGCGCGAGCACGTGCGATGAGCGCCATCCTCGAGGTCAGCGACCTGCGCAAGGCGTACGCCGGCGTGCATGCCCTGGACGGCGTGTCGTTCGCGGTCGAAGCGGGCAGCATCACCGGCCTGATCGGCCCCAACGGCTCGGGCAAGAGCACGGCGATCGACTGCATCTCGGGCTTCCAGAAGCTCGATGGCGGCAAGGTGGTGCTGGCCGGCCAGGACATCACCGGCCGTGTCGCCCATCACATCGCGCGCACCGGCCTGATGCGCACCTTCCAGACGGTGCGCATCTACGAGCGGCTCAGCCTGCGCGACAACCTCGCCATCGCCAATCAGCAGTTCGATGCCGCGAACTGGCTGGACGAGCTCTTGCGCACCCGGCGTTATCGCGATGCCGTCGAGGCCGCGGAGAAACGGGCGCGCCAGCTGGTCGAGCTGATCGGCCTGCAACGCTATTGGGAGATCGAGACCGGCATCCTGTCGTACGGCCAGAAGAAGCTGGTGGCGCTGGCGGCCGCGCTGATGCCGCACCCGAAGGTCGTCGTCCTCGACGAGCCGGTGGCCGGCGTCAATCCCAGCCGCATCCGCGAGATCGAGGCGGCGCTGGGCGAGCTCAACCGCGCCGGCGAGACCTTCCTGATCGTCGAGCACAATGTCGAGTTCATCACCAACCTCTGCCACCGCGTGATCGTGCTCGACCAGGGCCGCAAGCTCGCCGAAGGCACGGCGGCGGCGATCCACACCGATCCGCGCGTGCTCGAAGCCTATCTCGGGATGACGCCGGAGATGGCCGAAGCCGAGATGCGGGGCGCGGCATGACGGAACCGGCCCTCGTGCTCAAGTCGGTGACCGCGGGTTATGGCGACGTGCCGATCGTGCGCGATTTCTCGGCCAGCCTGCAAGCCGGGTCGATCACGACCTTGATCGGCGGCAACGGCGCGGGCAAGTCGACGCTGTTGCGTGCCATCTACGGCACCAACCGGCTGTTCTCGGGACAGATCCTGTTCAAGGGCGACGCCATCGAGCGCCTGCCGCCCTGGGAGCGACTGAAGCGGGGCGTCGGCTTCGTCCCGCAAGGCCGCTGCAATTTCCCGGCCATGAGCGTGGCCGAGAATCTCAAGATGGGCTGCTACACCCTGCCCGGCTCGGTGCACGACGCGGCGATCGACCGCGTGACGTCGGCGTTCCCGATGCTCAGCCAGAAATGGCGCACCGAGGCCGGCAACCTCTCCGGCGGTGAGCAGCAGATCCTCGAGATGGCGATGGTGATGCTGGTCGAGCCGGCGCTGCTGCTGCTCGACGAACCCTCGCTCGGCCTGTCGCCCAAGATGCAGGGCGACGTGTTCGCCACCGTCCAACGCATCGCGGCGACCGGCGTCACGGTTCTGATCGTCGAGCAGAACGTGCGCGGCGCCTTGCTCATATCGGATGGCGCCCTGGTCATGGAACAGGGACGGCTTTTCATGGAAGGTCCGGCGCAACAAGTGCGCACCGACCCGCGCATCCGCCAGGCCTATCTCGGCGGCAACATCCAACAAACGGCAGCGTAGGAGCACATGCAAACAGCACGATTGGCGGTCGATATCGGCGGCACGTTCACCGACCTCTGCCTCGAACGGAACGGCAAGCGCACCAGCGTCAAGGTCCTGACCACGCCGCGCGCGCCAGAGGAAGGCGTCCTCTCGGGCATGGAGGAGATCCTGAAGCAGACTGGCGTCAAACCCGCCGAGCTCGCGCTCATCATCCACGGCACGACGCTCGCCACCAACGCCATAATCGAGCGCAAGGGCGCCAAGACGGCGCTGGTCGTCACCGAGGGCTTCCGCGATTCGATCGAGATCGCCTTCGAGCATCGCTTCGAGCAGTACGACATCTTCATGCAGAAGCCCGCGCCCTTGGTGCCGCGGCATCTGCGTTTCGGCGTGCCCGAGCGCATGGACGGCCGCGGCAACGTGCTGCTGGCGCTCGACGAGGACGCGGTGCGCGCGCTCGCGCCCAAGCTGAAGGCCGAAGGCGTCGAGGCGATCGCGGTCGGCTACATGCACGCCTATCTCGACGGCAAGCACGAGCGGCGTACGCGCGACATCCTCGCAGAGGCCCTGCCCGGCGTGTCGATCACGCTGTCGAGCGAAGTGTCGCCCGAGATCCGCGAGTACGAGCGCTGGTCGACCGCCGTCGCCAACGCCTATGTGCAGCCGGTGATGGAGCGCTATCTCGGCCGCCTCGACACGGCGCTGCGCGCCAAGGGCGTGACCTGCCCCTTGTTCCTCATGACGTCCGGCGGCGGCCTGGCCGCGCTGGAGACGGCGCGCCACTTCCCGATCCGGCTGGTCGAGTCCGGGCCGGCCGGCGGCGCGATCCTGGCCGCATCGCTGGCGCGGCAGTGCGGGCTCGACAAGGTGCTGTCCTTCGACATGGGCGGCACCACGGCCAAGATCTGCCTGATCGACAATGGCGAGCCGCAGCATTCGCGCACCTTCGAGGTGGCGCGCCAGTACCGCTTCCTCAAGGGCAGCGGCCTGCCGTTGCGCATCCCGGTGATCGAGATGGTCGAGATCGGCGCCGGCGGCGGGTCGATCGCCTCGGTCGATTCGCTGTCGCGCATCAACGTCGGCCCCGAAAGCGCCGGCGCCGAGCCGGGACCGGCGAGCTACAGCCGCGGCGGCACGGAGCCCACGGTGACCGACGCCGACGTGGTGCTGGGCCGCATCGACCCCGGCTACTTCGCGGGCGGCACCATCAAGCTGTCGCCGGAGAAGGCGGGCGACGCGGTCGACCATGCCGTCGGCAAGAAGCTCGACCTCAAGCGACTCGACGCCGCGTTCGGCGTCAGCGAGATCGTCGAGGAGAACATGGCCAATGCCGCCCGCGTGCATGCCGTCGAGCGCGGCAAGGAGCTGCAGGCGCGCACCTTGATCGCCTTCGGCGGCGCCGCACCGATCCATGCAGCGCGGCTCGCCGAGAAGCTCGGCATCGAGCGCGTCATGGTGCCGAGCGGCGCCGGCGTCGGCTCGGCAGTCGGCTTCCTGATGGCGCCGGTCGCCTACGAGGTCGTGCGCAGCCGCTACGTGCAGCTCGACGCCGACAAGTTCGATCCCGAGTACGTCAACCGCCTGTTCGCCGAGATGCATGCCGAGGCCGAGGCTGTGGTGAAGGCCGGCGCACCCGACGCCAAGCTCGGCGAGACGCGCACCGCCGACATGCGCTACCGCGGGCAGGGCCACGAGATCACCATCAACCTGCCGCCCGGCAGGTTCGACCACGCCTCGCGCGAGACGCTCGTCAAGCTCTACGAGGAGAGCTACGCCCAGACCTTCGGGCGCACCATCCCGGGGCTGAGCGTCGAAATCATGAACTGGACCTTGCGGTTGGCCGCCGAGCAGCCGCCGCTGCCCAAGATGCCGCCGCAGCCGGCCGAGAAGCCCGCCAAGGCGCGCGGACAGCGGCCGGTCTACGATCCGGCCGAGCAGGACATGAAGACCGTCTCTATCTATCATCGCGATGATCTGGAGGTCGGCAGCTTCGTGCCGGGGCCTGCGGTCATCGCCGAGGACGAGACCACGACCATAGTCCCGAAAAGCTTC
>JAFAKN010000367.1 GCA_019235415.1 Alphaproteobacteria bacterium
TGTCGGCGAGGCGATCGCCGCCTGTGTCGCCGACACGCGCGCCGAGGCCGAGGATCTCGCCGCCGCCTGCGTCCTCGACTACCAGGCGCTGCCGGCGGTGCACGACATGCTTTTGGCGCCACTGCCCGACGCGCCGCTCGTCCACGAGCATTGGTCGAAGAACGTCTTCGTCGAGATCGCGCGCGACGAGGACCTCGCCGGCCTCGACGCCATTGCCGGCGCCAAGGTCACGCGCACCCTGCGCACCGCGCGCCAATGCATGGCGCCGATCGAGGGCCGCGGCGTGCTGGCCGAATGGGATCCGCGGCTCGAGCAGCTGATCGTCACCACGGCGACCCAGATGCCGCACGTCAATCGCACCGGCCTCGCCGACTGCCTCGGCCTCGACGAAGGCCAGGTGCGCATCGTTTCGCCCGATGTCGGCGGCGGCTTCGGCTACAAGGGCATCCTCTTGCCTGAGGAGATCGTCTGCGGCGCGCTGGCGCGCCGGCTCGGCCGCCCGGTGCGCTGGCTGGAAGACCGCTTCGAGCAGCTTTTAGGCGCCAACTGTCGCGAGCACCACTACGTCATCACCGCCTGGGCCGACCGCACCGGCAAGCTTTTAGGCATCGACTGCCAAGCCACCGTCGATTCCGGCGCCTACTCGTCCTATCCCTTCGGCGCCTGCCTGGAAGCAGCCCAAGTGGGCTCGATCCTGCCCGGCCCCTACGTCTTGCCGCGGCTCAGCTGCCACACGGTGTCGGCCTGCACCAACAAGCCGCCGATCCTGCCCTATCGCGGCGTGGCGCGGACCGGCGTCTGCTATGCGATGGAGACGACGCTCGATGCCCTGGCGCGCCAGCTCGGGATCAGCGCCGTCGACATCCGGCTTGCCAACCTCGTGCCGGCCGAGGCGATGCCCTACCGCAACCTGGTCGGCAAGGTGTTCGACAGCGGCGACTATCCCGAATCGCTGCGCCGCGCGGTGGCGGCGTTCGACCTCGTTGCGATCCGCGCGCGGCAGGCCCTCTTTCTCGAAAAAGGCGGCGAGGCCGTGGGCTTCGGGCTCGCGGTGTTCTGCGAGCAGGGCGCACACGGCACGTCGGTCTATCATGCCTGGGGCATCCCGTTCGTGCCGGGCTTCGAGCAGGCGCATGTGCGGCTGAGTCCCGACGGCGTGCTGGAAGTGCGCGCCGGTGTGCACAGCCATGGCCAGGGCATGGAGACCACCTTGGCCCAGGTCGCGCACGAGGTCCTCGGCCTGCATCCCGACCAAGTGCGCGTCGTCCTGGGCGACACCGCGCTTACGCCCTATTCGACCGGCACCTGGGGCAGCCGCGCTATGGTGATGGCCGGCGGCGCGGTGGCCGAAGCCTGCCGGCAGCTTGCCGTGCGTATCGCCGCCATCGGCGCGGCGCTGCTGCAAGTGCCGCCAACCGAGGTTTTGGTCGCGGACGGCAAGGTGCGGCGCAAGCTCGGTGAGGGCTCCGTCGCCATCGCCGACGTGGCGCGCACCTGGTATCGCGCGCCGCAGAACCTGCCGCCCGACGTCGACAAAGGCGGCCTGGAAGTGACCGCGGGCTATCGGCCCGATCCCGATACCGGCACGCACTCCTATGCCTGCCATGCCGCCGTCGTGCGCGTCGACACCGAGACCGGCGCCGTCGCCATCGAGGATTACTTGGTGGTCGAGGACGCCGGCAGGCTCGTGAACCCGATGATCGTCGACGGCCAGGTGCTGGGCGGGCTGGCGCAAGGCATCGGCACCGCGCTGTACGAGGAGATGCCCTTCGACTCGCAGGGCCAGCCGCTCGCCGCCACGCTCGCCGACTACCTGCTGCCGGGGACGGCGGAAATCCCCGACGTGCGGCTGGATCATCTCGAGACGCCGAGCCCGTGGACGACGTTCGGCCAGAAGGGCATCGGCGAGAGCGGCGCGATCGGCCCACCGGCCGCCATCGTCAACGCCATCAACGACGCGCTGTCGCCGCTCGGCGCCGAAGTCCTCGATCTGCCCGCGACTCCGGCGCGCGTGCTGGCGGCGATCAAGGCCGCGCGCGGCAAAGCCGGATGAAGCCCGCCGCGTTCGCCTATGTGCGGCCCAAGGATTGGCCGCGGGCGCTGCAGCTGGTGGCTGAGGGGGCTCGCGCCGGCGCGGGCACGCAGTCGCTGGGTCCCCTGCTCAACCTGCGGCTGGCGCAGCCCGGCACGATCGTCGACCTGCGCCATCTGCCGGGATTCTCCGGCATCTCGCAGCGCGGCGGCGGGGTGCGCATCGGCGCCGGTACGACGCACGCCGCGATCGAGGACGGCGCCGTGCCCGGCCGCACCGGCGAGATCATGGCCGCCGTCGCACGCCGCATCGCCTACCGCCCGGTGCGCAACCGCGGCACCATCGGCGGCAGCCTGGCCCACGCCGATCCGGCCGGCGATTGGGTCGCCGTGCTGCCGGCGCTCGGCGCCACCGCGATCGCGCTCGGCCCCGGCGGCGAGCGGCGCATCCCGGCGGTGCGGTTCGTGTCAGGCATCTTCGAGACCGCGCTCGGCGCCGACGAGCTTTTATGCGCGATCGAAGTGCCGGTGCTGCCGGCCGAAGCGCGCTGGGGCCACTGGAAGTTCTGCCGCAAGCCCGGCGAGTTCTCCAAGGCTACGGCGTGCGTGCTGTCCGTTCCCGCTCATCCGCCGCGCGCCGTGCTCGCAGCACTCGATGCGCCGCCGCTGGTCGTGGAGGACGCGTCGGCGCTGCTGGCCGATCCAGCGACCGAAGCGCCGCACATCGTGGCGCACATTGCCGAGCTCACCGAGCTCACCGACTGGCGCCGCGCGCTTGCGGAGACCGCGCTGCGCCGGGCCGTCGCGGCGGCGGTCGGGTCGTGAGCGGGAAGCTCGCGATTTCCCTTGTGGTGAACGGCGAGCGGCGCGAGCTTCTGGCCGAGCCGCGCGAGCAGCTGGCCGATCTTCTGCGCGGGAGCCTGATGCTGACCGGAACCCATCTCGGCTGCGAGCAGGGCGTGTGTGGCGCCTGCACCGTCGACATCGACGGCGCACCGGCCCGCTCGTGCATCACCCACGCCGGCAGCTGCGACGGGGCCACGGTGCGCACCATCGAAGGCTTCGCCGACGATGCCGTCATGGCCGACCTGCGCGAGGCGTTTGCCCGCGAGCACGCGTTGCAGTGCGGCTACTGCACGCCCGGCATGCTGATCGCCGCGCGCGACATCGTGCTGCGCCTGCCCGACGCCGACGAGGCGCGCGTGCGCGAGGAACTGTCGGGCAACCTCTGCCGTTGCACCGGCTACCGCGGCATCGTGCGCGCCGTGCTCGCGGTCCTCGCCCGCCGGCGCGCGACTCTGTCATCCTGAGCGAGATGGCAATCGGCATGAGATCCTTCGCTTCGCTCAGGATGACAGGGGCGCTGCTCGCCATCGCGGTGCTGCTCGCCCGGCCGTTGGTTGCGTCTGCCCAGGGTGCCTTCGCTGTCACTCCGACCTGGGAGGGCATAGCCGTCTGCTCCGGTCAGCCGGTCACCAGCCCGTCGCCGGCTTTCACCGTCACCGGCGTGCCGGCCGGCACCGCGACGCTCGACTTCCGCATGGTCGATCTCGACGCGCCGGACTTCCAGCACGGCGGCGGCAAGGTGCGCTACAGCGGCCAGAGCCGCATCGCGCCGGGCGCCTTCCAGTTCACCGGCCCGTGCCCGCCGCGCACCCATCGCTATCAATGGACCGTGTTGGCCGAGGACGCCGCCGGCCGGCCGATCGGCACGGCGCGCGCCACCAAGACCTATCCCTGATCAGCGCGACCACGCCGCGTTCTGCAGCACCACCCGGTAGCCGTCCGGATCCTCGAAGGTGACGCCGTTGCGATCCCAGTAGGGATTGTATGCGGCAACCGGCGCGAAGCCTGCGTTGCGCATCCGTTGCACGGCTTTCGTCCATTCGCCGACGTCGGGGAAATAGAAAACGAGCAGGTTGTCCTCGGTCGGCGCGCGCCCCACGGCGTGGCCGCGCTTGGCGGTGAACTCGAAGTGATAGGGCGCGCTGGGATGGCCCAGCATCACGCCGTCGAACCCGCCATGGTCTTCGAAGCGGTAGAGGACGCTCAGCCCCAGCCCCTGTTCGTAGAAGCGCAACAAAGCGTCGAGATTGTCGCTCGGCCGGGCGACGCGCAGGATCGGCAGCATGGGCAACCGTATCGTGATGGGTTGCGATTGGGCAAATGCGGTACAGTCTATTCGAGGTGTCGCGCGGGGGGGCTGCCATGGCGATGAGATTCTTCGGCCAAGTCGTCTGCTATGTCGCGCTCGGCCTCGCCCTGCTGGCCAACACAGCCCGGGCGCAGTCGCCTGACGCGGGGTTGCAGGCCCTGCTCGACGGGTTCGTGCAGGAGCAGCGCCTGCCCGGCGCCGTCCTCGGCGTCAACGGGCCGGGCCTCAATACGATCGTTGCGACCGGCGTGCTCGACCGCAAGAGCCGGGCGCCGGTCACGCCGCAGTCGCGCTTCTACATCGCGTCGGCCGGCAAGATGATGACCGCCACCGCCGTCCTGCAGCTGGTCGACGAGGGCCGCATCCGGCTCGACCAGCCGGTGTCGGAGATCATCGTGCCGGCCGGATCGCTCGATCGCTTGCCCAACTGGAAAAGCGTCACGGTCGAGCAGCTCCTGAACCACACCAGCGGCATGCCCGACTATTTCGACGACGACTGGGAGCAGGCCGCCGCCAAGAACCCCCGCATGCTGGTCGACGTCGAGCAGGCCTTGTCACGGCAGCTCGGCGAGGAGCCCAACGCCAAGCCGGGCGTCGAGCACGAATACTCCAACACCAACTACGCGCTGCTGGGTCTGCTCCTCGAGCGCGTCGACCATGCCGACCTCGGCGCCGTGCTGGCGCGGCGCATCTTCGTGCCGGCCGGCATGACGTCGACCACGATCGGTGCCGATCCGCGCCAGCCCGGCGTCGCCTCGGGGCACGGCTCGGAGCGCCCGCCTTCGGCGCGCGACAACCTGATCGCCTACGGCTCCAAGCTGGGCGACGGTCCGGTCACGACCACGGCCGGCGACATGGGCCGCTTCCTCGCCGCCCTGCTGCGCGACGGCCGGCTGCTGAAGCCCGCCACCTTGCAGCGCATGCTGACGCCGTCGCGCCGCGAGCCGGGCTACGGGCTCGGCATCCAGCTGAGCCGCACCGACTTCGGCCCATGCTACGGCCACAGCGGCAGCGTCACCGGCTTCAAGTCGGAAGCCTGGTACTACGCCGCGCGGAAAACCTCGATCGTGTTCCTGACCAACGGCGAGTTCTACAGCGACGACACCGATGTCGTAACCAAGGCTGCCGAGCGGCTGTTCAGGTAGAGGATTTTCTCCTCCCCTTCGCGGAAACCGCGAAGGGGAGGTGTCGCCGTCGTACGGCGAGGGAGGGGTCATGCATCAGGAGCATGACCCCTCCCTCCGCTTCGCGGACACCTCCCCATCGCGGGTTCCGCGATGGGGAGGTGAAGGCCACAAGCACCGGTTCAGTCGTCGGCGCCGGCCGGGTGCAGTGCCGCCTTGGACGCCTCATGCCGTGCCGGCGGCAGGGCGATCAGCCACTGCAACAGCCAGATCGCCGCGCGGCGCCACAATGGCGGGGCCTCGAAGTGCGAGGCGAAATCGCGGTTGATCTGGAATGGCCGCCAATAGGAGGCCTGCCACTCGCGATGCGCCTCGCTGAAGACCTTGGCCTGCTCCGGCTTGGCGCGCAGCAGCGCGCAGTCGCACATCGCCTCGATGCGCACGTCGTCGTCGCTTTCGAAGCGGAACCTGTGGCGGCTGGGCAGGTGGTGCAGGGTGCCGTTGCTGAACTCGAACTCCTCGGGACGCGAACGCAGGGCGGTGATCGCAGGCGCGAGCTCCAAGTACATGGTCGTCGACTCCTTTGCTTCCACCCATCTCAATGGTCGAAACCCACGCTTTGGTTGCATGGCGGACGAGATTTTGGCTGCAGAAGGGGCCGGGCTCAGTGCGTTCTGAAAATGATGTCGTAGCCCGAGAGCAGGATCTCGATGAAGATCAGGCCGATGATGTACCACTCCAGGCGGACCGAGCGCTGGTCCTGCACAAGCTCCAGCAGGGTCCGCACCGTGTCACCCGCCAGGGTGAGCTTGCGGTCGATCGCCTGGCTGCGCTCGCTGAGCTCGTATTCGTCGGCCAGACGGGCGTAGAGTCGCTCGAGGTCGGGTCGATCCCATAGCACGTCCGGCTTGTCCTCGACCGCGACGCGGCCCACCATGCGGTGCTGGACCAGCTGGATGTCACCGATCTGCTGGATGAGGTCGCGTGCCTTGCGATCGGCGTGGCCCTTGTGCTTGATGCGCACGGCGAGCGGCTCCAGCCGATCGAAGGCGCCGGCGATCTGCGATTCGTGCAGCGCCAGGACCACGCTCTTGGACATCACGTCGGCGACGATCTGCAGACGCTCCATCGAGGCGTCTTTCAGCATGATGGTGCCCGAGGCGTCGATCTGGTCGTCACCGTCGGGGCGCACCACGATCGGGATCTGCTCGATCTCGGGCGCCGGCAATGCATCGGTGACGCGCGGGCGCAGCAGGTCGAGCAGGGCCCGCTCGGCGTCGGCCGACAGCCCCACCAGCACCACCACGCCGAAGCGGAACAGGAAGGCGATCCCGCGCTCGCCGATGCGCAGCGTGAGCGGCATGACGCCGATCATGTCCTGGCTCTCCAACCCCTTGGTGTCGAGGCGCTGCCCGAGCAGCACGGCGCGCAGCGGCATCGAGCCGGTCGTGGTCGCGGCGATGTTCATGGCGGCATTATCCTTCAGCGCGCGGCGGCCGGCAAAATCGCCCTTGAACGGCTGGGAGTGAGGCATGAAGCTGGGGGCGCTTGACCGTCCAAGGAGGAACCGATGCCGCAAGACGCCGCCGCGCAGCTCGCCGCCAAGCTTTCCGGACAGCAGATCGCCCATGGCCGCGCCGCCGAGCCGGTGCTGGTCAAGGGCCGCCGCGAATTCTTCCAGTACCGCGACCTCGGCGTCGCCCAGGCCAGCGCTGGCATGCTGCGCGCCCAGGTCATGTCGGCGAGCCAAGGCATGAGCCGGCCGACCGGCTGGCACTATCACGAGTGCGACGGCCAGTTCATCTACGTGCTGAAGGGCTGGGTCGACCTCGAGTTCGAGGACAACCGGACGCTGCGCATCGAAGAGGGCGATTCGCTGTTCATTCCGGGCTACCTGCGGCACAACGAAATCCGCACCTCCGATGCGCTGGAGATCCTCGAAGTGTCGACCCCCGGCGAGCTCGGCACCAAGCCCTGCGAGCCGCCCCCCGGCTGGAAGAGCTGATTACCTCGTCGTCTCGACCGAGGGCGCCCTCGCTTCGCTCGGGGTAAACTCCACTCCGAGTGGAGAGACCTTCTCTGTGCGACTACCCGACTGTCGTTGAAAGAAGGTCTCTCCGCGCGGCCCCTTCGGGCCTTGGTCGAGACGACGAGCGTTTGCCATGTGCCGCGTGCCGATCGAGAGAATCACGCCGGCGGTACGGGAGGTTGCCGGCGGGCTAGAATTCCCCGAAGGGCCGATCGCGCTTGCCGACGGCTCGGTGATCGTGGTCGAGATGCGCCGCCGGACGCTGAGCCGGATCACGCCGCAGGGCGCCGTCGAGGTGATCGCCGAGCTGGGCGGCGGACCCAACGGCGCGGCGGTCGGGCCGGACGGCTGCGTCTACGTCACCAACAATGGCGGCCCCAACTGGATCGCCGACGGTCAGGGCAACACCCTGCCGGTCGGCTCGGCACCCGATGCCGTGGGTTCGATCCAGGTCGTCGACCCTCGCAGCGGCAAATGGAGCACGCTGTACGATCGCTGCGACGGCGAGCCGATCGGCGCGCCCAACGACCTGGTGTTCGACGCCGTCGGCGGATTCTGGTTCACCGATTTCGGCAAGTATGGCGCGGATGGTCAAACTGGCGGCGTCTACTATGCCTTGGCCGACGGCTCGCGCATCGAGCGCAAGATCTTTCCGCTCGAGCATCCCAACGGCATCGGCCTGTCGCCGGACGGCCGGCGTCTCTACGTCGCCGAGACGCCGACCGCGCGCTGTTGGGCCTTCGATCTTTCAGCGCCGGGCGGGCTGGCTGCGGGCGCCGACCAGCGCGCGGTGCTGGCGACGCTCGGCGACAACCAGCTATTCGATTCGCTCGCGGTCGATGCCGAAGGCCATGTCTGCGTCGGCACCATCGTGACCGGCGCGGTGAGCGACATCTGGCCCGACGGCAGCCGCATCGACCAGTACCTGCTGCCCGATCCCGTGGTCACCAACGTCTGCTTCGGCGGGCCCGAGCGCCGCACCGCGTTCGCCACCCTCTCCATGCACGGCCGCCTGGTCGCCTTCGACTGGCCCCGCCCGGGTGCGCCGTTGAACTGTTGAACCGCAGGCGTTCGGTGAGGCGCGCCACTCCAGTGGCGCGATCTTCCGCGGAGAGGGAAAAGACGCGCGACTGGAGTCGCGCGCCCCCAGCGCGCCGTCGTCAGCTGCCCAGCTCGTCTTTGCAGATCACGCCGGCCTTCATGACGAGCTTGAGGTTGCGCTCCGGCGTCAGC
>JAFAKN010000509.1 GCA_019235415.1 Alphaproteobacteria bacterium
TTCGGCGGCGTGCCGGTGGAGAAGGGCATCCGCGCCACGATGCGCGCCAAGATGAAGGCGATGAAGCACCTATTCAGAGGCCTCGATGAGGTCGACATGGACTTCGGCGAGGCCGACCGTTGCTTCGACGTGGTCCGCGCGGTGAACTTCGTCGCCCGTTATCGCGAGGCCTACGAGAAGAACCGCGAGCTGCTCGGGCCCAACATCCGCGCCAATTACGAGATCGGCGCCAACATGACCTTGGCCGATTTCGCCTGGGCGCACGGCGAGCAGACCAGGATCTTCCGCAAGTTCCAGGAGCTCTACCGGGAATACGACCTGGTGCTGGGACCGACCGTCGGCGTCACGCCGTTTCCGTGGAAGCACCTCTATGTCGAGGCGATGGACGGCAAGAAGCTGCGCAACTACTACCATTGGCTGGCGCCGACCTACTGGATCACCCTTGCCACCAACCCGGCGATCGCGCTGCCCTGCGGCCTCGACCACCAGGGCATGCCGTTCGGGCTGCAGGTGATCGGCCGCTTCCGCGGCGATGGCGAGGTGCTGGGCGCCGCGCACGCCCTGGAGCAGGCGTTCGCGCGCATCCCCGGCCTGGCGCGGCCGCTGCCCGAGATCGCCAAGCTGCGCAAGCCCACGCCCGAGCTGAAGTCGATCGTGACGCATCCACCCAAGCTCAACGCCAAGCCGACCAAAGGGCCAGCGCCGGGGGCGCTGTAACGCGCTCACTGTCATCCCGAGCGCAGCGCGGGACCTTTCCTGTTGCAGCGGCTGAGCGGCCGCCATCCGGTCCCGCCGGCGCGCCGCATTAGTTAGGTCGCAGCGGCCGACCGCCACGCGCACTGACCGCTTACAGCAAACTGACCGCCTTCAATATATCGCCGTCATGCCGCCCGAACGCCACGGTGCGGTTCGTAGCCGGTGTGGGAAGCGATACCGAAGCACCACCTTCCCATGGAGGCGATGCGATGCGCACCTTGAAATTGCTGGCGGCAGCGGGCTTGGCGATCCTGGGCACCAGCTGTGCCTATGGTTACGGCGGCTATCCTGGCTACAGCTATGGCGGTGGCTATGGCGGCGGCTACTCTGGGTATGGATATAGCAGCGGTTACACGCGGCCGGTCTACTATTCCCAGCCGACCTACTATCAGAGCTCGAGCTGGTCGCAGTGGCATCACCACCACGACCATGACGGCGACCGCGACGACTACGACCATCACTGATCGGTTGGCTTGCAGGCGAAGTTCGCGGCGTCGTCGGGACTGCCCGAGCCCGAGTAGCGGGCGACCTGCGGATAAGGGCAGAACGGCCGGGTACGCGCAAGCTTGCCCTGCCCGTTCTGAGAAGGCTCCACCTGCGCCGCCGTGATCGAGGCGGGCGCCACGCCGTTCTCGACCCAGTTGACCATCGCCGTCATGGCATCGAGCCGGTCGGTCCCGACGCCGCCGCGGCAATGGAACATGCCGGGCACCATGAACAGGCGGAAAAACTCCGGCGTCGCGGGTCCGTTGGCGGCGACCGCCTTCAGGTAATAGTCGATGCCCATGAGCGGTGGCAGCGCGGTGTCGGCCCAGCCGAAATACATCAGAAGCTTGCCGCCGCGGGCGCGAAACGGGCCGAGATCGGGATCGGTGGCATTGAGGAGCGCCCGGGCCTCGTCGTACTTGGCGATGTCCCTGGCGAAGTCGACCTTGGCGGCGTCGAGGTTGGGGTCGGGCTTGGCCAAGAAGTATTTCGCGAAGCTCTCGCCGTAGGCATGCTGGTTGGCCTTGCCGCCCGCCGGCGGGATAAGCCATTGGGCCCAGCCGCTCCCCGTCCGCCCGGCTCCGGTGAAGGACAGCCCGCCGGTTTCCGCGCCCACCATCTGGCCGAAGTGGGCAGGTTTCCCGTCGACCTGCACGCCGGCATAGATCTTCTTCAGCGCGGCGGTCTGCGCGGCGGTGAGGCAGCTCTCGCCGTCCTTGTCCGCCGGGCACTGCGCGACGTCGCGCGCCGGATCGAAGTCGCAGCGGCGTGGATCGTCGATAAGCCCGTCCTTCAGGCCGTCCTTGGCGTCGCAGCGAGCATAGACCGCGTCCGACACGAGCTTCATCTTGGCGACGGGGATCGGCGTCTCGACCAGTACCAGCCCGTTCCACAGGCTTTGCATCACGGTGTCGACGAAGTTCAACACCGGGGCGCCGGCGATGATGCCGTCGAAATCCTGCGGGAAGCGCTGGGCGCTGATCAGGCCCTGGCGGCCACCGGTCGAGCAGCCGTCCCAATAGGCGTACGAAGCGGCGCGGCCGTAATAGGCAGCGGTGAGGCGCTTGCCTTCGATCGCCGTCATGTGCACGGCGCGGAAGGCATAGTCGACGCGCTTCGGGTAGCTCATCGCGAAAGTCGCGAGCGGCTCGGCAGTGGCATCGTGGCCGGTGTTGGTCTGCGCCACGGCAAATCCCTGCTTCAGCGCGTTGGCGCGGATCATGGGCCGCGAGCCGAACTCGGGCGATTCGCCGGCGAAGCCGCCGTTGCCATGCATATAGAAACGGCGGTTCCAGTTGGCCGGCAAGTTGAGCTCGAAGCG
>JAFAKN010000514.1 GCA_019235415.1 Alphaproteobacteria bacterium
GGTCATGGTCTACATGTACCTGATCCCGGTGGCGGGCGTGGGGCTCTCGGCGGCGTTGTTCGGCGATCCGCTGACGGCGGCCCGCGTGCTGGGCGGCCTGATCGTCCTGCTGGGCGTCATTCTGACGCGAGCGGCGCTCGACCGCGCCGCGCGTGGCGTCCGATGATCGCAGCGCTCGCTTGACCGGTGCGGTTCAGCCTTCAAGCGCTCGGGCCACCGCTTCCGGATCAGCTGCTATGACCTTGAGCAGAACTTGCGCGGCCTTATCGGGGCGATGCGCCCCCTGCTCCCAATCGCGCACCGTGCCGAGCGGGATATGAAACCGGGCGGCGAATTGCGCCTGCGTCAGCCGCAGCTTCTTGCGCAGGTCGCGGACGCTGGGGATGCGACGGGCACGTGCCAGTTGCGCTGCGGTGGCGGGCTGCGCATCCGGATCCGAAAGCGCCGCACGATGCCGCTCGTCGTCGCTCATTGCATCGAACGCACGCCAATCCGTCTTCGGCGGCCGCTTCGGATTGAGCCTATACTTCGTGGTACTTCCTTTTTTCATGCGGCTCCGCCCCTCGCGCGGAAATGATACGGACCGTGTCGCCCCTCATGGGTAGCTTACGAAGAGCACTCGACCATCGACGATGCCGATGGCATTGAACCTTGGTTCCTCGACGAGCTTTGGATCGTCGAACTCAATGACGTAGGGATCCAGGAAGACCTTCGCCGCCGTCCGGAAATCGACACCGTGCTTTTTCCGGTTCGTCTGCTCCTTCGCCGTGTCCCATTCGAAGTCCATTCGGAGTCTCGCAACCAGGATACTGATTTTCAGTAGTCATTCAAGGTGCTCGACCGTGCTGCCTGCGTTCCTGTATGAACGGGCCGGGCTAGAGCACGTCCCGCTCGGCTGGAACCAGCCGAGCGGGAGGTCGTGCTCTGGAATCAATGGGTTTAGAGCGGCTTCGCCCGGTCAAATGGAACCGCGCGCGGTTCCATTTGAACGGGCGCCGCTCTGGCGAAAGGACAGCGACAATGGCCCGCCAGGCCAGCCTCACCGCCCAGCGCAAGGCGCTGCCGAAAGCCGCCAAGGGCGACCTCCTCGCGACGCCGGGCAGCGGCGGGCGGCGGGCGTTCGTGGCGCGCGCCACCAAGGAGACGCGCATCGCGGCCGCCATCAACCTCGACGGCACCGGCAAGTACGACATCAGCACCGGCATCGGATTTCTCGACCACATGCTCGAGCAGCTGAGCCGCCACAGCCTGATCGACATCACGCTGCGCGCCGAGGGCGACCTGCATATCGACTATCACCACACCACCGAGGACAGCGGCCTGGTGCTGGGCGAGTGCCTTGCGAAAGCGCTGGGCGACCGCGCCGGCATCCGCCGCTACGGCGCCGCGCACATCCCGATGGACGAGACGCTGACCGAGGTGGCGCTGGACGCCTCCAACCGGCCCTACCTGATCTGGAAGGTGGCCTTCTCCAAGCCCAAGCTCGGCACCATGGACACCGAGCTGTTCAAGGAATGGTTCCAGGCCTTCGCCCAGCTCGGCGGACTGACCTTGCACGTGTGGAATCACTACGGCGAGAACAACCACCACATCGTCGAAAGCTGCTTCAAGGGCCTGGCGCGCGCGCTGCGCGTTGCAATCGAGATCGACCCGCGCCAGGCGGCGACGGTGCCCAGCACCAAGGGCGTGCTCTGACGCCATGCCCATCGACTCATGACAGTCGCTATCGTCGACTACGGCTCCGGCAACCTCAGGTCCGCCGCGAAAGCCTTTGAACGCGCCGCCCGGGAGGCCGGCCTCGACGAGCGCGTGCTGGTGACCGCCGACCCGCGCGACGTGGCGGCGGCCGACCGGATCGTGCTGCCCGGCGTCGGCGCCTTCGCCGATTGCCGCGCCGGCCTGTTCGGCGTCCCGGGCATGGTCGACGCGCTCAAACGCGAGGTGATCGAGCGCGGCAAGCCGTTCCTCGGCATTTGCGTGGGCATGCAGCTGATGGCGACGCGCGGCGTCGAATACGGAATCCACGCCGGGCTCGACTGGGTGCCCGGCGACGTGGTGCGCATCGTCGCCGCGCCGAACGGCCATGGTGGCCAGCTGAAGATCCCGCACATGGGCTGGAACGAGCTTTCAGATTTAAAGCCGCACGCCCTGCTCGAAGGCATCTCGCCCAGCGAGCACGCCTACTTCGTGCACTCGTTCCAGCTCAAGGCGAGCCGGCCCGACACGGTGCTGGCCCTCACCGATTACGGCGGACCGATCACTGCGGTGGTCGGCCGGGACAACCTCGCCGGCACGCAATTCCATCCGGAAAAAAGCCAGACCACCGGCCTGCGCCTGATCGCAAACTTCCTGAGGTGGAAACCGTAACAGGGCGCGCGCTATTGGCGACCCGTTTGTCCTGGGGGGGAGCCGCTTCATGCACGCCGACCAGATGATGGCCGCACATCCGACTGCGTCCGAAAAACTCGGCAACCTAGCGCATTGCGTCGAAGCTTGTTTCGACTGTGCGCAGATCTGCACCGCCTGTGCCGACGCCTGCTTGGCGGAAGAAAATCCTACCGAGCTCGCCGCCTGCATCCGGCTCAGCCTCGATTGTGCCGACGTCTGCCTGGCGGCTGGCCGCATCCTGTCGCGCCAGACTGCGAGCCAGTCGGCCTTGGCGTGGCAGGTGCTCGAAACCTGCGCCGGCTTCTGCCGACTGTGCGCGGCGGAATGCCTCAAGCACGCCGGCCACCATCAGCACTGCCGGCTGTGCGCCGAAGTCTGCCGGGCCTGCGAACGCGCCTGCCATCGGACGACGATGCACGGCCCCTCCTCGCGGGCATGAACAAAGGCTGCGCGGCGAGCGGGAATTCTCGCACTTGGCCGACGCCGCTCGGCAGTTCTTCGGCCCGCTCAGCCTGATCGTCGCCTGATGCAGCCGGCCGGGCTACTCGGCGGCGTGTCGCGAGGTTGAACCCTTTGCACGGCTTGCACGGTCGGCTTGGCCGGCCATGCCCAGGAAGGCTGCCAGCGAGCGTTCGATCAGCTCGCGATCGAGACCATCGACGATGAACACCAGCCGCGAGCTGCGGTCCGCATCCGGCCAGGCCGACATGTGGACCGGCGGATGGACGAGGTGCTGCACGCCGTGCAGCGCCACCGGGGTCGCGGCGCCCGCGATGTTCAGGATGCCCTTGACCCGCAGCACCTTCTCGCCGTGGCGATTGAGCAGCATGGTGAGCCACAGGCCGAAGCGCGCCCAGTCGATCTCGCCCTCGAGGGAGAGCGCGAAGGCGTAGATGGTCTCGTCATGCCGGTTGCGGTCGAGCGGCTCGTCGGCTCCGTGCGGGGCCATTTCGGCGGCGAACCAGCGGCGCGCCGTCTCGCTGCGCCCGGCAGTGGCGAACAGGTCGTGCGCCAGCAGAGCCTCGGCGTCGAGCGGTTCGCCCGCCGTATGCCACAGCGGCGCCGAGGGGTTCAGCCGCCGCAAGCGGGCCGTGAGGATGGCGGCATTCTCTTCGGCGACGAGATCGGTCTTGGTCAGCACCAGCCGGTCGGCGACGGCGACCTGCTTGGTGGTTTCCGGATGGCGGGCAAGCTGCGCCAGGCCGTTCACGGCATCGACCGTTGTGATGACATTGCCCAGGCGATAGTGATGGCGCAGCACCGGGTCGGCCTGCACCGTCGACAGGATGGGGAAAGGATCGGCGAGCCCGGTGCTCTCGACGACCAAGCGCCGGAACGGCGGCACCTCGCCTCGCGCGCGCCGCGAATGCAATTGCTTGATGGCGGTCGAAAGCTCGCCGCGGATCGTGCAGCAGAGGCAGCCCGACTGCAGCAGCACCATCGTATCGTCGATGCGCTCCAGCAGGTGATGATCGAGCCCGACCTCGCCGAACTCGTTGATCAGCACGGCGCTGTCGGCGAGCGCCGGATCGGCCAGCAGCCGCTGCAGCAGCGTCGTCTTGCCCGAGCCGAGGAAGCCCGTGATCAGGTTGACCGGCGTAAAGACGGGCTCAGCCATCCTGCAGCCTCACGATCAGGTCGGGATCGAGCGGATCGCACGGCCGGCCCAGCAGCTTCTCGGCGGCCGGCCACAGGTGGCCGAGATTGTCGACGAGCTCGGTCTTCCCGGTCGCGGTCGACAGCACATAGGAGCTCGCCTGCCAGTCGCTGAGCGTCAGGCCGTAGTGCTTCAGGATCCGGCTGGCCGATGCGATGCGGTACGCCCGCTCGCGGCGCCGCTGCAGGG
>JAFAKN010000530.1 GCA_019235415.1 Alphaproteobacteria bacterium
CGAAGCGTTGCTGATCGGAGTCGGCCTCCCGGTCGGGCCGATCATCGCCGCCATCCACGAGCGCCGCGACCAGTTCCGCCGCGAGCTGAACGACCCCAACGCGCTCGGCGGCCGCAGCCGGCAGATGCGGGAGATGTAGGTTTCGTCATCCCGAGCGCAGCGAGGGATCCTTCCTGCCTCAAAGATCCCTCGCTGCGCTCGGGATGACAGATAGGGCGGTCCGCGCTCCAATGACTCACCGATCGTCCTCGCGGTGGACGTCGTGGACCACGATGCCGCGGCCGGGCGGCGGCATCGCAATCCAGTCCTTGCGGCCGAGCGTCCGCTTGGTGTCCTCGTAGCCGCTCTGCCAGTGCTCGCGCATCGACGTCCCCGAGAACTCGTAGTCCTTGGCATGGCCCTCGTAGGCTTTCTGCTGGTAGATCATCTGCAGAAGGGTGATATCGGGAAGGTTGCCGAGTTCCTCGCGCAGCCGGCGCTCCTCCTCGGTCATCAGCTCCTCAGGCATCTTCTCGAGTGCCGTGGAGAGCCGCTTCTTCCACGTCTGGATGCGCCGGTAGACGTCGGTGTTGTAGCGGGTGCGCGAGGAATACATGATGTCCTTGTGGCGGCCGAGCACATCCGGCATGTCGCGCGGCAGCGTCCCGCGCGCCGGGAACAGGTCGATCTGAAAGATCAGCGAGCTCTGCTTGTCGTCCTGGTCCAGGAGGTACTGCAGCGGCGTGTTGGAGACGATGCCGCCGTCCCAGAAATGATCCGTGCCGATCTTCACCATCGGCATGGCGGGCGGCAGAGCACCGCTCGCCATGATGTGTTCGGGCGCGATCGTCTCGTGTGCGTTGTCGAAGTAGACGAAGTTGCCCGACAGCACGTTCACCGCCCCGACCGAGAACCGCATTAGCTTGTCATTGATCAGCGAGAAGTCGACCAGCTTCTCGAGCGTCTCGCGCAGGGGTGCGTCATCGTAGAAGCTCGTGGCGCCTGCCGATCCCGGGAGCGCGAACCAGGGATTGATCGGACGCGCCGTGAAGCACCCGGGCTGACCGTAAATCATCGTCATCCAGGCGCTGGCCGCGTTGCGGGCGATGCGAAAGATGTCGCCTTCCGGTGTGTAGTGCCAGATCTTGCGGCTGGTGACGGTGTTCCAGAAGGCCCGTAGGCGCTCCAGCCTGTGCTGTCGCGAATTGCCGGCGATGATGGCGGCGTTGACCGCGCCGATCGATACGCCCGAGACCCAGTCGGGCTCGATGTCCGCTTCGTGCAAGGCCTGGTACACGCCGGCCTGGTAGGCGCCGAGCGCGCCGCCGGCCTGCAGCACCAGAGCGACGCGCTCACAGCCGGGTGGCCGATAACCACGACTTGCCGCATGCACTTGCGGTTCGCTGCCCCGATCGACAAAAACGTCCATGTCGCGCTCCCCCAGAACAACATGCGGTAGCATTGGCTTGGATCGTGAAGCCCTCGTGAACGCAACCCCGTCGCCCTTGGCGGCCGCAGCCGGTAGATGCGGAAGGTGTAGGCTCGGTCAATGGAGCGCCGACCTCGTGGTCCTTGTCATCCCGAGCGCAGCGAGGGATCCTTCCTGTTGCCCTAAAGATCCCTCGCTACGCTCGGGATGACAGATAGGGCGGTCCGCGCTCCGAGGAGTTACCGATCGTCCTCGCGATGGACGTCGTGGACCACGATGCCGTGGCCGGGCGGCGGCATGGCGATCCAGTCCTTGCGGCGCAACGTGCGCTTGGTGTCCTCGTAGCCGCTCTGCCAGTGCTCGCGCATCGAGGTGCCGGAGAATTCGTAGTCCTTGGCGTGGCCCTCGTAGGCCTTCTGCTGGTAGATCAGCTGCAGGATGGTGATATCCGGCAGGTCGGCGAGCTCCTCGCGCAGGCGGCGCTCCTCCTCGGTCAGGAGCTCCTGCGGCATCTTGGCCAGCACCAGGCAGAGCCGCTTCTTCCATTGCTGGATGCGGCGGTAGACGTCGGTGTTGTAGCGCGTGCGCGAGGAGAACATGATGTCCTTGTGCCGGCCGAGCACGTCGGGCATGTCGCGCGGCAGCATCCCGCGCGCCGGGAACAGGTCGATCTGGAAGATCAGCGAGCTCTGCTTGTCGTCCTGGTCGAGGAGGTGCTGCAGCGGCGTGTTCGATACGATGCCGCCGTCCCAGAAGTGGTCGGTGCCGATCTTCACCATCGGCAGCGCCGGCGGCAGGGCGCCGCTCGCCATGACGTGCTCGGACCCGATCGTCTCCTGCGCGTTGTCGAAGTAGACGAAGTTGCCGGACAACACGTTCACGGCGCCCACCGAGAAGCGCGTCAGCTTGTCGTTGATCAGCGAGAAGTCGACCAGCTTCTCGAGCGTCTCGCGCAGCGGCGCCGAGTCGTAGAAGCTCGTGGCGCCCATCGAGCCGGCGAGCGCCAGCCAGGGATTGACCTGCCGTGGCGCGAAGAACCCGGGTTGGCCCTGCGACATGGTCATCCAGGCGCTGGCGGCGTTGCGCGCGATGCGGAAGGCGTCGCCGTCGGGGGTATAGTGCCAGATCTTGCGGCTGGTGATGGTGTCCCAGAAGGTCTGCAGACGCTTCAACCTGAGCTGGCGCGAGTTGCCGGCAATGATGGCGGCGTTGATCGCGCCGATCGACACGCCCGAGATCCAGTCGGGCTCGATGTCCGCCTCGTGCAGGGCTTGATAGACGCCGGCCTGGTAGGCGCCGAGCGCGCCGCCGCCCTGCAGGACGAGAGCCACGCGCTCGCAGCCCGGCGGCCGGTAACCACGATACGAGGTCCGGAGCTGCGGTTCGTTGCCCTGATTGACGAGAGCGTCCATGCTTCTTTCCCTTGAAGTACGGCCGGCAGCATTAGCAGCGCGGTCGTGACGCCCTCATGAAGGCAGATGATCACGTGTCATCCCGAGCGTAGCGAGGGACCTTTAAGGCAGCAGGAAAGGTCCCTCGCTGCGCTCGGGATGACAGAACCGATCCTCACTCCGCGCTCCAAACAAGTCATGACACTGTCGCCGCAGTGCCGTAGACGCTTGGCGATCTGCAAGTCGGGGGCTCACCTATGCGCAAAGAGGACGTTCTCAAGCTGCCGTCCATGCCGCTGGCCGGCGGGAGCTATCCCGACGGCCCCTACCGTTTCGTCGATCGCGAATACCTCGTGATCAGCTACGAGACGGATCCCGAGGTCATCCGCGAGCAGCTGCCCGAGCCGCTGGAGCCGCTCGAGCAACCCCTGGTGAGCTACGAATGGATCAAGATGCCCGACAGCTCCGGCTTCGGCAGCTACACCGAGACGGGCGTGGTGATTCCTGCCCGGCTGCGTGGCGAAGAGGTCACCTTCGTGAGCCAGATGTACCTCGACGACGACCCGCCGATCGCCGCGGGCCGCGAGATCTGGGGCTTCCCCAAGAAATACGCCCATCCCAAGCTTGAGGTCGTCAAGGACACCCTCACCGGCACGCTCGAATATGCCGGCCAGCTGGTGGCCATGGGCACCATGGGCTACAAGCACGAGAGCATGGCGGGCACCGGCGAGCGTACCAAGGCGATGCTTGCCAAGACGCAGATCAACTTGAAGCTCATTCCCGGGGTCGACGGCCAGCCCGAGATCTGCCAGCTGGTGGCCATCAACCTCACGAACATCAACGTCAAAGGCTCGTGGTTTGGACCTAGCCGCCTGCATCTCGTGCCGCACGTCAACGCTCCGGTCGCCGACCTGCCGGTGCGGCGCGTCGTGGGCGCGCATCACTTCGTGGCCGACCTCACGCTGCCTTACGGCCGCGTGGTGTACGACTACAAGCGCCACCAGTTCGTCGACGAGGCGCCCACCGCGCTGGCGGCCGGCAGCTAGCCAGTCCCGTAATCCCGACTTTACTTAGGACTTTCCTTTGCCTCCCCAGCTTCGCTGGGGAGGTGTCGCCGTCTTACGGCGACGGAGGGGTCATGATCCTCCGGAATCGTGACCCCTCCGTCCGCGACGACGCGGACACCTCCCCAACTCCGTTGGGGAGGACGGCTTGTCCTCTCGGAGGAGCCTGTGGAAGTCGGTTAACATCGAGCCGTGAGACGCGCCGAATTCGACTACATCATCGTGGGAGCCGGCTCGGCCGGCTGCACGCTCGCATACCGGCTGTCGGAGGACCCCGACGTCAGTGTGCTCGTCCTCGAGGCCGGAGGCTGGGACTACAATCCCTGGATCCACATTCCGCTGGCATGGCCGCGCCTGCTGCTCAATCGCATGAATGACTGGATGTACTTCTGCGAGCCGCAGCCGGAAGTCGGCAACCAGAGGATGGAATGCGCCCGCGGCAAGGGCGTCGGCGGTTCGTCCTCGATCAATGCCATGGCCTATGTGCGCGGCCACCGGGCCGACTACGACAGGTGGGCGGCTGCCGGACTGAAGGGATGGTCCTACAGCGATGTGCTGCCGTATTTCCGACGCCAGGAGTCCTGGGAGGGCGGTCCGAGCGCCTTCCGCGGAGGAGACGGGCCGCTCACGACCCGCTTCTCGCGGTACGAAGACCCCCTGACGGACGCTATCACGGCGGCCGGCCTCGCCGCCGGCCATCCCTTCACGCGCGACTACAATGGCGAGCAGCAGGAGGGCTTCGGCGAATGGCAATTCACGATTCGTGACGGCCGGCGCTGCAGTGCTGCCGTGGCCTACCTGCGACCGGCCTTGAGGCGGAGCAATGTGACGCTCGAGACGCACGCCCTGGCGACGCAGGTCGAGTTTCACGGCGTTCGTGCGGTCGGCGTCGCGTACCGGCGGCGCGGCGAGCTCAAGGTGGCCCGCGCCGGCAAGGAAGTCCTGCTGTGTGGCGGCGTGATCAATTCTCCCCAGCTCCTCAATCTGTCGGGAATCGGCGATCCCGAAGACCTGCGCAACACCGACATCGACGTCAGGATCGCGCTGCCGGGGGTCGGCAAGAACCTGCAGGACCACATCTCGGCTGCGATCGCCTACCGGCGCACGACGCCCGGGCCGTTGCATCGAAGCATGAGAATCGACCGCATTCTCCGGGAGCTGGGCCGCGCCTACTTCATGGGCGAGGGGATTGCGACGGACCCGCCCTGCGGCAGCATGGCCTTTCTCAAAAGCATGCCGGACTCGGTCCTGCCGGACGTTCAGTTGATGCCGGTCGCGGCGCCGATGAACGCCACCGCCCATCTCAGCCCCCTGACCAAGCCCTATGACGATGGATTCACCTTGCGGGCGATCGTTCTGCGGCCGGAAAGCCGGGGGTACGTGAAGCTGACGTCGAAGGATCCTTTTCTCGCACCGCGGATCGACCCGAGCTACCTCACGCGCGGACGGGACCGGTCGGCGCTTCGCGCCGGCCTTCGTCTGGCTCACGACATCGGCAAGCAGGGCCCCCTGCGCCGCTTCGTGGAGCGCGAGCTCGCCCCCTCCGGATACTCCGACGACGAGCTTGATGCGCACATCCATGCGGCCGGCATCACCGTCCACCACCCGCTGGGGACCTGCAAGATGGGTTTGCCGCAAGACCCGATGGCGGTCGTCGACAGCGAGCTCCGGGTGCACGGCGCGGTAGGCCTGCGGGTCGTCGATGCATCGGTGATGCCTGACATGGTGGGCGGCAACATCAATGCACCGATCACGATGATCG
Source organism: Alphaproteobacteria bacterium (assembly GCA_019235415.1). Lineage (GTDB taxonomy): Bacteria > Pseudomonadota > Alphaproteobacteria > Reyranellales > Reyranellaceae > Reyranella. Next base: position 5,626 of record JAFAKN010000530.1, read on the forward strand.
CGGAGAAAGCGGCGGAC
>JAFAKN010000323.1 GCA_019235415.1 Alphaproteobacteria bacterium
GCCGCCCTGCACGCCGATCTTGACCTTGCGGCCCTGCACCTCGATCTCGCCGTCCTCGCCCTGGGCGAGCGGCTTGGTGAGCCGGGTCTGGATGTAGCCGAAGGCGACGGCGTTCACCGTGCAGTCGTAGCGGCCGAACTCCTTGGCCAAGGTCTTGGTGAGGCCGACGATGCCCGCCTTGCCCGCCGAGTAGTTCGACTGGCCGGCGTTGCCGTTGACACCCGAGGTCGACGAGATGTTGACCACCTTGCGCACGATGCGCTTGCCGGCGGTGCGCTCCTTCTCGACCTCCTGGCGGAAATGCTGCTGGAAGGCACGCAGGATGCGGAACGGCGCGGTCAGGTGCACGTCGAGGATGGCGTACCACTGCTCGTCGCTCATCTTCTGGATGACCGAGTCCCAGGTGTAGCCGGCGTTGTTCACCACGATGTGGCAGCCGCCGAAGGCGTCGACCGCGGTCTTGACGATGCGGTCGCCGAAGTCGGGCTTGGAAACGTCGCCGTTGCAGGCCACCGCCTTGCCACCCAGCTTCTCGATGTCGGCGATGGTCTCCTTGGCCGGCGCCTCGTCGATGTCGTTGACCACGACCTTGGCGCCGTCGCGCACCAGGCGCAGCGCGATCTCGCGGCCGATGCCGCGCCCCGACCCCGTGACGATCGCAACCTTGCCGTCCAGCTGACCCATCTGTTTTCTCTCCTCTGCGTTCTCCTCCCGAACGCGCAGCGTTGGGGAGGTGTCGCGGTCTTACCGCGACAGAGGGGTCGGAGATTCACGACCCCTCCGTCGACGTATGACGCCGACACCTCCCCAGCGAAGCTGGGGAGGCACATGAACTAATTCGCCGCGACCGTGGCGTGGCCCTGCAGCGTATCCTGGCCGTTCTGGTTGGTGCAGCGGACCTCGAGGTCGATGAGCTTCTCGCCGCCTTCCTCGCGCTTGGCCGTCACCTTGCCCGAGAGCGTGATGACGTCGCCCACCCAGGTGATGGCGGTGAAGCGCGTGCCGAGCTTGCGGATGCGATCGCGCGGCGCGTAGCTGGTCACCAGCCGGCCGAGGAAGCCCATCGACAGCATGCCGTGGGCGAACACGTCCTTGAAGCCGAACTTCTTGGCGAAGTCGAGATCGACATGGATCGGGTTGTGATCGCCCGAGCCGCCGCAATAGAGCGCCAGCTGGTGGCGGCTGATCGGCGGCAGGACGATCGGCGTGATCTCGTCGCCGACCTTCACCTGGTCGAACTTGGGAGCTGCAACCATCTTGTTCTCCGTCACTTCTTGGCGGCGTCGGGATTGCGCACGACCGTGATGCTGGTGGCCTTGGCCACCGGCTTGCCGGCCTTGTTTTTCATCGAGGTCTCGGAGACCACGAACCACAGCGCGCCGCCCTTCTTGTCGTACATGTCGGTCACCTTCTGCTGGCAGGTGATCGTGTCGCCGACATAGACCGGGGCGTAGTAGTCGTAGTGCTGCTCGCCGTGCAGGATCAGGCCGATGTCGACGTTGAGCGCCTTCAACAGCCCGCCCTTCTCGGGATCGTCGTTGGTGAGGGCCTGCAGGAAGGTCGGCGGCACCGGCACGGCCTTGTATCCGGCGGCCTTGGCCGCGGCCTCGTCGGAATAGATCGGGTCTTCCTCGCCGATGGCCTTGCAGAAGAGCCTGACCTTGCCGGCTTCGGCCGTGGCGTCGAACGCCTTGAACTCGTGGCCGATCAACTTCTTGTCGAGCTGCATCGCTCTCGCTTCCTCCATAGTCGGAACCTGTCATCCCGAGGCCGCAGGCCGAGGGATCCTTCGCGTTGCGGAAAGGATCCCTCGCTTCGCTCGGGATGACAGTTGCGTGCGTTGTGTGTGGTGTTGCGTTACTCGAAGCGGCCGACGATCGCCACGCTCGACACGTTCTCGCGCGGCGCGCCGCCGAGATTGTGGGTCATGCCGATCTTCGGGTCCTTGAGCTGGCGGGCGCCGGCGCGGCCCTGGAACTGCAGGTACATCTCGTAGAGCATGCGCAGGCCCGAGGCGCCGATCGGATGGCCGAAGCACTTCAGCCCGCCGTCGATCTGGCAAGGGATCGTGCCGTCGGCGTCGTAAAAGCCGTCCAGGACGTCCTTCCAGCCCTTGCCGGTCTCGGAGATGTGCAGGTCCTCCATGGTCACCAGCTCGGTGACCGAAAAGCAGTCGTGCACCTCGAACATCGAGACCTCGGCACGCGGGTTCTTGATGCCGGCCTCCTCATAGGCCTTCTTCGAGGCGATGCGGGTGGTGTGGAAGTAGCTGCCGTCCCACGAGTTGTGGCCCGACTCCGAGCCGTTCGACACCGAGAGCTGCAGCGCCTTGACCGAGACGATGTTGTGCTTGCCGAGCGACTTGGCGATCTCGGGCGTGGTCACGATGGCGGCGGCCGCGCCGTCCGACACGCCGCAGCAGTCGAACAGGCCGAGCGGCGAGGCGATCATCGGGGCGTTCAGGATGGTGTCCATCTCGACCGCCTTCTGCAGATGCGCCTTGGGATTCTTGGCGCCGTTCTGATGGCTCTTCCACGAGACGTGGCCGATCGCCTTCTTGAGGTCCTCGCCGCCGACGCCGTGCGCCGTCATGTAGGCGGTGGCGAGCTGGGCGAAGTTGCCCGGCGCCGTCCCGTTGGCGCTCCACAGCGCCTGGAGCGGGCCGCCGCGGCCGCCCGGCAGGCCGCCGTAGCCGGTGTCCTTGAGCTTCTCGACGCCCAGCGCCAGCGCGAAGTCGGCGGCGCCGGAGGCCACGGCGTAGCAGGCGCCGCGGAAGGCCTCGGTGCCCGACGCGCACATGTTCTCGACGTGCGTCACCGGAATGTTGGGCAGGCGCAGCGTGGTCGACAGCGGAATGCCCGACTTGCCGACATGCACCTCGTCGATCGCGGTCGAGAACCAGGCAGCATTGATCTGCTTGGCATCGATGCCTGAATCGGCGATGCACTCCTTGTACGCCTCGAGCATCAGCTCCTCGGCGCCCGAGTCCCAGCGCTCGCCGAACTTGGAGCAGCCCATTCCGAGAATAGCGACCTTGTCCTTGATACCCCGTGCCATGTTGGTCTCCTCCGTGGGGATTTAGACTCTAAGCCTCTGACAGTCTCACTGTCATCCCGAGGCGTCAGGCCGAGGGACCTTTCTGGACAGAAAGGTCCCTCGCTGCGCTCGGGATGACAGTCGTCTCAAACCGGCGCGGCCTTCCAGAAGTAGCGCTTGAAGCCGCCGCGCATCGTGTCGTTGTCGCGGATGCGAAAGGTCATGCGCATCTTGGCGCCGACCTTGACCTGTTCCTTGTCGCAGTCGGTGAAGTCGGCCATGAAGCGGCCGCCTTCGGGGAAGGTGATCATGCCGTAGTAGGCCGGCGGATCGGGCGAGTAGGTGAGCGAGTCGGCGGTGAACGACATCACGTTCGCTTCCAGCCCTGCCATGCGGTAGGGCTCCTGGCTGTCGACCGCGTGGCAGTTGGGATTGACGCACACCTGGCTGCGCGGGAACTGGACGGTGCCGCACACCTTGCACTTGCCGCCGACCAGGCCGTAGATCATGTCGCGCTTGCGCCACAGCACGCTGAGCGCGGTCTTCTTGTCGAACTCCGCGCGCATGCCCTTCTCGATCGGCAGCATCTCGTTGAAGGCGAGGAATTTCAGGTAGTTCTTCTCCTCCTTGCGCCGCGCCATCCAGCCCGACAGGCCGTTGCGCTTGGGCAGCTTGGCGTTCTCGGCGGTGACCTCGAACACCAGGATGTCGACGCCCTGGCCGAACGCCACGACCATGATCTTGTCGCCTTCCTTGGCGGTCTCCAGCGCGTCGACCAGCATCACCAGCGCGTGCGCCGCACCGGTGTCGCCGAGATTGGCGCCTAAAAGGTCGCGCACCGCGCCGTCGGCGACGCCGCAGGCCTTGGCCATCTGGCGCGGCACGGCCGGCATCAGGCTCGGCATGATGAAATGGGTGATGTCGGAGCCCTTGACCTTGCAGGCGGCGAGCGCCGCCTTGATCGCCGGCGGCACGATCTTCGAATAACCCTCGTCGCGGATCCAGCGCTCCTCCCAGCCGTAGTCGAAGTCGGTCTCGTCGCCGCGGAAATGGTCGACGAAGTCCATCGACACCGAATGATGGCCGACCAGCTTGGCGATCACGTTCTCGGTGCCGCACAAGAGCGCCGCGGCGCCGTCGCCGTAGTTCAGCTCGCTCGACGAGGCGACGCGCGTCATCCGCTTGTCGGCCGCCGCGACCAGGGCCGGGCCGCCGCCGTTCTTCGACGCATTGAGGCCGGCGATCAGGGCGGAGGTGCCGGCCTTCTGCGAGCCGCCGACATCGGACGCCAGAAGGTTCTGCTCGATGGAGAGCGCAGTGCCGATCACGCCGGCATTCTGGCGGTCCTTGAACGGGTGGGTGGTCGAGGCGAAGTACAGGCTGCGCACATCCTCGGGATCGTGGCTGCTGAGGCAGTCGCGCGAGGCCTCGACCGCCATGGTGATCGAATCCTCGTCCCAGTTGGCCATCGAGCGCTCGCCCTTGGCCAGCCCGCGCAGGCCGGCGGCGAACCATTTGTTGGCGTCGTAGACCGCCTGCCGGCTGAGCCGCAGGCGCGGCACATAGGCCCCGTAGGCCACGATTCCGACCATGCTTTCCCCTTCCTCCAGGTGACCGGCTGCGACCGGCTCATGAACGAGCGTTTATAAGATTGTTCTTAGCGCGAGAGGGCGCTCCGGGCGAGATGGAATTGAGCATGGCTGGGTCGATGGCGGAATCGTGTTTCGATGTGCGGCCCTCTGTCATCCCGAGCGCAGCGAGGGATCTTTCCTGTGGCATTAAGGATCCCTCGCTGCGCTCGGGATGACAGAGGCTGCGCTCGGGATGACAGGGCTTGCGCTCGGATGACACTCGGCCGGCATGACGACTTTTTGCGTGCCATCTACGCAATAAGTGCTGGTCACGTGGGCGGCGGCATCTCGCGGAAGAGGTTGCGGTAGCCGGCGTCGGGCGGGATGTGCAGGTAGCGCTTGCCGTCGCGGGTCTCGATCCACGGCTGGACGGTGACGACCTTGCGCTGCGACGCCGCACTCAGCGCTTCCGTCACCGTCGTGGTCTCGGCCAGCAGCTCGAGATTCTTGAACGTCGCATGGACCAAGGTGCGCCGGCCGGCGGCCGCTTCGTCGATCGCCTGGCGCGGCGCGATCCACACCGATTCGACCGACTCCTCGCCGTCGTGCAGGGCGATCTGGTCCTCCGGCGCCTCGGCGGCGAAGAACCAGGTGTCGAACCGGCGCGGCGCGAAGGTCGGCGTGATCCAGTGCGCGTAGGGCACCATGAGGTCGGTGGCGAGCTCGAGATCCTCGGCCTCGACCAGGTCGACGATGCTCGCCTCGTCCTTGGCGAGCTTGGCGCGCCAGCGCCGCTCGATGCCCACGAGATCGGCGGCGGCGACCAGCGCGCGCTGGCCGCGCTCGCGGGCAAGCAGGACGCCGCATTCCTCGAACGCCTCGCGCACCCCGGCGACGCGGAACTTAAGCTCGCTGTCGCCGATCTTGTCGGCACCGCCGCACCGCACCCGCAGGCGCGGATCGCCGTCAGCCTCCTCGAGCTTGCCGCCGGGAAAGACCAGCGCGCCGGAGAACGCGCCCATCTCTTGATGGCGTACCACCATGAAGACTTCCAGCGGCGAGGCCATGTCGGCGGCAACGGACGGCCGCAACAGCAAGACGGTGGTGGCCGGACGCGGCGGCGCCGGCGGCTTCTTCGCTTCGTTCATGTCGGATAGATCCCAGCTGTCGGGCCGAGTGTCACACACCAACCGCGACAGTGCCATCGACAGGCTGTATGCTCGCACCGTGCATTCCGCCTGGAGAGGGAGCGATACATGACGGCAGCCACCAACGACCCCGCGCCGCACAGTCTCGGCGAGGCGGTCCGGCATCTGGGGGCCAAGTGGGGTTGGATCCTGGCGCTCGGCATCGTCTTCCTGATCGCCGGCGTGATCGCGCTCGGCAGCGACGTCATGGCGACGGCGTCGGCGGTGTTCGTAATCGGCATCATGATGGTGATGGCCGGCGTCGCCGAGATCATCGCGGCGTTCAGCGTCAAGAGCTGGGGGCGCGCCGTCCTCTGGATCCTGCTCGGCGTGATGTACGTGCTGGCCGGCATCATCTGCTTCACCAATCCGTTCGAGGCTGCCACCATCCTCACCCTGTTCCTCGGCCTGGCCCTGATGATCGGCGGCCTGGTGCGCATGTTCCTCGCCTGGCAGATGCGGCATGCCGGCAAGCCGTGGGGCTGGGTGGTGTTCTCCGGCATCATCTCGGTGCTGCTCGGCCTGATCATCGTGGCGCACTGGCCGGTCTCGAGCTTCTACACGCTCGGCATCTTCCTCGGCGTCGACCTGATCTTCATCGGCTGGGGCTGGATCAGCATCGCACTGGCGCTGAAGCGGCGGGCGGCGGCCTAGTTTCTGGTATTGATGGTATTGTTGGCAGGACGTTGCGCAGCATTGGCAGGGGACACCTCCGATTGGCGAAGGACTTCGCCCCACCAATATAGTAAGACTCAACGGAAAGTCAAGCGATGCTTCTCTCTTCGCATCGAAAAGAGCGGTGGGCGACTTTTTGCGCGCCGTAGACGAGGTTTCGCCGACCCATCGGGTCGAGACCCCATTGGACTGAGCCTTGGGCGGTGACTTTGCTGTGTCAGGGCACCCGGACCCAGTTCATGGTCCGGCAGACGACGCTCGCCACGAGGCAGCCTTTGGTGGTCATGGCGTCCTGATCGAGCGAGATCAGGAAGGAATAGGTGAGGCCCCGCCTGACGTCGAACGCCTCGCCGGCCAGGGTCGTGGGCTGCCGCGGCCTGACCGTCATCACGAAGCGGTCGCCCACCAGCTCTCCCTTGGCCGGATCCTTGACCCAGGTATTGACTGCGCACACGCTGTCGCCGCAACGCTCGATATGGATGCGGGCTTGGCCATCGGTGCGCGACCAGTTGCCCGTCAGGCCAATATCGCTGCCGGCCACAGCGTCGGAAGCTGCAGCGAAAAACGGACCCGCCAAGACAAGAAGGGCGATGCCCCGTAGACGCGCAAACACCGTGTGCCCTCTTCCACCAAGCTCGCGGCCTCAACACGCAAGCCGACGCCGGGTTGCCGTCTCTACGCGGAACAGTTGGGGATAATCCACCCAGTCCCGACGAGCGGCGCCACAGTGTGCGGGAGCGTGCGCTGGCGCCATGATCGAAGGAATACGCGCACGGGAATACGCGCACGGGCTGCCTGTCATCCCCCTTAGGCACGAAGGAAAGGTCCCTCGCTTTCGGCTCGGGATGACAGAGTTACGCTCGGGATGACAGAGTTACGCTCGGGATGACAGCGGCGGCTAGCGCAGCGCGGACAGGAGGCGGATCGGACCGGGCGCCGGTTCGGCGACAGGTGGCGCGGCCAGTCGGATCTCGAGGTAGCGGACGGCCTCGCCCACGGTCGTGAACTGACCCGCACTCTGGTTGGGGATTTCGATGTCGAAGCGTTCCTCGCACGACATCACAATCTCGACACGGTCGAGGCTGTCGGCCCCGAGATCCTCCTTCAATCGCGCCCCTTCGGTGAGGCGGGCCGGCTCGACGCCGAGGTGGAAGGTCAGGATCTCGCGAAACTCCGAAGCCACGTCGTGCACGACACACACCCCAAATGCTGCGAACGATCGGAAAAGCGAACGCAACCTTCATGCCGCCAGTTGCCGGCAACACAAGGGCGGCGAGCTGCCGCAATCGCGAATGGCTGCGAAGCGTGACGTTCTTGCCACACCGGAATCCTACGCCGCCCCTATGCGAAGGAACCCTACGCAAGGGGACTCGAGCGCATTTCGGTTTGGCGTACTGCGATTCCGTCCGGCCGGAACGTCGAGCCGGCTCAGGCTGCCGACTTCGGTGCCTGGGCCAACGATTGCTGCCGGCGCGCGAAGGCCGGCACCTGGCGGATG
>JAFAKN010000357.1 GCA_019235415.1 Alphaproteobacteria bacterium
CGGGCGGTCCAGTTGCACCCGCCCGAACTGTCATGGCGCCGTCAAGGATGCAGTCGACAATTGCAGTGCCATCATTCATGGGGGAAATCGAATGTCGGACACCGCGTTGCAGGCCCCGCCGATCGAACCGGCGGCGCGTAGCTCAGGGCCCAATCTCGACAAGGGCTTCAACCCGCTCACGGCCATAATCTTCTTCGGCGCCTTGGCGGCGGGCTTCCTGTACGTCGCCTATAGCGTGTACTCGGACGTCGAGACGTCCGGCGCGCCGGTCACGAGCTACCTGCCGTTCCTGTTGCTGCTCGTGGCGCTGCTGATCGCGCTCGGCTTCGAGTTCGTCAACGGCTTCCACGACACCGCCAATGCGGTGGCCACCGTGATCTACACGCACTCCCTGCCGGCCGAGATGGCCGTCCTGTGGTCCGGCATGTTCAACTTCCTGGGCGTGCTGACCTCGACCGGCGCAGTCGCCTTCGGCATCGTGTCGCTGCTGCCCGTGGAGCTGATCTTGCAGGTCGGCAGTGGCGCAGGCTTCGCCATGGTGTTCGCGCTGTTGATCTCGGCCATCATCTGGAACCTCGGCACCTGGTGGCTGGGGCTGCCCGCCTCCAGCTCGCACACGCTGATCGGGTCAATCATCGGCGTCGGCGTCGCCAACGCCCTGGCCCGCGGCCAGGACGGCACGTCGGGAGTCGATTGGAGCAAGGCCACCGAAATCGGCTGGGCGCTGCTGCTGTCTCCGCTGGTCGGGTTTGTGTTCTCCGCCCTTCTCCTGCTGGCCCTGAAATTCGTGGTGCGCAATCCCGCCCTCTACGCCGAGCCGCAGGGCCAGAAGGCGCCGCCGTGGTGGATCCGCGGCATCCTGATCCTGACTTGCACTGGCGTGAGCTTCGCGCACGGCTCAAACGACGGCCAGAAGGGAATGGGCCTCATCATGCTGATCCTGATCGGCATCGTGCCCACCGCCTATGCCCTCAACCGAACCCCCCATCCCAGCCAGGCCGAGTCGTTCCAGGCCGCTTCGGCCGCCGCTGCCGCCGTGGTCGAGAAGCAAGCCGCGGGTTACCGCGTGCTGGGCGATCCGCGGCCTGCCGTGACGGCCTTCGTCTCGCAGCGCAAGATCAACGAAGGGACCTTCGTCTCGCTCGCAGCGCTCATCAACACGATCTCGGACCAAGTCAAGCAGTACGGCTCGATTGCCAAGATTCCGGCCGCGTCCGTGGGCAACACGCGCAACGACATGTACCTCGCCTCGGAAGCCCTGCGCTTCCTGATGAAGGACAAGGAGAGCTCGCTTTCCAAGCAGGACGTGGCGGTTCTCACGACCTACAAGAACGAGCTCGACTCGGCCACGCGCTTCATTCCGACCTGGGTCAAGGTGGCAGTGGCGATCGCCCTGGGCCTTGGCACCATGATCGGCTGGAAACGCATCGTCGTCACGGTCGGCGAGAAGATCGGCAAGAGCCATCTCACCTACGCCCAGGGGGCTTCGGCCGAGTTGGTCGCAGCCGCCACCATCGCCGCGGCGGACATGTACGGCCTGCCGGTCTCCACCACCCACGTGTTGTCCTCCGGCGTGGCCGGCACCATGGCGGCCAATGGCTCGGGCCTGCAATGGGCGACCGTGCGCAATCTCATCATGGCGTGGGTGCTGACCCTGCCGGTGGCGATCATGCTGTCAGCGTCGCTCTACGCCCTGTTCCTCAACATCATATGAGTCTAAGCCGCGCCGGACGATCGATGCTGATCGTCCGGCGCAGCACTCCCTGAGGGCCTTGGTCCCTGGGGCGGGGTGCGGGGGGTGGATGGCCTCCCTGCTCCCAGGCCTTCATTTACATTCTTTGCGTTCCTTGAAGGGAGTTGCTCGCCTATTCTCGTCGAATGAGCACGATGGTCCTTGTCACGGGAGGCGCAGGGTACATAGGTAGCCATGTCTGCAAGGCGCTGTCGCAGGAGGGGTTCACCCCGATCTGCTATGACACCCTTGAAAAAGGGCATGATTGGGCGGTGCGCTGGGGCCCAATCGAGCGCGGTGACATCGGCGATCGCGACCGCCTCGACGAAGTCTTCGAGCGTTGCCGTCCGACCGGGATCATCCATCTCGCAGGCTATATCGAGGTGGGAGAATCGGTACGCGAACCAGAACGCTATATGCACAACAACGCCGCCAAGAGCAGAGTGCTCATAGAGGCGGCGCTGGCGCACGATGTCGAAGCGTTCGTCTTCTCGAGTTCTTGTTCGGTGTATGGTTTGCCCCAGGCCGACCGGCTCTCTGAGACGCACCCGATCCGGCCGCTCAACCCTTACGCCGAGTCCAAGGCGCACGTCGAAGCCACGCTGCGCGACAGTGCCGCGCGCGGACTACGCTCGGCAGCTTTGCGCTACTTCAACGCCGCCGGGGCAGACCCGGACGGCGAAATTGGCGAAGCACACGACCCCGAGACCCACCTCTTGCCCTTGGCGGTCGATGCAGCGCTGGGACTTGGGCCGCCCCTCACACTTCTGGGTGACGACCATCCCACGCCGGACGGTTCCTGCATTCGCGATTTTGTCCATGTGAGCGACCTTGCGGCGGCGCATATCCATGTCCTGAGATGGCTGCAGCGGTCGCCCGCCAAAGGGCTGCACGAAGCGTTCAACCTCGGCAGCGGCGTGGGCTACAGCGTGCGGCAAGTTTTGGCGGAGACTGCGCGCCTGGCCGGTCCGGTGCCGCTTAAAGTCGGGCCGCGACGCCCCGGCGACTCGCCACGCCTGGTGGGCGACATCAGCAAGTCCAAACGCGAACTGGGCTGGACGCCTACCCGAGATCTTGGCACGCAGATCGAGGATACTCTGCGATGGCGCCGCAACATGGCGCGGTAGTATCCCCGCGACGAGCATCGGCCGCTCGCAAGGAGCTTCGGACGTGACCGCTCCCCCAGCTTCGCAAGCCCCGGCCCTCCCCCCGGCCGTTCTCGACTCGCTCGCGGTCGACGTCATTTCCGACAATGTCAGCGACACCTATGTCAGCAAGACGAGCTTTGCCGTCTCGGAGTTCGCCAACGTCGTCATGGCGGGCGCCACCGAAATCGCAGGCGATACCCTGCTGGTGGCCAATCTCGGCTACGGCCTGCGCCTGCGCTCGCGGCTTGGCAGCAGGCAGCATGTGCTGCTGTTCGACACCGGCACCGAGGGCGCCATCTTCATCCGCAATTGCCGTAACCTCGGGCTCGACCTCGGCGAGATCGAGGAAATCGCCATCACCCACGGCCACTGGGACCATATGGGCGCGCTGCCGTTGGCGATCGACGCCATCGTCGGCAAGCGCGGCCGCGGCTCGGTGAGCGTGCACGTCAACCCGGGCATGTTCAACGAGCGCGGCGTGCTCTTGAAAAGCGGCACGGTGTTTCCGGCGGCCCGCGTGCCGACGCCGGTCGAGATGGAGGCGCGCGGCGCCAGAGTGATCAACGACGGTGCCGCGCGCCTTCTGCTCGACGGGCACTTCTACTACAGCGGGGAGATCCCCAGGGTCACCGCCTTCGAGACCGGCCGTCAGGATCATCTCTGCCGTCGCGACAATTCCGAGGAATGGCAGCCCGATCCCTACCTGATGGACGAGCGCATGCTGGTAGCGAACGTGCGCGACCTTGGCCTCGTCGTGTTCAGCGCCTGCTCTCACGCCGGCATCGTCAACGTGTGCACCGAGGTTCGACGCCTGTTTCCCGACCAGCCGATCCACGCCGTGATGGGCGGCCTGCATTTGGGCGGCGTCATGGAGCAGCTCATCCCGCAGACCGTGGAGGGGCTGCGGCCGTTCGACATCCGCCATCTCATCGCCGGCCACTGCACCGGCTGGCGCGCGCTCCACGCCTTGGCCGATGCCTACGGCGAGCGCGTCAGCCAGTCGGCCGTGGGCACCAGCTATCTGTTCGACGCCCGCGCCGAACCCTCCGCCGCCTGATGCCGCCGCCATCGACATTCGCAGCGCGGCGCCGCGAGAGCGGCCCGATCCCGGTCACGCTGGTCACCGGATTTCTGGGCAGCGGCAAGACCACGCTCATCAACCACATCCTGCGCAACCGCGGCGGCGTGCGGGCAGCGGTGCTGGTCAACGAGCTGGGCGAGATCGGCATCGACAACGAGCTGATCGTGGGCGCCGAGGGCGGGATGATCGAGCTCAGCAACGGCTGCGTCTGTTGCTCGACCAATAGCGACCTCGTCGATGCCATAGCCCGCGTGCTCGCCCGCCCCCAGCCGGTCGACCATCTCCTGGTCGAAACGACCGGCATCGCCGATCCCCTGCCCGTGGCGCTCACTTTCCAGCGTCCCGAGTTCCGTGGCGCCTTGCGGCTCGAGGCCATCGTTGCCGTCGCCGAAGCCGAGCAGTTCAGCCTGGAACACTTCGACGGCGTCGCGGCCCGCAGTCAGCTGCGCCATGCCGACGCCATCCTGGTGAACAAGTGCGACCGCGCCGAGGCGCCGCAGCTCGCGGCGATCGAAGCCGCCCTTCGCCGGCTCAATCCCCACGCGCGCCTGCTGCGCACGACCTACTGCGACGTGGCGCTGCCGCTCATCCTCGATGTCGATCTGTTCCAGCCCGGGCGGGCGGATGCTCCCGACCATGGCCATCTCGACAGTGACGGCTACGTCTCGTTCTGCTTCGAGAGCGAGCAGCCGCTGTCGGCCCGCCGCTTCCAGGCCTTTCTCGAAGGTCGACCGCGCGAGCTGGTACGCGGCAAGGGCTTTTTGTGGCTGGCGGAAACCGGCAAGCGGTACGAATTTCATCTCATCGGCGACCGCTTCACCCTGGAGGAGGACGCTGTCGACCGGCCCAACCGCAATCGCCTGGTCCTGATCGGCCGCGATCTCGACCGCGAAGCCTTGCAGCGCGCGCTGGCGCTTTGCTTGCACGCAGCGAAACCGGAAGTTTGATCAGTGAAATGGGTGGGGTGCCGCTGTATTTGCAACGCCGGCTTTTGCGCGCATGCTCGGGCCCGCGGGTGAGGAGTGAGCGATGAAATTCGGCATCTTCTACGAATTGCAGCTGCCCAGGCCGTGGAACGACGGCGACGAGCATCGGCTCTACCAGAACGCCCTCGAGCAGATCGAGCTTGCCGACCGGCTGGGCTACGACCATGCCTGGCAGGTCGAGCACCATTTCCTCGAGGAGTACTCGCACTCGCCTTCGCCCGAGACCTTCCTGGCAGCGGCGAGCCAGCGCACCAAACGGATCCGGCTCGGCCACGGAATCTACCAGCTCACCACCAACCACCCGGCCCGCATCGCCGAGCGCACGGCCTCGCTCGACCTCCTGTCGAACGGTCGTGTCGAGCTCGGCATGGGCGAAAGCGCCTCGATCACCGAGCTCGAGCCGTTCGGCGTCGACATGGAGAAGAAGCGCGAGATCTTCGAGGAAGCGGTCCGCGCCGTCATCCCGATGTTCAAGGACGGCCCCACCGAGCATCACGGCAAGTACTTCGACATGCCGCTGCGCACGGTCATCCCCAAGCCTTTGCAGAAGCCGCATCCGCCGCTATGGGTCGCCTGCTCGCAGCTCGAGACCTTGGCCAAGGTCGGCGAATGGGGCATGGGTGCGCTCGGCTTCCAGTTCGTCTCGGCCGATGCCGCGCACGCCTGGGTGCACGCCTACTACAACGCCTTCGTGAAGCGCCAGAACAAGCTCGCCGACTACCGGACCAATCCCAACATCGCTTTGGTCTCGTTCTTCATGTGCGCGCCGACCGACGAGGAGGCGCGCGCCCGCGCCGACGGCGACACCTTCTTCCAGTTCGCGCTGCGCTTCTACGGCCAGTCGCCCGGCCGCCGCCGGCCGCCCGCCGGCACGGTCAACATGTGGGACGAGTACCACAAGTGGAAGGCAGCCAACCCAGAGGCGCACGCGGCGGCCTTGCGCGGTGGCCTGATCGGCTCGCCCGACACCATCCGCCGCAAGCTGCGCCGGTTCCAGACCTCCAACATCGACCAGGTCGTGCTGCTGAACCAGGCCGGCCGCAACACGCACGAGGACATCTGCGAATCGCTGGAACTGTTCGCCAAGGAAGTGATGCCCGAGTTCCAGGCGGCGCATCCCGGGCTGCTCGACTGGAAGCAGCGGGTGCTGAACCGCGAGATCGCGCTCGAGGAGATCGACACCTCGGCCTTCACCGAACGCTACGGCGGCACGATGAAAGCGATCGGCCCGAAGGAAGCAGCGAAGGCCCAGGCGGCGGACTAGTTTCGACCGCGAGCCCCCTTCTGTCATCCCGAGCGAAAGCGAGGGATCTTTCGTGTGGCCTCAAGGATCCCTCGCTATGCTCGGGATGACAGCAAGGGGGTAGGCTCCAACTAGTCGCAAATCGTGCGGCGCACCTTGTCCAGGCTCGCCGCCTGAATCGTCTTGGCGAGGCCGCGCAGGCGTTCCTTGTCGGCGGCTTCGTTGACCGGGATCGAGAATTCGCAATGCGTCACGACCCTGCCGTAGCGATCGAGCAGCTTTGCGGCGATTTCGTCGTAGGTGCCGACGGTGGCGTAGGTGTGCAGGACCTCGTCGCTGATGTGCTGCGGCATCTCCTCCCAGCGCTGCGCGCGCGACAGAAGCTTCAGCTTGTCGGCGAGATCGCCCAGGCCGTGATGGACGAAGGCGGCGCGGTATTGCGGCGTCGAGGCGTAGAACGCGATGCGGGCGCGCACGTCGCGGACCTTGGGCACGAGTTCCTTCTCGCTCGCAGCCGCGGCGACCAGCGGCTTCATCGACACCTGGAACTCAGCCAGCGAACGGCCCGACTTCGCCGCGCCCGCCCTCACCGCCGGCAGCATCACCTTCTCTATGTACGATGGCGTGCAGACCGGATGGGGCCGGAGCCCATCGGCGACCTCGCCGGCCACCTGGCACATCACGCTGTTGACGGCGGCGAGCTGGATCGGGATATGCGGATGCGGGATCGGCCCTGGATTGAACAGCGGCACCATGAGGTTGATGGTATAATGCGGGCCCTGGACGTCGAGCTTGCCGCCGTTCTGCCAGCAGTCCCAGATCGCCCGCACCGCCGCCACGTATTCGCGCATCCACGGCCCGGCCGGCGACCAGCCGAGGCCGAAGCGGCGCTCGATATGCGCCTTGACCTGCGTGCCGAGGCCGAGCGTGAAGCGGCCGTGGCTGAGCTTCTGCAACGTCCAGGCGCTCATGGCGGTGACCGCCGGGCTGCGCGGGAAAGCGATGGCGACCGACGTGCCGATCCTGAGCGTCCTCGTCGCCTCTGCGGCGAGCGCCAGGAGGATGAAAGGATCGTCCTTGGTCTCCTCGACGACCAGGCCGTCGTAGCCGATCTCTTCCAGGAGCCGTGCATCGCGACCGATGCGGGCAAGGTCGAGCGGAACTTCCGGCGCCCGCAGGCCGGGATCGACCTTGCCCAGAGGCAGGAGTGTTTCGAGCAGCACTATGCTAGGAGGATAGGTGGAGCACACAACACTGTCATCTTGAGCGAAGCCACTTTCCCGAGCGCCGCTCTGTCATCCCGAGCGCAAGCGAGGGATCCTTCCTGTTGCCTTAAGGATCCCTCGCTACGCTCGGGATGACAGTTGCTTTGCTCGGACGACAAAGGGAGGACCCACATGAAAGACCTCGCGGGCCGCATCGCGGTCATCACCGGCGGCGGCACGGGCATGGGCCGCGAGCTCGCACGCCAGCTGGTCGCCGAAGGCTGCAACGTCGCGATGTGCGACGTGTCGGCCGCCAACATGGCCGAGACCAAGCGGCTGTGCGAGGCGGAGCGGCTGCCGCAGGGATTGCGCGTCACGACCTACGTCGCCGACGTGTCCGACGAGGAGCAGGTGAAGGGTTTCGCCGACGCCGTGGCGCGCGAGCAGGAAACCGACCGCATCCATCTGCTGTTCAACAACGCCGGCATCGGTGGCGGCGGCAGCCTGTTCGCGCACGAGCGCGGCGAATGGGAGCGCACCTTCAACGTCTGCTGGTTCGGCGTCTACTACTGCACGCGCGCCTTCCTGCCGATGCTGCAGAAGGCCGACCAGGGCCACATCGTCAACACCTCGAGCGTCAACGGCTTCTGGGCGTCGGTCGGTCCCAACCTGCCGCACACCGCCTACAGCGCCGCCAAGTTCGCCGTCAAGGGTTTCAGCGAAGCCCTGCGCACCGACCTGCGCCTCAACGCGCCGCACATAAAGTGCTCAGTGGTCATGCCCGGCCACATCGGCACGTCGATCGTGAGCAACTCGCGCAAGATCCAGAGCGGCAACGATTCAGACACGATGTCGCCCAAGGAGATCGCCCAGACGCGTGCGCGCATCGCCTCCATGGGAATCGACGTCACGAAAATGTCGGATGCCGACATCGCCAAGCTCGCCGAGGAGCGCGCGCGCACTTTCCTGGAGGATGCGCCGACCACGGCCGCCCAAGCCGCCAAGATCATCCTCGACGGCGTGAAGGCCGACCACTGGCGCATTTTGGTCGGCCGCGACGCCGAGATCATCGACCGTCGCGTGCGCGAAGCGCCGGAGCGCGCCTACGACCTCGATTTCTTCACCGATCTCGCCAAGGAAACCGGCTGGAGACTCGGCACCCGCTGAAGCGGAACCGGGACGGCCGCCGCTCGTTTTTCCCGAAAGGGAAAAGGAGTGCGCGCCATGGCCGTCGTCAGGGCCACCGTTTCCGGCCGTCGAGCCGCGGGTCGACGTGCGCTTTTGCACCTCGGCGCGGCCGGCACGCTTGCCACCGCCGCTTTGGCCATCGCCGCCCCGGCCTTCGCGCGCGACGCCAAGAAGAAGGCCGACGAGGAGATCTCGCCGCCCGAGGACCTCATGCGCGAGCATGCCGTGCTCGATCGCGTCATGCTGATCTACGAGAACGGGCTCAGGCGCGCCAACCAGGGCGAGGACATCGACCCGGCGGTGTTCGTTCAGTCGGCGACGATCGTCCGCGACTTCATCCACGACTATCACGAGAAGTCGGAGGAGGACCTGATCTTCCCGCAGTTCAAGAAGGCCGGCCGCATGATCGAGCTGGTCAACGTCCTGCTCGTGCAGCACGGCGCCGGCCGCAAGCTCACCGAGCGCATCCTCGCCGCCGCGCCACAGGCCCGCACGCGCGAGCCGCGCGAAAAGATGGGTCGCGACATCCAGGCCTTCATCACGATGTATCGGCCGCACGAAGCGCGCGAGTCGACGGATCTCTTCCCGACCTTGCGTCAGCTCGTCACCAGCGACGAGCTCGAAGAGATCGGCGACGAAATGGAGAAGCGCGAGCGGCAGAAGTTCGGCGCCGACGGCTTCGAGACAATGGCCAAGAAGGTGGCCGAGGTCGAGAAGGTGATCGGCCTCTACGACATCGACGTGTTCACGCCGAAGAGCTGATCTTGCCGGACCGCGGGCCTCCCGGCCCGCTCGTCATCTGTCGGACCGCGCGCATCTTGCGCGCCTCATGAGCGCGCGGGACGCTCGCGGTCCGGAAGACTCGGCCTCACCCCCTGTAGTGGCACGACACCCAGTGGCCCGGGCGCGCCTCGCGCAGCTCCGGCGTGCGCTGGGCGCAGTCGGGCTTGGCGATCGGGCAGCGGGTGTGGAAGTGGCAGCCCGACGGCGGTCGGATGGGATTGGGCACGTCGCCCTGCAGCATGATGCGTTGGCGCTTCACCGTCGGGTCTGGGATCGGCACGGCCGACAGCAGCGCCTCGGTGTAGGGATGCAGCGGATGGTCGTAGAGGTCGCGCGACGGGGCGATCTCGACGACGCGGCCGAGATACATCACCGCGACGCGCGTCGAGATGTGCTCGACCACGCTGAGGTCGTGGGCGATGAAGAGATAGGTGAGCCCGAACTGCTCCTGCAGATCCTCCAGAAGGTTGATCACCTGCGCCTGGATCGACACGTCGAGCGCCGACACCGGCTCGTCGCACACCACGAGCTTGGGCTCCACGGCGAGCGCGCGCGCGATGCCGATGCGCTGGCGCTGGCCGCCGGAGAATTCGTGCGGGAAGCGGCGCATATGGTCGGCTTGCAGACCGACCGTCTCCAAGAGCTGCACGACGCGGTCCTCGAGCGCGCGCCGCGACTTCGCGAGATCGTGGATCACCAGCGCCTCGCCGATGATCGCGCCCACCGTCAGCCGCGGATTGAGCGAGGCATAGGGGTCCTGGAAGATGATCTGCATGTCGCGCCGCAGCGCCTGCAAGGCCTTGCCGCCCATGCGCGTGACGTCGTTGCCCTGGAACGTGATCTCGCCCGAGCTGGGCTCGATCAGGCGCAGGATGCAGCGGCCGGTGGTCGACTTGCCGCAGCCCGATTCGCCCACCAGCCCCAGCGTCTCGCCGGCGGCGATGTCGAAGCTCACGCCGTCGACGGCGTGCACGCGGTCGATCTCGCGCGTGAACACGCCGCCCTTGATGGCGAAGTGCTTGCGCAAGTCGCGCACCGACAGGAGTTGCTGCTCGCTCACAGCACGCACCGCACGAAGTGGCCCGGCGACACCTCTTTCATGGTCGGCATCGCCCGGGTGCAGACCTCCGTCACGAAGCGGCAGCGGGCGGCAAAGCGGCAACCCGGCGGCGGCTCGAGCAGGCTCGGCACGGTGCCGGGGATCGCCTCCAGCCGTTCCTTGTGCGTGGCCGCGCGATCGACGCGCGGGATCGAGCGGATCAGGCCCTGCGTGTATGGATGGCGCGGACTGCCGAACAGCTCGCGCACCGGCGCCTCCTCGACGACCTTGCCAGCATACATCACGGTGACGCGTTGGCAGGTCTCGGCGACCACGCCCATGGCATGGGTGATCAGCATGATCGCCATGCCGAAGCGCTCCTTCATCTCCTGCATGAGCTCGAGGATCTGCGCCTGGATCGTGACGTCGAGCGCCGTGGTGGGCTCGTCGGCGATCAGGAGCTTGGGGCGACAGGAGAGCGCCATGGCGATCATGACGCGCTGGCGCATGCCGCCGGAGAACTGGTGCGGGTAGTCGTGGATGCGCCGCTGCGGATTGGGGATGTTGACCAGGCGCAGCATCTCGGCGGCGCCCTCCAGCGCCTGCTTCTTGTTGAGCTTCTGGTGCTGCGCGATCACCTCGGCAATCTGGTCGCCCACCGTGTAGACCGGATTGAGCGAGGTCATCGGCTCCTGGAACACGATGGCGATCTCGCGCGCCCGCACCTTGTTCATCTCGTCCTGCGGCAACGGGATGAGGTCGCGCCCCTGCCACAGGATCTGGCCGTCCTCGAAACGGCCCGGCGGCATGTCGATGAGCTTCAGCACCGAGCGGGCGGTCACCGTCTTGCCGCAGCCCGACTCCCCCACCACGCCGACCGTCTCGCCGCGCTCGATGCGCAGGTCGACGCCGTCGACGGCGCGGACCATGCCGTCGTCGGTCTTGAACCAGGTTTTCAGTCCGCGGATGTCGAGCAGCGTCTCGGCCACGGTCGCCTCAGATCACGCGGCGCGGATCGAGCGCGTCGCGCAGCCCATCGCCGATGAAGTTGATCGACAGCACGGTAAGGAAGATGGCGACGCCCGACGCGAGCGCCCAATGCGGCGCGATGTCGAGATAGTCCTTGGCGTCGGCCAGCAGCCGGCCCCAGGTCGGGATATCGGGCGGGAAGCCCAGCCCCAGGAAGGAAAGCGTCGATTCGGCGATGATCGCCGCTGCGACGTCGATGGTGGCCGCGACGATCACCGGGCCCAGGGCATTGGGCAGGATGTGCTGCACGACCTGGCGCACCTTCGAGGCGCCGAGCGCGCGGGCTGCCTCGACGAACTCCTTCTCGCGGATCGACAGGAACTGGGCGCGCACCAGCCGCGCCGACGGCATCCAGCGCAGGCCGCCGATCACGATCACGATCATGACGAAGATGCCGCCCTCGGGTCCGAAGACTGCCTTCAGCGAATCGCGGAACAGGTAGATCACCAGGAGCAGGAGCGGCAGCTGCGGCAGCGACAGGAAAAGATCGGCGAGCCACATTAGCAGGGCATCGAGGCGGCCGCTCGACATGCCGGCCACGGCGCCGACCAGCACCCCGACGAAGATCGCGACGAACATCGCGGCAAGCCCGACCGCCAGTGAGATGCGGCCGCCGTAGAGCACGCGGGCCAGAACGTCCTGGCCGAGATCGTCGGTGCCGAGCGGATGAGCCCACGACGGGCCCTCGAGCTTCGACGCGAAATCGATCTCGTTGATCGGCACGGTCCAGAGCAACGGGCCGATGGCGATGGCCGCGACCATCAGCAGCAGCACGACGGCGCTGGCCACGGCCAGGCGATGGCGGCGGAAGCGACGCCACGCCTCCTGCCAGGGCGAAAAGCGCTGGCGCTTGCGCGGGACCGCCGGGGCGGCGGCGCCGGCGGCAGGTGCGGCGACGAGCGGTGCCCCTACCGAGGTGGGTGCGTCAGCGGAAAGCGATGCGGGGGTCGAGCCAGGCATAGAGGACGTCGGCGATGAGGTTGCAGAGGACGACGAGGCAGGAGAACACGAAGGTCACCGCCATGATCACGGGCGTGTCGTTGGCCAGCATGGCCGAGATCAGGAGCGAGCCGATCCCCGGGACGCGGAAGATCTGCTCGGTGACGATGGCGCCGCCGAACACGATCGGCATCTGCAGCGCCACCAGGGTGACCACCGGGATCAGCGCGTTGCGCACGACGTGGCGGCTGATGACCTTACGCTCGCCGATGCCCTTGGCGCGCGCCGTCGTGACGTAGTCGAGGCGCACGACGTCGAGCACCGAGGAGCGCACGTAGCGCACCAGCGAAGCGCCCTGGAACAGGCCCAGCACCATGACCGGCATGATCGACTGCTTGATGTGCTCCCAGTAGAACCGCCAGCCGGTCGCGTCGATGTCGGCGCGGTAGACGAACGGCAGCCAATCGAGCTGGATGGAGAACACCAGGATCAACAGCAGGCCGGTGAAGAAGGTGGGCAGCGAGAAGCCGACGAAGGCCAGGGTGTTGGCGATCTGGTCGAAGATCGAATACGGGCGCGTGCCGGCCAGCACGCCGACCGGCAGCGCCACCAGGATGGCGAGCAGCTGAGCAGCGCCGATCACGATCAGGGTCGTGGGCAGGCGCTGCATGATGAGCCGGTCGACGTCCATGCGGCTTTGGAACGAAAAGCCCCACTCGCCATGCAGCATGGCGATCAGCCAGCGCCAGTAGCGGATCCACACCGGATCATCGAGGCCGAACTTGGTGCGCAGCGCCTGCGCCACTTCCGGCGGCACGGCAGGATTGGCCGCGAGCTCGCTGAACGGATCGCCCGGCGCCAGCGCCAGCACGGTATAGAGGAGCACGCTGATCCCGAGCATCGCCGGGATCACCAGCAACAGCCGCCGGATGAGATACTGGCGACTCATGTTCCCTGAGCTCTTTCGAGTTCCTCTCCCCCGCTAGGGGGAGAGGCTAGGAGAGGGGGCATCGACGGCTCGTGCAACCCCCTCTCCCAACCTCTCCCCCTGGCAGGGGAGAGGAGAATGAAGGACTTATCTGGGCAAACGCCGCTGTCATCCCGAGGCCGCAGGCGGAGGGACCTTTCAGGCGACCGGAAAGGTCCCTCGCTACGCTCGGGATGACAGCGGGTTCGCATCAGCCTTCCTTGTACCAGTTCTGGATGTCCCAGGTGTTGTTGTCCCAGCCGCTCATGGCGGCGACCAGCTTGGTGTTCATGGCCTGCACGGCGGGACGGGCCACCACCGGGATCACGACCTGGTCGTTCACCACCATGTCGTTCAGCTTGATGAACATCGTCGCCCGTTTGATCGGATCGAGCTCGACCTGGGCGGCCCGGTGGATGTCGTCGTACTCCTTGTTGCGCCAGCGCGTGATGTTGCGTCCCTGCCACTTG
Organism: Alphaproteobacteria bacterium; assembly: GCA_019235415.1. Lineage (GTDB taxonomy): Bacteria > Pseudomonadota > Alphaproteobacteria > Reyranellales > Reyranellaceae > Reyranella. The sequence goes on from JAFAKN010000357.1 coordinate 13,811, forward strand.
TTCTCGCGGCTCGCCGCCTCGTCCGACAGGAAGCTCTTCATGAACAGCTCGGGATCGGGCTGCGTCATGGTGACGGTGTACATCTGCAGGTCGGCGTAGAAATGCGGATAGGTGTCGGGGTTGGCCACGTCGGACGAAAAGAACACCGACGCCGTCACCGCCTTGATCTCGATGTCGATGCCGGCCTTCTGGCAGGCCTGCTTGACGATCGCCTGGGTCTTCTGACGCGGCTGGTTGATCGACGTCTGGAAGACGTACTTCAGCTTCTTGCCGTCCTTGGCGCGGATGCCGTCGGTACCCTTCTTCCAGCCGGCCTTCTCGAGGATGTCGTTGGCCTTGTCGATATTGAACTCGTACTTGGTGTTCTTCGAGCGGAACCTCTCCGGATTGTTGACGTAGTTGGCGGTCGCGTTGCCGGTCCTTCCGTAGATGAACTTCTCGACCGAACTTTTGTCGACCAGCAGTGCCAGCGCCTGGCGTACCGTAGGATCGCTGAGGGTCGGATGCTTGGTCTTGAGGCTCGATCGCTCGCCGTCGACTTCGGTCCAGGGATCGGTCGTGTTGAGCTGGATGTGCTCGACATTGCCGCCCGGCGAGATGCTGACCTTGCACTTGCCGCCCTTCTCCAGGCGCAGCAGGATCTCGTCCTCGACCTGCATGTTCCAGCCGAAGTCGAACTCGCCGGTCTGCAGCACGGCGCGCGCCGCCGACACCGCGTCACCGCCGCCCTTCATCTCGAAGGCGTCGAAATACGGGCGGTTGTCCATGTGGTAATTCGCATTGATCTCGCCGGACACCATGTCGCCCGGCTTGAAGTCTTTGAACTTGTACGGCCCGGTGCCGACCGGCTTGAGGTTGGTCGGCGCGTCGCGCGACTTGTCGCCGACATAGTCGGCGAACAGATGCTTGGGAATGATCATGCCCTGGGCGCCAACGAAGGCCAGCGCCCAGAACGGCGTCGGCTTGTCGAACAGCACCTTCACCGTGTGGTCATCGACCTTCTCGACCTTGACGTCCTTGTAGACGGCGTTGGTGGTGGCAGCCGTCGCCGGGTCGCTGGCGTACTGCCAGTTGAACACCACGTCGTCGGCGGTGAACGGCTTGCCGTCATGCCAGGTCACGCCCTCCTTCAGCCGCCAGGTGACCGACTTGCCGTCGGGCGCCAAGGTGCCGTCCTCGCGGCCGGGAATGGAGGTCGCCAGCACCGGCACGAGGTTGCCGTCGGCGTCCCAACCTGCCAGAGGCTCGTAGAAAAACCGCGAGCCGTCCTGGTCCTTGGTGCCGACCGCGAAATGCGGGTTGAGCAAGGTTGCCCCCTGCCACCACAGGACCTTCAGCAGCCCGCCGCCACCGCGCTTGGTCGGCTTGTAGGGCGGATTGGTCTCAGCCATCGCCACGCCGCCGTAGGCGAGCAGCTGCGTCGCCATCGGCGCGGTCATGCCGACCGCCGCCATGCGGCGGATGAAGCCGCGGCGCGACAGGCGGCCGATCCTCACCCTGCTGATCAGGCGTCGCAATTCACGATCGTTCATGACACGCTCCCATGCCCTTTTCTTGAGCCCTTCCCAGCTGTCGCTCTCGCTATCCTGCAAGATGCGTGCAACTCTCAATCAGAACAGGACGGCTCGCGGCCGTCAACGACGGTGCGGCTACGCAGCACGGACGACGACTTGCGGCAGCGACTTCAGGAGGGGAGATGGCTTGGCTTTGTCTGATTGCGGCGGGGGTGTGCGAGATCGGCTGGCCGCTGGGGCTGAAGCTCGGCTGGACCGAGGACGGGCCACGGCCGTGGTGGATCGTCTTTGCCGTCGTGGCAATGACGGCAAGCGGCGCGCTGCTTTTGTGGGCACAGCGTTTCATTCCGATGGGCACCGCCTACGCCGTCTGGACCGGCATCGGCGCGGTCGGCGCCTTCACGGTTGGCATCTTCGTGTTCGGCGATTCCGCATCGACGGCGCGAATGGTTTCCATCGCCTTGATCGTGGCCGGCATCGTCGGCCTCAAGATTGCGTAGGAAAGGAGCACGAGCCATGCGTATGAAGGACAAGGTTGCCTTGATCACCGGCGCTGCGAGCGGCATGGGTGCCGCGACCGCGCGGCTGTTCGGCCGCGAGGGCGCCAGGGCCGTGGTGGTCGCCGACGTCCTGGACGAGGAGGGCGAAGCCGTCGTCGCCGACATCAGGAAGGCGCAAGGCAAGGCCGACTTCATCCATCTCGACGTCACCGACGAGGCTGGTTGGAAGGGAGTGATCGACCAGACGGTCGCCACCCATGGCGGGCTCGACGTGCTGGTGAACAACGCCGGCATTTCCGGCTCGGCCGAGCAGGACCTGTACGACACCGCGGCCTGGAACCGGCTGATGG
>JAFAKN010000426.1 GCA_019235415.1 Alphaproteobacteria bacterium
CGTAGAGCCGATGCTGAAGAAAGCCGAGTACTGGCGGGAGTTCACCGCCGCCACCCGGGCGGAGGCGGAGGGCACCGCCGCCGCATGGTGGGCCGAGCAAAGCGGCTTCGACAAGGTCGGCGGCTGGACGGTGCGGACGCCAGCGCCCGCCGCGGCCCAGCAATGGACCGTCACCATCATCTACCGCAGGTCGGACCGTCCCCCGAGGCTTCATTGATCCGGGATCGCGCCGTCGCCTGCGACGGCGCGATCCCGCCGGACTCTACCAGTAGCTCGGCGCGTTGTAATACTTGTCCACTCGGCGGCCGTAATCCGGCGTCCAGCGGAAATCATCGTTCATGTCGTAGGTCGGGGCGTTCTCGAGCATCCGCTTGTCAATATTGACCACGTAGCCACCTTTGGTCTCGTCGTAGGTGAGCGTGGACCAGGGCAGCGGATGGTACTTCTCGCCGATGCCGAGAAAGCCGCCGAACGACATGATGGCATAGATCGCCTTGCCGCTCACCTTGTCGAGCATGATGTCGTCGACCGTGCCGAGCTTCTCGCCCTGCAGGTTGTAGACGTCGGTGCCTTCGACCTGGTCGGCGGCGATCAGGCTTCCCGACGTGATCTTGGTTTCCTCACTGGCCATGGCATTCCTCTCTGCTGTGCGCGCGGGCGGCAGCCCGCGCGGCAAGGAACGGCATCCCCCGGGCGACGTTGCTGCGGCTTGGAGGAAATCTGTCGAAGGAAATCTGTCGGAGGCGAAGGGCCGGCTACAGCAGCAACTCGGCCAGCGTCCGCGGCGATGGATTCGTACGCCGCCGAGCTCGCGCCCCCGAAGCGACCGAAGTGCGTGCGCTCCCCCGTGACGAGAACGTCGCTTTCAGGCGAACCGCCAGCCGTCCGACTTCGCGGCCAAGAACAGGTTGTGGCGTCGAGGAATATGCGCACCGAGGCTCTGCTCGCGTTTGCGGCGGAGGACCTCGGCGAGCTCCGCCTCGCCCGCGTCGAACTCGGCGTGCCGCGCTCGGTGACGGTGAGGGTCGTCTGGGTGCAGATTCGCAGAATTGCAGAATGAGCACAATATCCATCGACAGCCCGCGTCTCCCTTCCTCCATCTTCCCGTGCTAGGGCTTGGTCCATGGCGAAAACAAAGGCGGCGACCGCAGCGGCGGCGGGCAACGGCAACGCGCAGGGCAACGGCAGGGGCGAGAGCGCGCCCCTGCGCAATCTCTGGCTGGTCGACGGCTCGGGCTACCTGTTCCGCGCCTATCACGCGCTGCCGCCGATGTCGCGGCCCGACGGCACGCCGATCAACGCCGTGTACGGCTTCTGTCGCATGCTGGCCGCCGACCTCCTCGACAAGCCCGAGGTCGACCACGTGGCGATGATCCTCGATTCGAGCGAGGTCACCTTCCGCAACCAGATCTACGACAAGTACAAGGCCAACCGGCCGCCACCGCCCGAGGACCTGATCCCGCAGTTCCCGCTGATCCGCGAGGCGGCGCGGGCCTTCAACGTCACGGTCTGCGAGCTCGACGGCTACGAGGCCGACGACCTGATCGCAACCTACGCCCGCCTGGCACTGGAGGCCGGCGCCACCTGCACCATCGTCTCCTCCGACAAGGACCTGATGCAGCTGATCCGGCCCGGCGTCGAGATGTACGACCCGATCAAGAAGGTGAAGCTCGGCCCCGAGGCGGTGATGGAGAAGTTCGGCGTCCTGCCGGACAAGGTGATCGACGTGCAGGCGCTGGCCGGCGATTCGACCGACAACGTGCCGGGCGTGCCGGGCATCGGCGTCAAGACCGCGGCCCAGCTGATCAACGAGTACGGCAACCTCGAGACGTTGCTCGAGCGCGCCGGCGAGATCAAGCAGCCCAAGCGGCGCGAAGCGCTATTGGCCAACGCCGACCTCGCGCGCATCTCCAAGAAGCTCGTGACCTTGCGCGACGACGTGCCGGCGCCGGCCGATCCCGACAGCTTCGACAAGCGCAAGCCCGACCCCAACGTGCTGCTGCCGTGGCTGGAAGTGCAGGGTTTCAAGAGCCTGCTGACGCGCTATGTGGGCGAGCTCGGCCAGGCGACCTCATCCGTCGCGGCGGACGCGGCGTCGACGTCGGCCCCCCTCGCGCTTCCCGGGCCGGCGCCGACCAGTGGTCTGCTGGAGGCCAAGCCCGCGGCCGGCGCACGGACCAATCGGCCGTTCTCCGCCGCCGACTACGAGCTGATCCAGGACGAAGCCGCCCTCGATCAATGGATCGCCGAGGCGATCAAGGCGGGCACCATCGCGGTCAAGGTCGAGACCGACTCGATCGACGGCGAGGAGGCGCGCCTGGTCGGCCTGTCGCTGGCCCTGATCGAAGGCCCGTGGGGCAACGTCAACTCGACCCGGCGGCGGGCCGCCTACCTGCCGCTCGGCCATCGCGCGCCGGGCGAGGCGCAGGGCGCGCTCGATCTGGGCGGCGGCGGCAGCGCGGCCGGCGGCGGCCTGTTGCCAGGCCAGATTCCACTGGAAAAGGCGATGGCAAAGCTCAAGCCGCTCCTGGAGGATCCGTCGATCCTGAAGGTCGGGCTGAACGTCAAGCACGACAAGGGCGTGCTGCGCCGGCACGGAGTCGAGGTCGGCCCGGTCGACGACGCCATGGTGATCTCGTTCGTGCTCGACGCGGGCTCGCACAATCATGGCAAGGAAGACCTCGCGGAACGGTATCTCGGCCAGAAGACCCTGAAATTCTCGGACGTGGCGGGCAGCGGCGCCAAGCAGGTGGGCTTCGACCGCGTGCCGATCGACCGGGCGCGCGACTACGCCGCCGAGGACGCCGACGTCACCATGCAGCTGTGGGCGCAGTTCAAGCCGCGGCTGGCGCGCGAGCACATGGTCGGCCTGTACGAGACGATCGAGCGGCCGCTGATCCCCGTGCTGCTCGGCATGGAGCAGGCCGGCATCAAGATCGATGCTCGCCAGCTCACCGCGCTCAGCGCCGACTTCGAGAAGCGCATGCAGGAGCTCGAGCAGGAGCTGCACAAGCTCGCCGGCCGTTCGTTCAATGTCGGCTCGCCCAAGCAGCTGGGCGAGATCCTGTTCGACGAGCAGAAGCTGCCGGGCGGCCGGCGCAACAAGAACGGCTCGTGGGCGACCGACGTCTCGATCCTGGAGGATCTCGCCGCGCAAGGCCATGCGCTGCCGGTCAAGATCATGGAGCATCGCCAGATCTCCAAGCTCAAGGGCACCTATACCGATGCGCTGGTGCGCGAGCTCGATCCCCGGACCGGGCGCGTGCACACCTCCTACCAGATGACCGGTGCCGCGACCGGCCGTCTCGCCTCGACCGATCCCAACCTGCAGAACATCCCGGTGCGCACCGAGGAGGGCCGCAAGATCCGCCAGGCCTTCGTCGCCGAGCAGGGCCACAAGCTCCTGAGCGCCGACTATTCGCAGATCGAGCTGCGCCTCCTGGCGCATGTCGCCGACATCGCGTCGCTCAAGGAGGCTTTTGCGCGCGGGGACGACATCCACGCCATCACCGCCAGCGAGATGTTCGGCGTGCCGGTCAAGGGCATGGACCCGCTGGTGCGCCGCCGCGCCAAGGCGATCAACTTCGGCATCATCTACGGCATCTCGGCGTTCGGGCTCGCCAACCAGCTGGGCATCGGCCAACCCGAGGCGCGCGACTATATCGCCAAGTATTTCCTGCGCTATCCCGGCATCCGCGACTATATCGAGGTGACCAAGGCCTATGCGCGCGAGCACGGCTACGTGATGACCCCGTTCGGCCGCAAGGTCCATCTCAAGTACATCCGCGACAAGAGCCAGGGCATGCGCGCGTTCGCCGAGCGCGCCGCGATCAACGCGCCCTTGCAGGGCGGCGCCGCCGACATCATCAAGCGCGCCATGATCCGCCTGCCGGCGGCGCTGAAGGCCGCGGCGCTCAGGAGCCAGATGCTGCTGCAGGTGCACGACGAGCTTCTGTTCGAGGTGCCCGATGCGGAGATCGACAAGACCAAGGAGGTCGCGCGCAAGGTGATGGAGGGCGCCGCCAAGCTCTCCGTGCCGCTGGTCGTCGAGACCGGCGTCGGCGACAACTGGGCGGCGGCGCACTGATGAGGCCCTCGAGATCGGTGGCCGCCCTGTGCGGCCTTATCCTGTTTGCTTCTGCTTCGACCCAAGCCCAGGACCAGCGCACGGCGACGCCGTCGAAGGGCTTGCTGTGGGGCTCGAAGATGACGGTCGAGGGCGGGTCGTGCTGCGCACCGATCGCTGGCGCCATGCCAGGCGACCCTGGGGAAGCGAAGGTGCTGGCAAGTGTCGTCGATCGCGCCTCGCGTGACGGGCCGATCCTGCGGCTCAAGCTGCAGGGCAATCGCGTGCTCAAGATCACCGATTGCGCCGACCAGGACGCCTGCGAGGCCGATCGCTTCCGCGCCCACAGGCTCGCCGCCTGGTGGCCGGCGCTCGGCACCTACGTGGTGAAGGTCGGCCTGTACGAGGACAGCCTCGCCTATCTGATCTCGGAACGCGACGGGCGCACGACGCGTGTTGCCGCCGTGCCGGTGCTGTCGCCGTCGGGCAAGCGCGCCGTCGCCCTCGAGTCCAACCTGATGACGGGAGTCACGCTCGACGTCATCGATCTCTCGAGTGATCCGCCGAAAGTGCTCGAGGTAAACAAGATGCCTGAATGCAAGGGGACCGGCCCCAATTCCTTCTTGAGGCCCAAGCCGGTCTGGACCGACGAGCAGCATGTGCGCTTCGAGGGCCTCTCGCCGCAGCCGGACGACAATCCAAATACCAAGCAGCTTCTACGCGTCGGCAACGGCGCGCTGGAATGGGAATGCTGAGCCAGGGGAGCCAACGTCATGAAGATCTGGGGCCGGTCCAACTCGATCAACGTCATGAAGGTCCTATGGGCGGCCGACGAGTGCGGCATCGCCTACGACCGCATGGACGTGGGCGGCGCGTTCGGCGGCAACGACCAGGCCTGGTACCTGAAGCTCAATCCCAACGGCGTCGTGCCGACCATCGACGACGGCGGGCGAATCATCTGGGAGAGCAACTCGGCGGTGCGCTATCTCGCGGCGAAGTACGCGTCGGGCACGCTGTGGCCGGTCGATCCCGGCCAGCGCAGCGAGGCCGACCGCTGGATGGACTGGCAGATCGGCACGATCTCCGAAGCGATGCGCGTTGTATTCTGGGGGCTGATCCGCACGCCGGCGGAAAAGCGCGACATGGCGGCGATCAAGAAGGCGGCGGAAGATGCCGGGAAACTGTTCGGCCGGCTCGATGCGCATCTCGCGGACCGGCCGTATGTCGCGGGCGGGCACTTCACGATGGGCGACATTCCGGTCGGCTGCTTCGTCTATCGCTACTTCGCCCTCGACGTCGAGCGGCCCGACCTCAAGAACCTGCGTACCTGGCACGACCGGCTGGCGACGCGCCCGGCCTATGCCAAGCACGTCATGGTGAAGCTCACCTGACGTCCCGATGCCGACCCTTCCCGCCGGCCTGCGAGCGCCCCTCAATTTCCCGAAGTGGATCAAGGACAACGAACACCTGCTCAAGCCGCCGGTGGGCAACAAGCTCGTGTTCGAGGACACGCGCATGGTGGTGCAGGTGATCGGCGGCCCCAATCAGCGCGTCGACTTCCACGACGACCCGGTCGAGGAGTTCTTCTATCAGCTGAAGGGCGACATGGTGCTGAAGGTGCTCGACCGCGGCAGGATCGTCGACATTCCCATTCGCGAAGGCGAGGTGTTCTTCCTGCCGGCCCATATGCGCCATTCGCCGCAACGGCCGCAGCCGGGCTCGGTCGGATTGGTCGTCGAGGGAACGCGAACGCCCGATCTGAAGGACGGCTTCGAGTGGTTCTGTTTCAACTGCGGACAGCTCGTCCACCGCGTCGAGGTCACCGTCCGCAACATCGTCACCGACTTGCCGCCATTGTTCGCGGCGTTCTACGACGACATTGAAAAGCGAACCTGCCGCAAGTGCGGTCAGTTGCACCCCGGCAAAGAGCCGCCGGCCGGCTGGGTCACGCTGTCGGATTGACTCTGGCTGGCCCGACTGGGCCTGGCGCGATTGGGCCTGGCCCGGCTGGGCCTGGCACGACCGGCTGGCGACGCGTCCGGCTTTCGCCGAGCACGTCATGGTGAAGCTCAGCTAGCCTTGGGTCTTGTGTGACGTGCGCCGTCAGCGGCCAAGGAAGACGCCCTTCAGCGGCGGGACGTGGTCGATCGCCCGGAAAAAGGTTTTCGTGGCGGTTCTCGCCAAAAGTCCCGTGGCGTGAAAGCGCTCCATGTCCCTCAACGAGCTCTGCACGGCCGAGAAGCCGTAGCGAATCATGTCTCGTTCGTAGGCGGCGAGAGCTGGAATGAGATCCGCCTCTCCGCGGGCCACGGCAACGAGCGCCTGGCGAAGCGTCGCGGCGTCCCGCAAGGCCGTGTTGGCGCCGATGCCGCGGAAGGGCGTCATGTTGTGGAGCGCATCGCCCAACAACGTCACCTTCCGCGTGGCCCAGGGCTCGATCGGCACCGAGGTCTTCACCGCAAAGGCGGTGACGGTGGCAACGTCCGCCGCCTGGACCAGCCACTGCAAAGCAGGGTGCCAATCGTCCATCAGCTCGCGCACCGAGGCTATCGCATCCGGCCCGCCGGTCGTCGCGGGAGGCGCCGGCAAATCGAGCGTCTCCTCACGAGCCGAAAAGCCCCACATGATGTACTTCTCGCGATCGTGACCCCCGATGTTATCGGTTGCGTCGTCGTAGTCGACCGCACTGCCGAACATGAAGCAACCGTTGGGACCGAGAATGAGCGTGGGGCCGTGCAGGATCGGCGGCGGCGTCGCGCGTCGCACCTCGTCGCCGAGGCCGAGCTTTCCGGAAACCGCGACGATTCCGGTGTCGACGCGCCGGGCATGCGGGATGAGCTGGGTGCGCAAATGTGAGCTGGCGCCATCCGCCCCGACCAGCACGTCCCCAGTCGTCGACGATCCGTCCTCGAAATCGGCGGTCACCGCGCCTCGCGGATCATCCCTGAAAGCAACGCACTTCTTGTCGTAGTGGATCGCCTCGCCAAGCCCCTCGCTCAGGAGCGAGCGCAACGTGATGCGGCTGATCGGCAGCTCGCCCTCGGGGTCCTCGCGATCGGCGTGCGGCAGGTCGAGCGCGAGCAGACGGTTCAAGTGGTGATCGAGAAAGGTGACGCTGTCGCTCGGCTTGGCACAATTCGCGACCAGCTTGTGAAAGAGCCTGTCCGGCAGGCACGCCTCGAGCGCGCGTCGGCCGGTCGTGCTGATGCTCAGGCGATATCCTTCGAGACCCCCGGTCGGTGTGCGATCGCGCTCGAAGACTTCGACGTCGTCCCGCTTGAGGCCTTGTGCCAGGCACAAGCCGCCGGTCCCTCCTCCAATGATGCGGACCCTGAGGCCATTGCGACCCATCGTGCTCGCTCCATGCCTGTCACGCGCACGGAGTGACCGGCCGTGACGGACGGCAACGATGGCCTTCGGCAAAGGTTTCGACGCGGGCCGACCCGAGCTCTTCCGGGACAGCGGGCCTCCCGGCCCCGCTCACGCCATCGTAGCGGCTACAAAGATGCGGGCCGGAGGCCCGCGGTCCCGGAAGACGGCGTGCCGTCCGTCGCCAGCAGCTGGTCGACCAGGTTGCGAAACCGGGTCGGGCCGGCATCGGAGTTGGTCGGGATCATGCGGCGGTCGGGATCGAGGTCGATCATCTTCTGCTGCGCCTCGATCAGCGCCTTGTCCTCGCCGAACGCGGTCTGGGTAACCGCGAACAGCCGGTCCAGGCGTTCGGGGTCGATGTCCTCGCTGCGCGCGCCGGCGGCGTAGAAATAGCGCGAAGCGCGGGCGGAAATCGGCGTCACCGCCTGCTCGTCGACACGATAGAACAGCGGCGGCTCTGGCGGCTCGGCGTTGGGCGAGCGTTCGGCGGTCCCGGCCGGATAGAAGCCGGTGCGCTGCAGGAAGAGGCCGGGGAAGACGAAGTCGTAGCTGTTCCAGACGTCGGCGCAGTCGCCCGCCTTCTTGCGCATGAAGCCGCGCGGACGATGGTTGCGGATCCAGCGCTGCACGCGCAGGCCGCGCTCGAGCGGCAGCATGCGCGGCCGCTCGTCGGCCCATTGCGGCATGTCCTGGCCCAGCGTGTTCTCGTGGGCGAACGAAAGATGGGTCAGGTCGAGCAGGTTGTCGTCGATCAGGAGATAGTGCGCCGTGTAGTCGAGATGGCCGGCCTTGAGACGATAGGCGGGATCGTCGAGCGCCAGGCTGGGCGGGACGGCCTGCGGATCGGCCGCGGCCGGATCGCCCATCCACAGCCAGACCCAGCTGCCGCGCACCTCCACCGGATAGCGCCGCACGCAGGCGCTTTGCGGGATCAGCTTCTGGCCGGGGATTTCTATGCAGCGGCCGTCGGGCGCGAACTTCAGGCCGTGATACATGCAGCGCAGGTCATCACCCTCGATGCGGCCCATCGACAAGGGCGCGAAGCGATGGCAGCAGCGGTCTTCCAGCGCGATCAGCTTGCCGTCGCCGGTGCGATAGAGCGCGACCGGCTGGTCGATGATGGTGCGGGCGTGGACGCGGCCGGCGTCGAACTCATTCGACCAGCCGGCGACGTACCAGGCGTTGCGGACCCACATCGGCTAGCCTCCCAGGCAACTCGTTGCCCGGGAGCATAGCATTTCCGAGCTACTGCCGCTTGGGCAGGCGGGCCATCTCGGAGACGATCGCGTGGTCGATCACCGCGAACAGGTATTCGTCCGGGTATAGGGTGCATCCGCCACGCACCAGGTAGCCGATCTGCGCGCCGCGACTGTCTTCAGGGATGGTCACGCCGCGATAGCGGGCGGAATACTCCGCCAGGTAATAGGCGATTGCCTTGCGCGCCTCCGACTGCATGGCGTGTGCTTCCCGGCAGGTGATGAAGACCGCGCGCTCGAAGGTCAGCGTCGGGGCGGAGGTTGCCGTCTGCGCCTGTGCGGTGCCGCCCGCCAGCATCAAAGCGCCGGCGGCGGCGAGCAACTTGGTGAGCATGCCGGTCTCCTACTTCTCGAGCACGTTGCCGGCGATGTAGCCCGCAGCGCCGCCGATCAAGCCGGCGCCGACCACCGTGCCGAAGCTGCCGCCGGCGACGGCCGCGATGCCGGTGCCCAGCGCGGCGCCGGTCAGGGCGCCCTTCTGGGGCACGGTCATGTTCTCACAGCCGCCGAGGAAGCCGGCTGCGAGGAGCAGCATGAGGATCTTGGTTTTCATCTTTTCGTTCTCCGCTCAGGGAAGCGCCATATCCGCCTTATCCCACTCCTTGTCCGGGTTGAAGCTGGTAATTGCGCCTGCGCGCTCGGCGGTCTGTGGACCAAGATCGCGCTGATACACGACCCCGTCCTGGCTGACGATGAACGTCATGATGCCGGTCACGCCATACTGCACCGGCGAAGCAATGACCGCGAAGCCGCCGATCATGCGCCCGCCCACCACGTAGTCGCGAGCCCCGCCCGGCGCCGCCGGCCCTTGTGAATAGAGCAGGCGGAAATAGTAGCCGAAGTGGCCGTCCGGCGACTTGGTGTCGGCCTGGGCGCGGGCCACCGCAGGACCGAGCGGGCTCGGCGGCTCACCCGCCTTGGTGTCCCAATAGAGCCCGTCCTTCCTGCCGGGCGAGCTCAACAGGCGCCGGGCATAGGCCGGTGCGCCGGTCTTCATCGGATCGAGCGCGCTGTAGTCGTACTGCGCGTCGACGATGGCGAGCAGGGTCTGGATGACGCCGCGCTCGTCGTGGCCGATACGGCGCAGCACCATGTCCTTCAAGCCGGCCGCGACGTCGAAACGCCATTCAGCACCGTCCTTGACGATCGGCACCGGCAGGGTCCAGCCCGAGCGGCCGACCTCGATCACCGCCTTGGTGTCGCCGGACATCACGAGCTTGCGGCTCTCGTCCCAGGCGGCGAGGAAGGCTTGCCGGCGGCGTTCAGCGTCGTCGTTGCTGCCGGGCACGAAGTCGCGCCAGTCGGCGCCCCAGATCGCCGCCATCGCCTTGCGGTCGTCTTTGCGCACGGCCTCGGCGAGGGCGGCGGCCGCGGCATCGGCCGTCGGGAAGGCTTGCGTCTTGGCTGCCGGTTGGGCTGCCGGTTGGGCTGCCGGTTGAGCGGCCGGCTGAGCCGCGGGCTGCGCGCTCGCGGGTGCCACCGCGCCCAGCAGGACAAGCAGGATCAGGCCGGCGCGACGAAAAAACAGGGGCTTCATCGCCGAAACCCTCCCGGATGGCCGCCAAAACTGCCGCCGCTGAAGCTGCGGTTACCCCACGATTGGCTGCCGCGGTCATAGTCGCGGTTGACGTCGCCGCCGCGTTCGATGCCCTGGAAGGCGCTCGTGCCCCGGCCTTCGTCGCCCCGCCACGCCGAGCTTTGCGCCGGACGCGGCTCCGCGGGTCGTGATTCCGCCGGACGCTGGGGCTCGGCCGGCCGGTTTTCGCGATTGGCGACGTCGTTGCGCGCCGCCTGGCGGTTGGCCTCCTGGTTGGCCTGGTTGCGGTTCTCCAGCTGGCCGCGGAACTGCTCGCGCTGCTGGGCGTCCGGGCGGACCTGGTTGTACTGCTGGCGCTCGGCCTCCGTCCGGTACGGCACACCGTCGCGATGCGCCGGATCGAATTGCCACTGGCCGTCGCGGTACCGGTTGGCGTCGAAGTTGTTGGCGCTGATGTTGACCGCCTTGTTGACATTGACCGAGGTGTAGCTGTTGCCCCAGCCGCTGCCGCTCCACCCCCAATGCCATCCGCCGAACATCGCCGCACCGGCCGCCACGCCCAGGCCGAACATCAGCAGTCCGGTCATCGCGGTGGCGGCTGCGTAGTTGGGCGGCGGCGGATAGTAGGACGGCGGATAGGCCGGATAAGGCCATGTCCCGTAGACCACGTTGGGATTGTAGTAGGGGACGTAGATCGTCTCCGGATTGGCCGGCTCGATCACGATGGCGCTGCTGCCGCCCGACGGGGCGGCCTGGGTCGTGACCTTCTGCTGCGGCGTGCTCTTGAGGTTGCCGGCGGCGGCCGCCTTGGCGCGCAGGCGCTGGATCGAGTCGGCCACCTCCTTCTGCTGGCCGATCATGGCGTCGCCGATCCTCTGGGTCCAATCGAGCTTGTTGCTCATCATCTCGAGCGTCTGCGGGAAGGCCGTCAGCGACTTCACGCTGACATCCCAGCTCTGGTCCTTCACGGCCTGGACCGCCTGGTCGCCCTTGAGGGTCGGATGCGCCTGCGACCAGCGCGCCGCCTCGACCACCTCCAAGGGATAGGTTGCCGCCATCAGCACCTGGGCGAGCAGCGCGTCGGGATAGAGCGCGATGGGTGCCAGCATCTGGTCGAGCTGCTCGGACGTGAAGGGCTTGTTGGCGTCCTGCGCGCGCAGCCCGTGGCTGCCGATGACCATGGCGACCGCCGCGCCCGACCCGATCAACAGCTGGCGCCGTTTCATTGCACACCCCCGCCGCACTCGAACGGCCGGCACACTACCGGGGGCTCATGCGCGGCGTCCAGCATGTCAAACGAGGCGGTAGACCTTCACCGGATCTTCGTGGCCCTTGACACTGCGGATCACCGGCTCGGGCAGCTCGGCCCCGAGGCTCGGCCGGTCCTTGATCGCAGCCAGGGTCGCGGCGCTGGCCAGGACCACGATCTCGTCGCCGTCGCTCATGAACTCCTTGCCGAGCTGCTCGAAGCGGTTCGCCACGTTCACCGTGTCGCCGACCACCGTGAAATTGACGCGGCCCGGCGCGCCGATGTTGCCCACCACCACCGGCCCGGAGTGCAAGCCGATGCGCACACGGATCGGTGGCCTGCCGGCAGCGCGCCGCGTCGCGTTGTCCTCGCGGATCACCTGGGCGATCTCGAGCGCGGCGCGCACGGCATGGTCGGCATGGTCCTCCATGCGCGACAGACCGCCCCACACCGCCATCACCGAATCGCCGATGTATTTGTCGATGACGCCCTGCTCGCGCTCGATGCAGGCGCCGACCAGGGCGAAATGGTGGTTGAGCAGGTCGGCGGTGTCCTGCTCGGCGAGGTCCTCGGCGTGCGGGGTGAACTCGACGATGTCGGTGAACATCACCGTGACGTCGCGCTTGCGCGAGCGCACGGCGTCCTCGCCCAGCTCCATCAGGCGGAAGACGAGGCGGTGCGGCACGTAGGCGCCGAACCATTTCAGCGCGCCTCGCGCCTTGTCGAGGCTGTGGCCGGCGTCGTCGATCTCGCGCAGGCGCGAGCGGCGGCCGAACGGCGCGTCGAACTCCAGCCGCTCGATCGCCTCGGCGGCCGAGGTGATGGTGCGGATCGAGCGCGCCATGCTGAGCCCGATGAACAGCGCCAGCAGGGCGGCGAAGGCGAGCGTGCCGGCGCCGACGATGGCGCCGTTGGTCAAGCGGTCGAGATCGCCGGTCGCCTCCTCGAGCGGGAAATACTGCCCGACGAGCCAAGGCTCGGGGCCAAAGAAGCGCAGCTCGCGATAGACGAACACCCAGCGCCGGCCCTCGGCCTCCACAACATGGCCGAGCTTGCCGAGCGCGCGATCGATCTGCGCGTCGCGCACCGCCGGATCCCAGATCCGCGCCAGCACCGGGTCGTCGACCTGCTTGATGGTCGGCAGCGGATGCTCCTCGGAAAGCCCAAGGCCGCGCGAATCGACCAGGCGACGATGCGCCAAAACGTTGTCTCGGCCGACCAGGATGAAGAAGTGGCTGCCGGGCTCGTCTCGACCCAGCAGATAGGAGAAATCGCCCAGGGTCACCGTGGCGTACAAGCCGCCGATGAAGGCGTCGTCTATCCGTCGCACCGGCGTGCGCACGTTGAGCACCGGCTGGTCCTGGGTCTGGCTCCAGAAGAGAGAGCCCCAGAAGGTACGATGCGAGGTCTGCATCTGGCGGAATTGCGCCAGGACGTTGGGCAGCTCACCGAGCGGAACGACGTCGCGCAGCACGCTGCCGTCGGGGCGGCGAACCACCCGGTCCAATTGCAGGTCGAAGGTGGCGAAGGCAGCGGCCGAGATGGCCGGCACCTTGGTCATCATGGCCCACAGCGCCTCGCGCATGTCGACCGCGGAATGGATGTCGAGGCGACCGCTGGCGGCCAGCGCCGCAATCATCTCGAGGTGTTCCTGGACGGGATCGAGGCGGCTGTGCACCACGCGGACCTGCTCGTCCACGACACGCTGCGCCTTGTCGACCAGCAACCGTTCCGCCGTGCCCGTCGCACCCGCCAGCACGACGATGTAGGCGATGCCGGAAATCACGGCCAACGAAACGAACGCCAGCGCCAACGCCACGATGAGCGGCATGCGCAAGTGACGCCGCGCGGCGCCGGCGGCTGAAGTCTGCGTGCTCACGGCCGGAGCATCATACCCCGCTCCCGCGGGTCCGGCCAAAGGCACCTCGCCGCGCTGTGGCACACCCCACCCTGAGGAGCCACGCAAAGCGTGGCGTCTCGAAGGGTGCGAACGACCCCGTTCGTTGCCCATCCTTCGAGACGCGCCCTTCGGGCGCTCCTCAGGATGAGGTCGTATCCTGCGGATCCCGCCGTTAAGCCGCCGCCCGGATTGCGGCCTGCTTGACCTTGCCGTCGACGTGCGGCTCGAACTGACGGAAGTTGGCTTCGAAGCGTTGGGCGACGTCGCGCGCGGCGCGCTCGTAGGCCGTCTTGTCGCGCCAGGTGTTGCACGGGTTCAGCACCTCGGCCGGAACGTCCGGGCAAGCCGCCGGAACCTGCATGCCGAAGTGCGGGTCGCGTGCGCTCGCCGCCGTCGCGAGCGTGCCGTCGAGGGCCGCCCGCACCATAGCGCGCGTGTGGCGGATCGCCATGCGCTCGCCGACGCCGAAGCCGCCGCCCGACCAGCCGGTGTTGACCAGCCAGCATTTCACGTGCTGGCGCGCCATCTTCTCGCCCAGCATCTTGGCGTAGACGGTCGGATGGCGCGGCATGAAAGGTGCGCCGAAACAGGTCGAGAAGGTCGCCTGCGGCTCGGTCACGCCTTTCTCGGTGGCGGCGACACGCGCCGTGTAGCCGGACAGGAAGTGGTACATCGCCTGCTCGGGACTGAGCTGCGAGATCGGCGGCAGCACGCCGAAGGCGTCGGCCGTCAGCATGACGTTGTTCTCCGGCGTGCTGGCGATGCCCGACGGCGAGGCGTTGGGAATGAAGTCGAGCGGATAGCAGGCGCGCGTATTCTCGGTGTGGCGGCCGTCGTCGAGGTCGAGCGTGCCGGTCGCCGGATCCATCACGACGTTCTCGAGCACGGTGCCGAAGCGCTCGGTCGTGGCGTAGATCTCGGGCTCGGCCTCGCGGCTGAGCTTGATCACCTTGGCGTAGCAGCCGCCCTCGAAGTTGAACAGGCTGAGCTCGCCCCAGCCGTGCTCGTCGTCGCCCAGCAAGGTACGCGACGGGTCGGCCGACAGCGTGGTCTTCCCCGTGCCGCTGAGACCGAAGAAGATCGCCACGTCGCCCTTGGGCCCGATATTGGCCGACGCGTGCATCGGCAGCACGTTCTTCTCGGGCAGCAGGTAGTTCAGGAGGGTGAACACCGACTTCTTGACCTCGCCCGCGTACCAGGTGCCGCAGATCGCCACGACGCGGTCGGTGAAGTTCACCAGGATGGCGCAGTCCGAAGCCGTGCCGTCGAGCTTGGGGTCGGCTTGGAAGCCCGGCAGGTCGAGGATGGTGAAATCGGGCTTGAAGCCTTCGAGCTCCTCCGGCCGCGGCCGCAGGAACATGTTGCGGGCGAACAGGTTGTGCCACGCGGTCTGGGTCACCACCCGCACGCCGATGCGATGGTCGGGATCGGCGCCGGCCCAGCAGTCGCGGGCGAACAGGTCGTGGCCCTGGGCATAGGCCAGCATGCGATTGTACAGCGCGCGGTAGCGCTGCGGGTCGATCGGCTTGTTGGTCTTGCCCCAGTCGATCTTGCCCTTGGTCGCGCCGTCCTCGACGAAGAACTTGTCGTTGGGCGAGCGGCCGGTATGGACGCCGGTGTTCACCACCAGCGCCCCGCCATCGGCGACACGCCCTTCTCCACGACGAACGGCTTCCTCATAAAGCGCCGGAACCGAGAGATTCCAGCGAACGCTGCCGAGGTTCTTCAACCCTAGAACCTCGAGTCCAGTTTTGGGTACGACGAAGCCCGCCTGCTTCACGGCGTTTCTCCTGCTAGTGAAATTCCAACGCTCGGTTTTTTGGGGAAATAACAACCCAAGGAAACGATCCCTCCCGCCGATCCGTTCCCTGCGCTAATGGCCTTCACGCAACATGGCAAGAGCTTGCGACAGTCCGTGCGGAAATGTGCGTCTTCGCTCCCGCAGCCGCGAACAGCAATGCTGCGGCGCGAAAGTCATTCGCGCCGCGCCCGGGCCGCCAGGTCGACCAGCACCTTGCGGACTTCACCCGCACTGCGGAGCGGGGCGTCGAAGCCCAGGCGGGCAACCTGACCGCCGCGGCGCAGATCGAGCCCTTCGGCGTCGATGCCGGTCATCCTCCATGAGCCGCCAGCCAGGCCCAGCAGCTTGGCGGCGTAGAGCTCGAGGGTGTCGGCGTGATCCTCGTTCATGTGCCGAATGATCTCCGGTTCGGCCTCGGCGAGCCCGTGGACATTCGGGGGCAAGAGCTCTGCGGCGCCGAGCCAGCTGATCTTGCCGAAGCCTGCCACCAGATGGACGCGCTCAACCAATAGCCGGTAGAAGTGGAAATCGGCAAAACCGGCATACATCCCAGCGTCGGGATGGCGGCCCAGGAAGCGCCGCACCACCCGCTCGTCCGCCGTCCGCTCGGCGCGTCCCAGCACGGTGGCGCGCGCCCCGGTCAGCGGCTGCTCGAGGCCGCCGGTCGCGTCGAAAAGCAGCGAGGCCCGTGGCTCGCCGGCGATCGCCTTGCTGTGCTCGGCAAGGTCGCTCAGCAGCAGGATGGGCGACAGGCCGTGATCGAGCGCAACCAGCACCAGCGACGCATACGGCCACGGGCTCCCTTCTGCCGGCAAGGCGGTCGCCAGCACCGCCCGGTCGCGCCCCCGCAACAGGTCGCGAATTGCACGGGCCGTGTCATGGGTCATTGTGTCCGGGGAAAAAGGGGTTAAATGCTTTATACGGATGGCAGATTCGGGCAGCGGCAGCAACCGGCCGGTGTATGGTACGATTGCCCCTCTGCCCTAGGAGAGCCCAAGCCGTGCGCAAGAACATCGCCCTGGTCGACGACGACCGCAACATCCTCACCTCGGTGTCGATGCTGCTCGAGACCGAGGGCTTCCAAGTCAAGACCTACAACGACGGCGCCACTGCCCTGGAAGGCCTCAACCAGGCGCCGCCCGACCTCGCCATCTTCGACATCAAGATGCCGCGGATGGACGGCATGGAGCTGCTCAACCGGATCCGCAAGACGCAGCAGTTCCCGGTGATCTTCCTTACCTCGAAGGACGAGGAGATCGACGAGGTGCTGGGCCTGCGCATGGGCGCCGACGACTTCATCCGCAAGCCCTTTTCGCAGCGGCTGCTGCTCGAGCGCATCCGCGCGGTGTTGCGGCGAGCGGATTCCGGCACGGCCAAGGGCGAGGGCCAGGCCGAGCGCATCGTGCGCGGCGAACTGGTGCTCGATCCCAGCCGGCATCAATGCACCTGGAAGACCAAAGAGGTGCACCTCACGGTCACCGAGTTCCTGCTGCTGAAGTCGCTCGCCGAACGACCCGGTCACGTCAAGAACCGCGACCAGCTGATGGACGCCGCCTACGGCGAGACGATCTACGTCGACGACCGCACGATCGACAGCCACATCAAGCGGGTGCGGCGCAAGTTCCGTGAGGTCGACACCGAGTTCGAGCAGATCGAAACGCTCTATGGCATCGGATACCGATACCGCGACTCGTGAGCCCGCGCGCCGCTGGCTCGGGCTGCAGCGGCTCGCCTCGCGCATCGCGGCGGTTTTGGGCTCCCGCGCCGGGGTCGCGACGCCGCGGACCAGCGAATCGCCATCGCTCTTGCGCCGCCGCCGCGCCACCCGGCGCTATTCGCCGCTCACCCGTCGCATCCTGCTGCTGAACATCGTGCCGGTTGCCCTGCTGGCGCTGGGCGCGGTCTATCTCAGCGACTACGAGGACGAGCTCATAGACGCCGAGCTCGCCTCGCTCACCGTGCAGGGCGAGATGGTGGCGGCCGGCATCGGCGAGGTCGCCGTTGCGGGTGACGAGACCTCGGTCAACCGCCTGGATGCCGACGCCGCGCGGCAGCTCCTGACCCGCCTGGTGCGCCCGACCGGCGTGCGCGCCCGGCTGTTCAGCGAGACCGGCGAGCTTTTGGGCGACTCGGCGGTGCTGAGCGACGCCGGCCGCATCCACGTCATGCCGCTGCCGCCCCCCGAGGTGCCCGAGACCGGCGCGCCCGAGATCATGGAGCGCATCGCCGACTGGATTGCCCGCCAGCTGTCGCGCGCCGACCGCTTTCCCGAATACGTCGAGCGCAGCGTGCCCACCACGCGGGATTTTCCCGAGGCGGGCAGTGCCTTGCGCGGGTTCAATGCCTCGGCGGTGCGCGTGGCGCCGGACGGCCGCCTGATGATGAGCGCCGCCGTGCCGATCCAGCGCTACAAGCAGATCCTGGGCGCGCTGATGCTGATGCGCGACAACCGCGCCATCGCCGCTTCCCTGCGTGAAGTGCGCTACGACATGATGGTGATCGCCGCCGCGGCGCTAGGCATCACCGTGCTCTTGTCGCTCTACCTCGCGGGCACCATCACGCAGCCGATCGTGCGCCTGGCGCGTGCCGCCGACGAGATCCGGCTGGCGCGCGAAAGCCGGCCGGAAATTCCCGACCTCGGCAAGCGCGGCGACGAGATCGGCGATCTCAACGACGCGCTGCGCTCGATGACCGACGCCTTGTGGCAGCGGCTCAACACCATCGAGAGCTTTGCCGCCGACGTGGCGCACGAGCTCAAGAACCCGCTCACGTCGCTGCGCTCGGCGATCGAGATGGCGGCGCGGCCCGACCTCGACCCGGTGCGGCGCGACAAGCTGATGTCGATCGTGATGGACGACATCAACCGGTTGAACCGGCTGATCTCCGACATCTCCGACGCCTCGCGGCTGGACGCCGAGCTGATGCGCGGCGAGGTCAAGACGCTCGACCTCGAGAAGCTGCTGCGCGACATGGTCCAGCACTACGGCATCACCGCTGTCCAGAAATCCAATGTCGCCGTCGAGTTCCGCCTCGCCGCCAACCCGCCGTTCACGGCGCACGGCCATGACGGTCGCTACGGCCAGGTGTTCCGCAACGTGATCTACAACGCACTGTCGTTCAGCCCGCCGGGCTCGCGGCTCCTGGTCGAGCTCAGCCGCCAGCCGCGCGGCGGGCCGTTCGTCGTCACCATCGACGACGAGGGGCCTGGCATTCCGGAAGAGAACCTGGAATCGATCTTCGAGCGCTTCTACTCGCAGCGGCCGACCGAGCACTTCGGCCAGCATTCGGGGCTTGGCCTGTC
>JAFAKN010000492.1 GCA_019235415.1 Alphaproteobacteria bacterium
ACATATTCCTGGCGCAACTGGCCCAGCATGAAGCTGCGGGTCATCCGCGCGATGTAGGCGAGCGACAGGTAGCCGAGGATGGAGGCGGGCAGTACGAGGTGCGAGAGCGCGTTCCAGAACACCTCGTATTCACCGGCCAGCAGGCTATCGATGGTGATGATGCCGGTGACCGGGCTCACGATGTCGTCGAAGGCGACATCGAGCCGGCCCGGCCCGCCCACCCAGCCGAGCACGGCGTAGAACAGCAGCAGGCCGACCAGGCCGAGCCAGAATACCGGCATGGAATAGCCGAGCAGCGACAGCAGGCGGATCACCTGGTCCGGCCAGCGGCCGCGATGGGTCGCGGCCACGACGCCCATCGGCACGCCGACCATCACGCCGATGAGCAAGGCCGGCAGCGCCAGCTCCAGGGTGGCGGGGAAGACCTGCAGCAGGTCCTGCAGCACGGGGTGCGAGGTGATGACGGAATTGCCGAAGTCGCCGTGCAGCACCTTCACCAGGTAGCGCCAGTATTGCACCGGGAGAGGCAGGTCGAGCCCGATCTCGGCTCGCACTCGCGCATAAGTCTCGGGCGAGGCCTTGTCGCCGACGATGGCCAGCACCGGATCGATCGGGATCACCCGGCCGATGAAGAAGGTGACGCAAGTGAGCCCGAGGAACGTGAGCCCAACAGAGAGCAGGCTGCCCGCGATCCGGTTGGACAAGCTCCTGGCCCGGCCCCAGGCGCGCGATCGGTTGACGAGGGCGGGAGCGGCTCGGTCGCTCAACGCGTCAGGACTTCCTGATGGTGCGAAAGAAGCTTTGGTCTCCGGTGATGCCGGGGTTGTACCCGGTCGCCGTCGCACGCCGCGCCACCTGGATATTGTTCTGGAACATGAAGATGTACGGGCCGTCGTCGGTCACCTTCTTCTGCAGCGCGGCGTATTCTTCGGCGCGCTTCTCGGTGTCGAGCTCCCTTGCCGCGGCCAGCATCTCCTTGGTGATGTCGGGAATGAGCCACTTGTTGCGCCAGGCGATCGGCTTGATCTTCGGATTGTCGGAGTTGTCGTCGTTGTGCACGAAGCTGTCGGCGTTGGTGTGCGGATCGAAATAATCCGGCCCCCAGGAGAGCATGGCGATCTGGTGGTTGCGGGCGCGGTACTGGCCGATCACTGCCTTCAGCTCCATCGGCTCGATCGACACCTTGATGCCGGCCTGGCCCATGGTCTGCTGCACGGATTGCGAAATCTCGGTCCACGGCGAGACGTTGGGTGCGGCCATCTTGACCGGGAAGCCGTCGGCATAGCCGGCTTCGGCCAGCAGCGCCTTGGCTTTCGCCACGTCGAGCGTGAAGGGCGCGTAGGCGATGGCGCCGAAGAAGCCGATCGGCAGGAAGCTCTGCTGCACGAAGAAGCGGCCGGCTAAAAAGCTTTTCACCATGCCGTCGTAGTCGACAAGCATCTTCATGGCCTGGCGCACCTTGGGGTTGGCCAGCGGCTCGTAGCCCAGGTTCAGGCCCATGTAGAAGGTGTTGGCCGCCTTGAAGGACTCCACCTTGATGTCCGGGTTGCCGGCCAGCGGCTTGATCTGGTCCGGCGTCAGGTCGCGGGCGAAGTCGGCGTCCGCCTTCTCGAGCAGCAGGCGCTGCGAGGCCGGCTCCGGCACATGGCGCACGACCACGCGTTTCAGCGACGGCGCGCCCAGACGGAACTCGGGATTGGCCTCCAGGCTGACGCTTTCGTTGGCCTTCCACGCGACCAGCCTGAACGCGCCGGACGCCGCCGAGTTGGTCTTCAGCCAGCCGTTCCCCATGTCGCCGTTCGTCTCGTGCGCCAGCGCCACCTTCTTTTCCACCACCGAAGCGACAATGGAGCTCATCAGGTTCAGCACCAGGGAGGGCGCGAAATCCTCGGTGATCTTGGCGGTCACCGTGTCGCCGCTGGCTTTCACCAGGTCCTTGACGGTGGCCTTCGTCCAGCCGAGTTGGGTGAGCAGGAAGGCCGGCGTCTTGGCGATCAGCACGACCCGCTGGAGGGAAAATTCCACATCCTCCGCGGTCACCGGCGCGCCCGAGTGGAATTTCAGGTTGGGGCGGATCTTGAAGGCCAGCGTCTTGCCGTCCGGCGATACGGTCCACGATTCGGCAACGCCGCCCGTCAGCTTGCTGTGGTCCTCCGCCTCGTAGCGCAACACCCGATCGTAGACGTTGGCGCAGATTTCCCCGCCGGACAGCTCGTAGCTCTCATGCGGATCGAGCGAGATGATGTCGTCGATCTGCTTGGCGAAGACGGCGGTGTCCTTCGGGGTGGCGGCGCCGGCAAGGCGTACCCAGCCGGCGAAGGGTGCGGCGGTGGTTCCCGCCAGCAACAGGCGCCTGCTCATCCCGGTAGGGGTCATCCCGGTAATCGTCATCCCGGTCATGGTCGTCCCGGCCACGGCGAGCCTCCCTCTTGGTTCACGGTCGGCTGCAGTATGCCGCATACCGGTCGTATACCGCGATAGGACTTCGTGGATGGGGG
This sequence comes from Alphaproteobacteria bacterium, assembly GCA_019235415.1. Taxonomy (GTDB): domain Bacteria; phylum Pseudomonadota; class Alphaproteobacteria; order Reyranellales; family Reyranellaceae; genus Reyranella. The sequence goes on from JAFAKN010000492.1 coordinate 2,499, forward strand.
CGCGCGGGAACATGCGCCCGGCTTGCCTCAGACCGCGAACTCCCGCGCGAGCTTCTTCGGCACCGGCGCGTTCTGCAGCTTCACGTAGTCGGGCAGGCCGTCCTTGTACGGCGGATAGGCTTCGCCGGCGATCAGCGGCGCCAGGTAGCGGCGGGCCGCTTCGGTGATGCCGAAGCCGTCGGCGCTGATGAACTCCGCCGGCAAGAGCTTCTCGCGGTTGGCGACCTCCGAGAGCGGCGCCTCGACGATGTCCCAGCGATAAGGCGAATCGCTCAGCCGGCGGATCGCCGGCATCACGCCGCTTCTTCCGGCGGCGGCGAATTCGACCGCCGCACAGCCGACGGCGTAGGCCTGCTCGACGTCGGTTCTGGAGGCGATGTGCCGCGCCGAGCGCTGGAGATAATCGGGGACGGCCCAATGGCACCGGCAACCGAGCCGTGCGCCGATCAGGTTGGTGAGGAGGGGCGCCACCCCGCCGAGCTGGCTGTGGCCGAAGGCGTCCTGCACCTCAGATGCCGCGAAGAACGCGC
>JAFAKN010000750.1 GCA_019235415.1 Alphaproteobacteria bacterium
TCGATCATCGGCCCGAAGATCTCGATGCCCCAGATCACCGACATGAGGTTGACGCCGAGCGTCCAGCTCCAGCCGTTGTCGGTCCACGTGCCGTACGGCCCGGCGCCGACCACGCCGGCATTGTTGACCAGGATGTGGACATTGCCATAGCGGGCGCGGGTCTCTTCGGCCGCCGCCTGCAGCTCCGCCTTGAGCGAAACGTCGGCTTTCACCGACGCTACGTCGGCGTTGGTGCGCTTGAGGCCTTCGATCGCCTTGGCGAGGGCCGCTTCCTCGATGTCGCAGAGCATCACCTTGACGCCCGCTTGCGCGAGCGCGGTCGTGATCCCGAGCCCGATGCCCGACGCCGCCCCTGTCACGAACGCCGCTTTCCCAGCCAGATCCTTCATCCGCTCTCCCCTCGTGCTTGCGGCCCGCGTGGTGCTCGGCGACGCGCCGCTATTTTGCCGAGGCCGGGAACGCCGGCAACTTGTCCACGTCGCGGGCGTCGTGCTGGAGGATGACGGTCGCCTTTGAATTGGCAACGATCTTCTTGACGCGATCCAGCGACGCCAGCGACTGGGCACGATCGGTGTTGAACGCCGGCACGCCGTTGCTGTCGTAGTTCTCGCGGAAGTGCGCGAGGTCGCCGCTGACCACCACTGGCCCCATTTGCGCGAGCTTGACCAGCAGGCTGTGATGGCCCGGCGTGTGCCCCGGCGTGTACAGCATGATCACGCTGCCGTCGCCGAACACGTCCTTGTCGAGCGGCACCGGCTCGACCTTGCCGTCGCCCTTGATCCAGTTGGCGAACGGCGCGGAATTGACGCCCTCCGGCGGCTTGGCGCTGGTCAGCACGTCCCAGTCTCCCTTGCCGATCAGCAGCGTCGCCTTGGGAAACGAGCCGACCTGGCCGACGTGGTCGCCGTGATAATGGCTGATGCCGACGTACTTGATCTGCTCCGGCTTGAGATCGATCTTGGCCAGCTGGTCGACCAGGCTCACCTTGGGGGCGACGTTGGGCGTGGTCATGGCGTGCCCCGCGTCCCACAGCAGATAGTCGTCGCCGTGCTTGATGAGATAGCAGCTGTAGACCAGCTGCAGCTTCAGGTCGCCGTAGGCATAGGTGTCCGACATGCGCTGGTTGACGGCGGTCGGCGCTTGCGGCGTGCCGCAATCCAGGCGGGCCAGCGACAGGTCGGCGGCTTGCGCGGCGCCCTGCTGGGCAACGAGAGCGGCGGCGCAAAGGCCGGCCCACAACACTGCTCGCTGCATGTCTCTCCCCTTCCAAACGTTCGGCAACGGCGGCGAAGTCTGCCGATGTTGCCGGCGGCGGGGAATCGGCTCGCGCTCCGCCTCACGCAAAGTTCAACTTCAACCCGGGCTCGGGCCACCGCGTGACGCCAAGCTGGCCTTGATCCGACAGCGTGATGTAGGCCGTGCGCATGTCCGGCCCGCCGAAGCAGATGTTGGTCGGATAGGTGTCGGGCATCGCGACCTCGCGCACGATGGCGCCCGACGGCGCGAACTCGGTGATCTTTCCCGTGGTCAAGGTCGCGACCGCGATGTTGCCGTTCTGCAGCACCGCCAGGCTGTCGAACCGCGCCGGTCCGGCCGCACCGCCGATCACGCGTCCGCTGTGCGCGGCATGTCCTGCCGGCTTGGCGATGGCGCCCGGCCCCACGACATCGAACGCCCACAACCGCGCACTCTCGGTGTCGGCCACGTAGAGAACCTTGCCATCGGGCGACAGGCCACAACCGTTGGGGCTCAGCATCGGATAGGCGAGGCAGGTGATCTTCGACCCGTCCGGCAGCGCATAGTACACGCCGCCATGGTCGCGATGGCGGGCATAGCGCTTGCCGAGGTCGGTGAAGTAGAAGCCGCCCTCGCTGTCGAACACGATGTCGTTCGGCGCGCTGAGATAGTGGCCGGCGCATTCGACGTAGAGCGTCTTGGCATCGCCCGTCCGGGCGTCGAGCCGCTGGATCGACCCGTGCTTGTAGTTCGGATGCGGCCCCTGCCCCATCGATATGCCTTCGACATAGCGGCTGCCGCCGTTGTTGCAGAGATAAAAGGCGCCGTCGGGTCCGATCGCCAACCCGTTCGGGCCGCCGCCGGTCGCCGAGAACAGCGACACCTTGCCGTCGGCCGCCACCCGCGAGCAGCGGTTGTTACGGATCTCGGTCAGCACCACCGACCCGTCGGGCATCGCCACCGGACCTTCGGGGAAGCCGAGGCCTTTGGCCAGGATCTTCACGTCGCTCATGTCAAGCCACCATCATCGCTGCCGCCGTCGTCGTGACTTGACCACCGGCGGCGCCTGCTTGGCAAGGCTTGCGCAATCACCCAGACGCGTAGACCTGGAAGCCGCCGAGCGCGGTTGCTCGCCAGGGCTGGCTTTGAACCTATCCAGAGGATTCCGCCCTCTTCCGGCTCATAGGTGAGATAGTCGACCAATTTCGGTCCCACGGGTCCCTCCTCCAATCACGCCCGGTCGTGCGCGCGCGATACACTAGCCCCGCTTCGTACCCAATGGGGCACCCATGAGACCCGAGCATCTTGCTAGCCTTCGTCCCAACCGGCTGGTCTGCGACCTGGGGGCGGTGGCCGGCATCCTACGGGCGACGCGACAGGCGCTCCGCCCAGGAACTGTTTGGTACCCTCAAGGGCGATGCCTACGGCTTCAGGCCTGCAGCAGGTCGCTGCCACACTGGTCGACGCCGAATCGACAGCATCGCCGTCGCCGACCAGGCGATGGCTTCGCAGCTATGGGGCCGGATATCCCTTCCACAGCCATTCGAGGGCCGCCGGCAGGGTTTGCGCAACGGTCGGCCGGTCGACGTGCTTGGCGTTGCGCGCGAACACGAACTGGTAGTGATAGCCTTTGTCGGCCAGCACCTTCGCCATGAGCTCGGCGGCCAGGACCCAGTCATGCATCCCGTCGGCCATGACCGGGTTGGGATAGAAGAGATCCTGGTCGCCGACTTCGAACCAGAACCGGATCGGCTTGGCGGCCACGCTCGGGATCAGCGGCGAGCCCGGCGGACCGGAAGGCGAGATCACGTTGCCCGTCTTGACGTTGAGGTTGGGGCCGGCCGGTCCCGCCCAGGGGCTGTGATATTCCCAGGCACCACCGCGCAGCGACGGATCGTACGGCCATTGCTGGTTCACCATGGTCGGCGAATAGGCCAACACCCGGCGATAGAGCTCGGGATGGAACCAGGCCATAGTGAAGGCCGCGGCACCGCTCGAGCTCAGGCCAAGCGTCGCCCGCCCGCCGGGATTCTTCGTGAGCTTCACGCCAGCCTGCTGCTCCACCAACGGCAGCACTTCGCGCTCGACGAACTGCGTGTAGACGCCCGACACCGCGTCGTACTCGCGCCCGCGCTGGCTGCCCTGCGCGTCCTGCCCGCCGTTGCCGATCTGGATGGCAATCATCGGTGGGATGCGGCGCTGCTCGATCAAATTGTCGAGGATGGCGGAGAGGTCCTTGTAGGCGGTCGAGCCGCCGTCGCCGAGCACGATGAACGGCATCTCGTTGCCGCGCACGTAGTTCGCCGGGACATAGACCTGGATTTGGCGCGTCCACGTGCCGGGATGGCTGGTGGTGACGATCATGTTCGACTTGTCGGCGCTCGTCGTCGTCGTTGCCATGATCGAGCTGTTGGTGCAGCCCGGCACGTCGTCGCGGATCAGGCCGGGGTTGTAGATCGTGCTGTCGTCCGACGACAGGGTGAAAGACACCGTGGTGCCCTGCGGGACCCCGGGCTTGGCCATGGTCTCGGGCGCCGGTGCATGCGTCGGGCCGATGATGAAATTGCCGTCCGCGCTTGCCGCCGGCAGCGTGCCGTCCCCCAGCTCCGTCGCCTTCGGATAGAGTGAGTTTTTAGGGTCACGGGTCGGCGGCTTGGTAGTGAAATCGAGGCCCGTCGTATCGATGAAGAATGGCGAAGCCCTGTCGCTCGTGTTGGCGCCCGGCGGTACGGCCATGTTCTGGGTCACGCAAGCCGGCTGCGCCATCGCCGAACGCGTCGCCCATGGCAGTGACAACAAGATTCCCGCGAGAACTGCCAATGTCCTGATTTTCATCGCGTGGTTTCTCCCTCTGCGGGGCCACTGTAGGCTGATCCGGCATGACCACGCACGCCCTGCCCGCGGCCATCGAGCCCGTTCGACTCACCACAATGCTGCGCGCGGCTGGTGTCTTGCCCGACGGCCGGGTGACCTCGGTGCGGTCCGTCCATAGCTTTCCGACGGTGCTGTCTCGCCTCCATCGCCTGGTAGTCGAATACAAAGACGCCGGCGAGAACGCGCCACGAAGTCTTTACCTGAAGACCGGCCTGCCGGGCAGTGCGGGCGCGGCGATGGACAGCGGCCGCCGCGAGGTCGCTTTCTACGCCACAGTGGCCCCGGCACCACCGCGGGGCCTGCTGCCGCGTTGCTTCGATGCCGACGCCGCATTCGACGGCTCGACCTGGCATCTGCTGCTCGAGGACCTGACCGACACGCACTTCATCGCGACCCAATGGCCGCTGCCGCCGACGGTGGGAGAGACCGAGA
>JAFAKN010000521.1 GCA_019235415.1 Alphaproteobacteria bacterium
CACGTCGACGTCGACCACGCCGACGCTCTTGCCGGCGCGCCGCACCTTCGCGGTGATCACCAACCCGGTCTTTATGGCAGGACGGAGGTAGTCGACGCGGAAGTTGATGGTCGGCAAGCCGCGCCGCAGCAGCATGATCAGTGCGTAATCGCCGACCGTGTCGATGATCGCGGCGAGCGGCCCGCCGTGCCACTGGCCGGTGCCGGCGCCGCGCTCGAACTCCGGCCGCATGGCGCAGGTCATGGTGACCTGCTCGTTCTTGGCATCGGCCTCGGTGACCTTCAGGCCGAGGAAGGCGATGAACGGCGAATGGTCGAGCATCTTCTGCAGCTCGTCCGCCGTCAGCGGCGGCTTGGTCTCGCTGTCTTTCGTCGTCACGGCGCCACCACGATCTTGCCGAACACCTCGCGGTCCTCGATGACGCGCAGCGCCTCGCGCGCCTCGGCGAGCGGGAAGACCTTGTCGACCAGCACCTTCAGCTTGCCCTCCTGCACGAGCTTGAGCAGCGTCTCGACGTCGGAGCGCGCCCAGCCGTTGGAGCCCAGGACCTTCAGCTCGAAGGTCCAGATGAATCGGATGTCCTCCTTGGGATCGAAGCCCGCGGTCGCGCCGCAAGTCAGCAGCCGGCCACCCACCTTCAGGACTTTCAGCGACTTCACCCAGGTGTCGCCGCCGGTGTAGTTCACCACGACGTCGACGCCGCGGTCGGTGCCGCCGCCGCGCCGCGTCGGCTTGCCGTAGAGCTTGTAGACCTCGTCCTGGAAGTCGTGGGTGATGTAGTTGATGGTCTTGTCGGCGCCGAGCTCGATCAGGCGCATGGCCTTGGCGTCGGTGCCGGCGCAGGCGATCACCTCGGCGCCGGCCAGCTTGGCGATCTGCAGGCAGCACACGCCGACGCCGCCCGAGGCGCCCAGGATCAGCACCTTCTCGCCCGCCGCCACATGGCCGTTGGTGGTCATCATGCGCAGCGCGGTGCCGTAGGCGCAGGGCAGGGCGGCGGCGTCGGTGTAGCTCACGCCGTCGGGGATCCTGATCAGCTGATGGGCGCGCGTGCGGCAGAGCTCGGCGAGGCCGCCATGGATCGTCTCGCCCATCAGGCCGCCTTCGACGCGGTTGATGGGATCGACCAGGACGCGATCGCCCATCTTCCAGCCGCTGACGCCGGGGCCGACCTCGGCGATCTCGCCCGCCACGTCGAGGCCCATGATGGCCGGCATCGGCACCTTGATGCCCGGCATGCCGCGGCGCGTGAAGACGTCGTGGTAGTTGAGCGACGCGGCCTTCACCGCGACGACCACGTCGCCTTCGCCGGGCTTGGGATCGGGAAAGTCCTTCTCGAAGTTCAGGCGGTCGGGTCCGCCATGCTCGCGGACGACTGCGGCTCTCATGCTGTAATGTCTCCTCCGGCTGGAATCTGTTTGGCCAGTTGGCGCTTGTCGATCTTGTTGGTGCCGGCGAGCGGCATCTCGTCGATGAAGAAGACCTGTCGCGGATGCTGGTAGGCGGGCGCGTTGGCGAGCGCATAGGTCTTGACCGCCTGCTCGTCGAGCTCGGTCCCCGGCGCTCTGACCACGAAGGCGATCGGCTTGTAGCCTTTTAGCTCGTCGGGCACCGGCAGCACGGCCGCCTGATGGATGCCGGGATGCCGCTCCAGCATCTTCTCGACTTCGCCGGGATAGATGTTCTCGCCGCCGCATACGAACATGTCGTCGGCGCGCCCGACGAAGTAGAAGAAGCCGTTGTCGTCGCGGCGGAACACGTCACCGGTGCGGTAGAAGCCGTCCGGCGTCATCGCCTTGGCGGTCGCCTCCGGCAGCTTGTGATAGTGCGTCATCAGCGCGCCGCACTTCATCTCCAGCACGCCTCCCTCGGCATCATCTCCGTCGACAACGTTGCCGTCGCGTACCAAGCGCAGCTCGACCTCGGGATGCGGATAGCCGGTCGAGAGCTCGGGCTGCGCGATACCCTTGGGATGCGGGCCGAACACCACGGGACCGGCTTCCGTCGTGCCGTAGCCGTTGCTGATCTGCGCCTTGGGGAAGGCGGTACGCACCTGGTCGATCAACGATTGCGTCACCGGCGCCGAGCCCATGCGGACGGCCTCGACGCAGCTGAGGTCGAGCCTGGCCAAAAGCTCGCGCTCGCGCAGGATCATGGCGATCATGGTCGGCACCGAGGTCAGAAAGCCGACGCGGTGCTCGGCGGCCGCCTCGAGGTAGCCCTTGGTCGTGAACTGCGGCAGCAGCACGACGGTGTCGCCTTGGTTAAAAGTGGTCTGGCACATCGCCAGCCCGTTCATGTGATAGAGCGGCGCGGCCACCAGCGAGCGCTGCCCTTGCGGCACCGGCCGTCGCACGCGCTGCGCCATCGCCCACAGGTGCGAGTAGTGCGACAGCACCACGCCCTTGGGCCGGCCTGTCGAGCCCGAGGTGTAGAGGAACATCGCGGGCTCCTCGGGCTTCATCTTGGCCGGCGTGAAGGGACCTTCATCCAGGAATGACGCGAAGTCCCTGTCGAAGGAGATCTTCGGCACCGTGTCGGGCGCCAGCGCCAGCCGCGTGTCGTCGCCGATGATAAGCTTGGCGTCGCAGTCGCCCACGATGTAGGCGACCGTCTCCGCCGGCAGCTTCCAGTTCACCGGCACCGACACCAGGCCGGCCTGCATGGTGCCCAGGAACGTGAGCAGGAACTCGGCGCGATTGGCCGACAGGATCGCCACCCGATCGCCGCGCTGCAGGCCGCGCCTCAAGAGACCGCGCGCGATGGCGCCGCTCAGCCGCATTATGTCGCCGTAGCTGTACCGCCGCTCGCCGCCGTTGCCGCCTGAATCGATCAACGCCAGCGCCTCGCTCGGCACGTCACGCGAGATCGCGTCGCCCTGGTTGTCGTATTTGATCATGCCTTCATCCCCGACGAAGTTGGGGAGGTGTCGGCCGCACAGGCCGACGGAGGGGTCGTGCTCTTCTGGACCGCGCGCATCCTGCGCGCTTCAGGCGCATGTGAGTGCGCCGGATGAACATGAGCGAGCCCGAGGCTCGCGGTCCGAAAGACCATGACCCTTCCGTCCGCTTCGCGGATACCTCCCCGGCGGAGCTGGGGAGGGAGACTCCGTGCCATCGTCTACTCCACGAATTCCAGCACCGCGTTCAGCGCCTGCTTCGCCGGCACGATCAGCCGGCCGTCCTTCTCGACGACGCCCTCGATCCCGCCCTGCTGCAAGGCGCCCGCGGCTTTCCTCAGCGACAGCGTCCGGAAGGTGAGACCGGCCATGTAGGCCGGCCGGCCTTCCGGATCGGGCGCTGCATCGCCGACCTGCGCCCCGAGCGCGGCCGCGGTCAGGATGTCGAACCGCGAATTGCCGATCACCACCGCCTTGCCGCCCTCGATGTCGCGCACTGCCTCGGCGCCGAACATGTCGGCATAGAGCTTGGCGCCCTTGGCGGGATCGGGCTCGACGATCAGCGCCCGCACCACCGCCACCGTGCCATTGGCATGATGGCGCCACTCGTCGCGCCAGACGAGGTCGCGCGTGAAGTGATGACAGTAGTAGACGCGCCCGTACGGCACCACGCCGGCCTTCATGCGCACGGTCCTGAAGCGCGCGTCGTGCGGCTTGCCGTCGACGTTCACGGGCCGCGTGAATTCCACCGGCGGCTCGATCGGCACGCCGGCCTTGGAGAGCACGTTGTAGGTGACCGTCGAATCCTCCGAACCGAACACCAGGCCATTCAGCCCGAAGGGATAGTCCAAAAGGTCGAGGCGGCCGCTGGTGGCGCCTTTCGGCACGGCGATCAGCTCGAGATAATCGGTGCCGAACATCGCCAGGTGATTGGTCGAGCCCAGCGAATGGTAGCCGCGCTCGGTAAGCGTGAAGCCCAGGCGCCGATAAAGGTCAGCCGCGCGATCCATGTCGTCGCGCGCGTTGATCACCACGTGGTCCAGTGTTGCTGCCGGCAATGTCATGAAACGCCCCTGTTTTTCCCGCACCGTGGGCCATCTTGGCACGTCGGGCGCGCCACGATTTTTCATATTCGCAAAGCTTTGTCTCATGGCGGGAAACGATTTCCAATATCCGCCCCATTTGGAGAATGGACTACCAAAATGGTCTTTACGGGGGCGCGACGAATCCGCCGAACTCGCGCTCGATCAATTTCGCAAACGCCAGCGTCGTCCGGTCCTCGAGGGCAGCACCTGTCGCGCCACGCAGGATCTGTCGTCGACCCTGTTCCCTCATCGCGCCCTCCGCACGCAATACTAAACGGATCGGTTTACGATTGCATCGAGAGGACGTCGCCGCGCCATGGTCGAATTTGCTGCCGAATTTCGCCCTCGCAGCGGAATGAAAATATCGGCGTGCGCGAGACGGCAGCATTGATCTCTGCTGGCCCATATTTTGCTGCACTTGTCCGGTAGCGGCTCTAAGCTCCGCCGATCTGGGACAGGATCACGACATGACCGCGAAATTCCGCACCACGCGGCGCGCCGCTCTTGTGGGCGCGTCGGCATTGGCTTTGGCCGGCCGCCTTCAGGCCGAGGCGCCGAAGAAGGGCGGCACGCTCAACTTCATGCAGAACAGCGAGCCGCAGACTCTGGTGCCGCTCACCACGACGGCGACGCCGGCGCTCACCGTCGGCGCCAAGGTGAGCGAAGGCCTTTTGGAATACGACTTCGACATCAAGCCCAAGCCGCAGCTCGCCACCGAATGGTCGATAAGCCCTGACGGCAAGACCTATACCTTCAAGCTGCGGCCCAACGTCAAGTTCCACGACGGCAAGCCGTTCACCTCGGCCGATGTCGCCTACTCCATCCAGCTCTTGAAGACGGTGCATCCGCGCGGCCGCAACACCTTCGCCAACGTCACGGTGGTCAAGACGCCCGACCCGCTGACCGCGATCTTCGAGCTCAGCCAGCCGGCACCCTTCCTGATCAAGGCGCTGGCCGGCGCCGAATCGCCGATCGTGCCCAAGCACGTCTACGAGGGCACCGATCCGATGGCCAACCCCAACGGCAACGCGCCGATCGGCACCGGGCCGTACAAGTTCAAGGAATGGGTGCGCGGCAGCCATATCATCTACGAGCGCAATCCCGATTACTGGGGCGGCCCGCTGCCCTACGTCGACCGCATCGTGTTCAAGTTCCTGCCCGATCCCGGCGCGCGCTCGATCGCCTTCGAGAACGGCTCCTCCGATCTCGGCTATCGCACGCCGGTAGCATTGTCGGATCTCGAGCGGCTGAAGAAGGTGCCGTCGCTGCGCTTTACCACCGATGGCACCAGCTACAGCTACAACGTCTCGACTCTGCAGTTCAATCTCGACAGCCAGTACTTCAAGAACTTGAAGGTGCGCCAGGCGGTGGCGCACGCTATCGACCGCGAGCTGATGATCAAGACCGTGATGTACGGCTACGCCACGCTCTGCTGCTCGCCGATCGCGCCGGGCCTGAAGGAGTTCCACGATCCCGCGCCCAGCCCCTACAAGCTCGACCTCAAGAAGGCCGAGGCGCTGCTCGACGAGGCCGGGTTTCCGCGCGGCGACAACAAGATCCGCTTCAAGGTGCCGATGGACTACAATCCGATCGGCGACGAGAGCCGGCGCGCCGCCGAATTCACGCGCGCCGCGTTGGGCAAGATCGGCATCGCCGTCGAGGTGCGCGCGGCCGATCCCTCGGCGTTCGTCAAGCGCATCTACACCGACCGCGATTTCGACTTCACCTACAACGGCCATTCCAACCTGTTCGATCCCACGGTCGGCGTGCAGCGCATCTACTGGTCTAAAAACTTCAAGAAGGGTGTGCCGTTCTCCAACGGCTCGCACTACGACAACCCCAAGGTCGATGCGCTGCTCGAAGGCGCCGCGGTCGAGAACGACCCGGTGAAGCGCAAGGAGATGTTCTTCGAGTTCCAGCGCATCGTCGCCGAGGAGGTGCCCGACATCCCGGTGTTCTCGCCGTTGTTCCTCACCATCTACAACGCCAAGGTCCACGACCATTCGCTCACCGCCGACGGCGTCGAAGGCAACCTGGCGCATGTGTGGGTGGATGGTTAGCGCTTCCTCCCCTTCGCGGGCTCCGCGAAGGGGAGGTGTCCGCGCAGCGGACGGAGGGGTCAAGCTCATGACTCATGACCCCTCCGTCGGCGTAAGACGCCGACACCTCCCCAGCGAAGCTGGGGAGGAAGCATGACCATGACCCGGCGCATCCTCGCCACTCTGCGCCGCACGGCGATCCATGCCGGGCCGACGGTGCTCGGCATCATCGTGCTCGACTTTCTCCTCCTGCAGCTGATGCCGGGCGACGCCGCCGACGTGATCGCCTCGGAGTCGGGCGTCGCCACCGCCGAGACCATGGCGGCGCTGCGCGAGCGCTTCGGGCTCGACCAGCCGGTGCTGACCCAGCTGATGAACTTCCTCGGCCATCTCGCGCAGTTCGATCTCGGCTTCTCGCCGCGCTACAACATGTCGGTCGCGGACATCATCATGAGCCGGCTGCCCGGCACCGTGACCCTGATGGTGACGGCGCTGGCGCTCGCCCTGCTGCTGGGGATCGTCGCCGGCTCGGTGATGGCCGCCTTCGCCGGCCGCTGGCCCGACCGCATCCTCTCGGTCGTCGTGCTCTTGTTCTATTCCATGCCCGGCTTCTGGGTCGGCCTGATGGCGATCGTGCTGTTCTCGGTCAAGCTCGGCTGGCTGCCGAGCGACGGCAGCATGACGGTCGGCGCCAACCTCTCGGGCTTCGCGCTGGTGTGGGACCGCCTCGACCATCTGATCCTGCCGGCATTGGCGCTGGCCTCGTTCTTCATCGCCGTCTATGCCCGCCTGGTGCGCGCCTCGATGCTCGAAGTGCAGCGCCAGGATTTCATGCGCACCGCGCACGCCAAGGGCCTGCACCCGTTCTTCGTCCAGCTGCGCCACGCGCTCAGGAACGCGCTGATCCCCGTGACCACTGTGGCAGGCATGCATCTCGGCAACCTTTTGGGCGGCGCGGTGGTGATCGAATCGCTGTTCGGCTGGCCGGGCATGGGCCGGCTGGCGCTCGAGGCCGTGCTGGCGCGCGACTTCTCCGTGCTGCTGGGCGTGCTGCTGCTCTCGTCGCTGCTGGTGATCGTGGCCAACATGGCGATCGACCTGCTGCACGCCTGGCTCGATCCGCGCATCGGGGCGGCCTGATGAGCGTGCAAGCGGAAAAGCTCGCGGACAAGCTCGCAGATGTCGGCATTCGCGCCGCCCTGCCACGCAAGGGACGCCGCCTGCGCGCCTTCCTGCGCAACCCGACCTTCGTCGCGGGTGTCGTCATCCTCGCGCTGATCTTCCTGGTCGCGCTCGGCGCCGACCTGATCTGCCCCGGCGACCCCCAGGATATCGTCGGCCCGCCCGCCCAGTGGCCGGGCGAGAACGCCGAGTTCCCGCTCGGCACCGATTCGCTCGGCCGCGACGTGCTCTC
>JAFAKN010000481.1 GCA_019235415.1 Alphaproteobacteria bacterium
ATGATTCTTCAGCGCTTCGAACTGCTGGACCACATGGGCTACGTGCTGAAGCTCAAGCAGACGCTGACCATCAAGCCGACCGGCTTCCGGTTCAAGGTGCGGCCGCGGCGCGATCGCCCCACGACGACGGCGCGGGCGGCGCTGCCCAGGCGACCGCCAATGCCGGCGGAAGATCGCGTCGAGACGGTGGCTTCGCCGGCGGTCCGCAGCGGCCCGCCGCTGCTCGTGCTCTACGGCTCGAACACCGGCGCCTGCGAGGCCATCGCGCACCGGATCGCGGCCGACGCGACGGTCCACGGGTTCGCGGCGGAGGTCGCCGAGCTCGATGCGCGGGTCGGCGAGTTGCCGAGGTCGGGCGCGATCGTGATCGTAACGGCGTCCTACAACGGCACGCCGACCGACAACGCCGCCAAGTTCGTTGCCTGGATCAGCGGCGCCTCGCTCCCGCGCGATGCGTTTGCCGGCGTGCGCTTCACCGTGTTCGGCTGCGGCGACCACGACTGGGCCGACACCTTCCAGCATATTCCGCGACTGATCGACGCCAAGCTCGAGGAGCACGGCGCGGAGCGTATTCATCCGCGCGGCGAGGGCGATCAGAGCGACGACATCGATACTCAGTTTCGCGCCTGGTACGCCGATCTGTTCGCCACGCTTGCGCGGTCGCTCGGCGTCCCGACCGCCGATCCAACGGAAGTGATCATAGGGCATCGCTACGAGGTCGAGCTGATCGAGCCGTCGAGCTCGCCGGAGACGCTGGTCGCCGAATTCGGCGCCCGGCCGATCCCCGTCCTCGAGAACCGCGAGCTGCAGGTCAAGGACGGGGCGCGCGCGTCGCAGCGCTCCACGCGCCATATCGTGCTGCGTCTCCCCGAAGGCCTCGCCTATCGCGAAGGCGACCATCTCGCGGTGCTGCCGCGCAATGCACCGGCGCAGGTCGAGCGGGTGTTGCGGCGGTTCGGGTTGCCCAAGGACGCCCACGTGCTGATCCGGCACAACGGCGGCGGCAAGTCGCTCCTGCCCGTGGACCGGCCGGTCGACCTGAACCTGTTGCTGTCGGGCTATTTGGCGATCCAAGATCCGGCCAGACGGTCCGACATCGAGGTCCTGGGCGACTACGCCGAAGCGCCGGCGGACAAGGCGGAGCTGCGAGCGCTCGGGGCAGACGATCCCCGGGCGATTGCCCGCTACCGCGACGAGGTGCTGGCGCGGAACAGATCGCTGATCGATCTGCTCGAGGATTTTCCCTCCTGCAAGCTGCCGTTCAACCTCTACGTCGAGCTCGTTGCCGCACTCAAGCCGCGCTACTTCTCGATCTCGTCGTCGCCGCTGGCAGCGCCCGCCGAACCGAGCATCACCGTCGGCGTGGTGGATGGCCCGGCGCGCTCGGGACATGGCGTCTATCGCGGCGTCGCGTCCGGCTATCTGGCCGGGCTCGCCAAAGGGGCCGAGGTGGAGTGCTTCGTGCGGTCGCCGAGCATTGCGTTCTATCCACCAGCCGACCCGACCAAGCCGATGGTCATGATCGGGGCCGGCACCGGCGTTGCGCCTTACCGCGGCTTCCTGCAGGCCCGCGCCGCGCTCAAGGCGCGTGGCGACAAGGTCGGTCCTGCGCTGCTGTTCCAAGGCTGCCGCAACCGAGGTGAAGATCACATCTATGCCGAGGAATTCGAAACGATGGCCCACGCCGGGGTGGTCGAGCTCGAGCCGGCGTACTCGCGGCCGGATGCCGGGGCGAAATGCTACGTCCAGCATCGCCTCGCCCATTGCCGCGATCGGGTGTGGGAGCTGATCGAGCTCGGCGGCAACATCTACGTCTGCGGCGATGCGGCGACGATGGCGCCGGCCGTCGAGGAGGCTTTCCTTGCGATCTGCCGCGACAAGCGCGAGTTGGGCGAGGATCAGGCGAAGGCCTGGCTCAAGTCCATGAAAGCCGAGGGGCGCTATCTCGTGGATATCTGGCCGAAGGGGTGAGCGACCACGCTCACCCGGGCCGTGGCCTCGACGTCATCCCGAGCGTAGCGAGGGATCTTTGAGGCGACAGGAAGGATCCCTCGCTTCGCTCGGGATGACAGTTCCGTCGTGCTATTGAAGGGCGCCGTTGGGGCGGACCAGGATCTTGCCGTTGCGCCCGCCCTTGTCGGCGTGGGCCAGCGCCTCCTTGATACGCTCGATCGGGTAGACCGTGTCGACCGGCGCCGACAGGGTGCCGGCCATCACCTGCTTGGCGATGTCGGCGTAGATCGCGCGGATCTCCTGAGGCGTGCGCCGCGCCATGAAGCGGCCGAGCATGAAGCCGGTGAGCTTGACGCCGCGATAGACGAAATTGCTGCGGCCGACCTGCGGGTCGATGCCGCTCATGGACCCGTAATGAACCAGCGTGCCGTCGGTCGCGAGGCAATCGGCGATACGTCCGGTCTCGGCGCCGCCGATGGCTTCGAGGCCGAGCCGGATACGCGCCTCGCCGGTCGCCTTGGCGACGCGCTGTGCCAGATCCTCTCCGTCGACCAGCACGAGGTCGCCGCCCAGCGCCTCGAGCTCTTCGACGAGCTGGGGCCGGCGAACCACGTTCACCGTGCGCAGGCCGCGCTGGCGGGCCAGCACGACCACAAGGCGGCCGACCGCGGAATTGGCGACGTTCTGGATCACCCACTCGCCGGCCGCGAGGTCGACGAAGTCGGTGAGCATCAGCAGCGCGGTCGGCGGGTTGATGCGCACCATGGCGGCCTGCCGGAGGTCGATGCCGGCGGGCAGCGGGATCGCATCGTCGCCTTTCACCTTGCGGCGCTGGGTCCAGTTCTCGCGCTGCAGGTTGATGACGAGGTCGCCCGGCCCGACGTGGCGAACGTCGGCGCCGACCGCGGTCACCCTGCCGACGCATTCGGCGCCGGGGGTGGCGGGCAACGGCGGCTTCAGCCGATAGCCGCCCCGACAGAACGACATGTCGGCCGGGTTGATGGGGAAGGCCAGCACATCGAAAACCACCTCGTCCGCGGCGGGCGGGCCGACATCGGGCACCTCGGCGCAGCGCGCGACTTCCCACGGCGTGCCATAGCGGTCGATCAGCACCTGTTTCACGCGATCCCTCCCTCTTTTTCCTCCCCACGCTCTCGCGTGGGGAGGTGTCCGCGGCAGCGGACGGAGGGGTCATGCTCATGATCCTTGACCCCTCCGTCGGCGTAAGACGCCGACACCTCCCCAGCTTCGCTGACAGCTTCGCTGGGGAGGAGAACGTATGCTTTGTTGGCCCGTCGATTGCTTGTATCGTGATTCGAGAGGGGGTGAAACGCCGGATGGCAGTCAAGGCGTTTGACGAGATGAATTCGGGCGTTGCCGAGGGCGTGCGTGCGCCCTACCGCGGCGTCGCCGAATGGCTGGCCAAGACATCGCCCGAGCGAGTCGCGGCAACACGCCACGAAGTCGACCTCTTCTATCGCCGGCACGGCATCACCTTCGGCGCCTACGGCGCGGCCGAGGGCAGCGAGACGACGATTCCCTTCGACATCATCCCGCGGGTCATCGCCTGGGACGAATGGGAGCACCTGCGCAAGGGCCTGGAGCAGCGCGTGCGCACGTTGAACGCTTTCCTGTCCGACGCCTATGGCGAGCGCGAGATCTGCCGCGCCGGGATCGTGCCCGAGCACCAGGTGCTGATGAACGCCGAGTTCGTCGCCATGGCGCAGGGCTTGCAGCTGCCGGGCGGCGTGCATGCGCACATCGCCGGCATCGACCTCGTGCGTGTGGGCGAGAAGGACTTCTACGTTCTGGAAGACAACGTGCGCACGCCGTCGGGCGTCTCCTACGTGCTGGAGAACCGCGAGGTGATGATGCGGCTCGCTCCCGAGCTGTTCTCGGCGATGCGCGTGCTGCCGGTCGCCCACTACACCGAGGAGCTTTTGGCGACCTTGCGCTCGGTGTCGTTCAGCGACGACGCCGAGCCCAATGTCGTGCTGCTGACGCCCGGCCATTTCAACAGCGCCTACTTCGAGCACGCCTTCCTGGCCGACGAGATGGGCATCGAGCTGGTCGAAGGCTCCGACCTGTTCGTCGACGAAGGCCGCGTCTACATGCGCACGCCGCGCGGGCCGCAGCGCGTCGACGTGATCTATCGCCGGGTCGACGATGGCTTCCTCGATCCGCTGGCGATGCGGCCCGATTCCTGGCTGGGCGTCGCGGGCCTGCTGGGGGCGCTGCGCGCCGGCCGCGTCAACATCGTCAATGCGCTGGGCAACGGCGTGGCCGACGACAAGTCGACCTATACCTACGTGCCCGAGATGGTGCGCTTCTATCTCGGCGAGGAGCCGATCCTCTCGAACGTCCCCACCTGGCGCTGCGACCGCGAGGACGATTTCAAGTACGTGCTCAACCGGCTGCCCGAGCTGGTGGTGAAGGAGATCCACGGCTCGGGCGGCAAAGGCATGCTGGTCGGCCCGACCTCGAGCAAGGCCGAGATCGAGGAGTTCCGCGCCATCCTGACGGCGCGACCCGACAACTACATCGCCCAGCCGACCCTTGCGCTCTCGACCTGCCCGACCTTCGCCGGCCAAGGCGTGGCGCCGCGCCACGTCGATCTCAGGCCGTTCGTGCTGTCGGGCCGCAAGATCACCATCATCCCCGGCGGGCTCACGCGGGTGGCGCTGAAGGAAGGCTCCCTGGTGGTGAACTCGAGCCAGGGCGGCGGCACGAAGGACACCTGGGTGCTGGCGCCATGAGGTGCTGGGAGCGCTCTCCTAATTTCCTCCCCTCGCTCTTGCGAGGGGAGGTGCCCGCGCAGCGGGCGGAGGGGTCATGCTCTTCGGAGGTTGAACTCATGACCCCTCCGTCGCTGTATGACAGCGACACCTCCCCAGCTCCGCTGGGGAGGAAGCGCTGCCCATGCTGAGCAGCACGGCCAAGAACCTGTACTGGATGGGGCGCTATCTGCAGCGCGCCAAGGCGACGGCACGGCTCATCGAGGCGACGCAGCGCATGGCCCTGCAGTCGCGCGGCGAGGAAGCGGCCGGCGTGGCGGCGATCTTCGGCATGGAGGACGAGTTCCGCCAGCGCCAGCAGCAGACCGCCGGCAGGCTCGCGACCCTGATCGACTTCCTGGTGATCGACGAGAACAACCCCTCCTCGATCGTGAGCTCGATCGGCGCGGCGCGGCGCAACGCCCGCGAGGAGCGCAACAACGTCACGGTCGACGTCTGGGAAAGCCTGAACGGTCTCTGGCTCGAGCTGAACGGCCGACTGAAGGACAGGAACGGCGTCGACCGCGGCGCGCTGATCGAATCGGTCAAGAAGCAGGCGGTGATGATTTTCGGCGCGGCGCAGGTGACGCTGCTGCGCGACGAAGCCTACAACTTCCTGCAGCTTGGCGCCTTCCTCGAGCGCGCCGACAACACCGCGCGCATCCTCGACGTCAAGTTCCACATGCTGCGGCCCGACGGCAATCCCAATGCCGGCGTGCTCGACTACTTCGCCTGGTCGGAGCTGCTGGCCTGCATCGGCGCGGTGCGCACCTACCGCCGCATCTACCGCAGCGCGCTCGATCCCTTGAAGGTCGCCGAGCTCATGATGCTGCGCCGCGACGTGCCGCGCTCGGTGCACCACTGCCTGTGGATGGTCGACCTCAACATGCGCGAGCTCGCCGACACCTACGGCACGCGCGGCGAGGCCGACCGGCTGGCGGGAGAGCTGCATGCCCGCCTGCGCTACGCCAAGATCGACCAGGTGTTCAAGACCGGGTTGAAGTCCTTCCTGGGCGATGTGCGCCGCGACGTCACGACCTTGTCGGACGAGATCGGCCGACAGTTCCTGCTGGATTGACGCATGAGGCTTTCGGTCCGCCACGTCACGCGATTCGCTTTCGACCAGCCCTCGGGCCATTCGATCCACGACGTGCGGCTCACGCCCAAGCCCGCCACCGGCCAGCGCATCGTGTCGTGGCGCATCGACGGGCCGGGCAAACGCTCGGAATGGCTCGACGGCCACGGCAACCAGGTGACGACCTTCTCGGTCGCCCATCAGCACGACCACGTCGAGATCGTCGTGCACGGCGTCTACGAGTACAGCGGCCAGGACCAGTGGCTGCGCTACGCCGAGTCACCCACCCTGCCGCCGCCGTTCTGGCTGCGCAACACGGGGTTGGCGACGCACGACAAGGACTTCGCACCGATGATCGAGGGCCTGGCCGACAAAGCCGCCGTTCAGGCGACGCGCGTGGAGGCGCTGCACGAGCTGATGAAGCGCGTCGGCGAGCGGATTGCCTACAAGACCGGGATCTCGACGGTCGATACGACGGCCAAGCAGGCGCTGGCGCACGGCGCCGGCGTGGCGCAGGACCACACCCACGTGTTCATCGCCTGCTGCCGCCGGATCGGCGTGCCGGCGCGCTACGTCAGCGGCTACCTGCGCAACGACGATCCGGCACTTCATGTCGGCCGCACCAGCCATTCGTGGGCGGAAGCCTGGGTGCCGGGCCTGGAATGGGTCGGCTTCGATCCCGCCAATGGCATCAGCCCGGGCGGCGAAAGCCTGCGCGTCGCGGTCGGGCTCGACTACCGCGACGCCGCGCCGGTCAGCGGCCGCCGCGTCGGCTTCGGCGAGGCGACGATGACGGTCGACGCATCGGTCAAGCTGATGGGATAGATGACACATCCCAGGCACGCGACGCGCCTCATCTTGGCAGCCCTTTGAGGAACGACTCTTCAAGACGTATCTCGGCAGACACGTACGCCCCGAACTTCGGTCGCATCGCCACGTCGAACAGCTCGCGAAGTTGCGCTTGGGCAGTCAGCACCTTGCCGAGCCGCAATGCCGCTCTCATTGCCTGCGCCGGCGTCGATTTCGGCAAGATCAGTTGGCTGACGATGACATTGGTATCGACGACGATCCTGAGGTCAGTCGTCATTGCGCAAAAGCTCGGCGAGCCTTTCTTCCGTCAAACCACGCGCTTCGGCTTGCGCCCCGACGCGCTCGCAAAACGCCAGAAACTCTTCTACTTTCAAGCGCCGGAGCCGTTCATAATCTTCGATGGATATGACCGCAGCGACGTCACGCTCGTCCCGCTTGAGTGTCCTCGCCCAAGCTTTCCACCACCTGATCGAAGGCCGCCTGCGCCTCCGCGATCGTCATGACCTTCATCATCGGTCTCCTGGCGGTATTCTATCCAATGGCGTGGCTGCCGTCTTCCATGGAACATGCCTTACTTGGTCAGCGCATCGTAGGCTTCGCCGAAGCCTTTGAACGACACGGGGAAGACGACGTCACGCTCGGCTGCGTCCTTGAACTGCAGCTTGCCGTTGGTCGTGAGGCCGCGCAGCTTCTTGATGAGGGCGTCCTTGATGTCGGTCACGGCGAAGCAGCCGGCCGGAATGCAGTTGCTGAAATTCGCCGTGACGTCGGCGTGATCGTCCTCGCCGATCAGCTTGACGCCGGCGGGTACCGAAATATTGACCGGCACCTCGAACACCATCTTGAGCGGGCTGTCCTTGGTCTGCCGCCCGATGATGATCTGCGTGACCGGCTGGGCCTGGCCGCTCACTTGCGTGAACTGAGCCATCTCGCAGGTCTTGGCGTTGTCGTGCACCTCGCAGCGTATGACCCAATCGCCATAGGTGGCGGTCGTGCGCTGCGCGTTTTGCGCCCAAGCACTGCTCGGCGCAATCCACAGCGCTGCAACGGATGCCAAGATCAGGGGTCGGTACATAGTGCGCTCTTTCTCGATTTGCGAGAAGAGCACCACAACTGAACCAGCAAGGCAAACCGCGAGCGCCAGGAGACATTCGCCGCTCGGGCACGCTCTCAAGCTCCGACGTCGCTTACCCTGGCGGGGCGATATCGTCCTCTACGCGACCATCGCTCAGTCTCGCGCGGAGGCTCGGCGTCTGCAGGAACTCGTCGAGCTTGCGCTCGATACGAGAGAGCGAGGCCTGTATTTCATACAAAAGAGAAAGGACGGCACCGTCGTTTTCTTCTCGCATCGCCTCACCAGCCGAGCTCCCGCAGCGCCCAGTTGGAATTCCAGATCTTGGTCATGTGGCGGATCTTGTCGCCCTCGAACTGCATGCAATAGACGTAGTCGGTCGACGTCTTCTTGCCGGTCGGCGGCGGGCCGCCCGGGCCGGTGTGCGTGCCGTGGAAGGTGGCGAAGGCAATGACGTTGTTGCGCTTGGCATCGACCGCCCACGATTTCAGCTCGTACTTGGCATCGGGCAGGATGCCCATCATGCCCTTCATCCAGTCGGCATAGCCTTCCAGCGTCTTCACCTCGGCCAAGGGGTCGGCCTGCGCCGCGAAGGTCGCGGACGAATGGCAATACTGCTTGCAGCCGTCCCAGCCCTTGCCGGTCTCGCAGGCGTCGAAGAACTTCTCGGCGATCGTCTCGATGGCAGCCATGTCCCACTCCCAATGTTTGAGGAAGATATTAGATCATCAACCGCCGAATGCGGCAAACGCCAAGATGCTTCGCGAGCGGACCGGGCATGGGCTAGCGAGAGTACGGCCCGCGTCTACGAGAAATAGCCCCGCTCGCGCTTGCGAAGACAGTGTTGCGTCAGTAGGTTCCGCGCGCCTTTTCCATGCCTGAAAGGAGGCATCCCGCGCCATGGGTTTCATCGCCGAGCGTCTTGGCCGCATCAAGCCCTCTCCCACGAACGCCGCGCAAGGCAAGTTCCTGGAGATGAAAGCGGCGGGCAAGGACGTGATCGGCCTGGCCGCGGGCGAGCCTGACTTCCCGACTCCGGACCACGTCAAGGAAGCCGCCATAAAGGCGATCCACGACAACGACACCAAGTACACCGCCGTGCCCGGCACGCCGGCCCTGCGCCAGGCGATCTGCGCCAAGCTGAAGCGCGACCACGGCCTCGACTACAAGCCGTCGCAGACCGTCGTCACCTCGGGCGGCAAGCAGGTGATCTTCAACGCCATGCTGGCGACCCTCAACGCGGGCGACGAGGTGATCATCCCGGCCCCTTACTGGGTGTCCTATCCCGAGATGGTGCTGGTGGCGGACGGCACGCCGGTGATCGTCGACTGTCCCGAATCACAGGGCTTCAAGCTCAAGCCCGAGGCGCTGGAGCGCGCCATCACGCCGCGGACCAAGTGGCTGATCCTGAACTCGCCCAGCAACCCGACCGGGGCTGCGTACACGCGCGAGGACCTGCGGGCGCTCACCGACGTGCTGCTGCGCCATCCGCACGTCTGGGTGCTGACCGACGACATGTACGAGAAGCTGGTCTACGACGACTTCGTGTTCACCACGCCGGCCGAGGTCGAGCCGCGGCTGTACGACCGCACGCTGACCATGAACGGCGTGTCGAAGGCCTACAACATGACGGGCTGGCGCATCGGCTACGCCGCTGGCCCGCAGAAGCTCATAGACGCCATGATCACCGTGCAGTCGCAGAGCACGTCGAACGCCAGCTCGATCAGCCAGGCGGCGTCGGTCGCGGCGCTCAACGGGCCGACCGATTTCATCCCGAAGAATGTCGCGGTGTTCAAGCAGCGGCGCGACCTCATCGTGTCGATGCTGAACCAGGCCAAGGGCCTGCGCTGCCCGCGGCCGGAAGGCGCGTTCTACGTCTATCCGTCGTGCGCCGGCGCGATCGGCAAGACGACGCCCGGCGGCAAGCCGATCGCCAACGACACCGACTTCGTGAACTACCTTCTGGAGGCCGAGGGCCTCTCGGTGGTCCAGGGCTCGGCGTTCGGCATGGGCCCGGCGTTCCGCATCTCCTACGCCACCGCGACCGACCTCCTCGAGGAGGCCGGCCGGCGCATCCAGCGGGCCTGCGGCGCGCTGTCTTAGCTCTGCCGCGCAGACAGATCGCCCAGGCCTCACTGCTCTCGCTCTCCGACGATGATGTCGCCGCCGCGGACCTCGGGCTCCGGCTCGAGATCGGGAAACTGCGCGGTGATGGTCTCCAGCAGGTCGACGTACGCGATCATCACTTGCGCGATCTGCCGTCGCACAGCCATTCGTTCCTGGTCGTCATCGATCGCGTCCGCCAGGCGCCCCGGAGCCTTTACGAGAGGCTCAGCCCCCTGGATGACCTCCACCATTTGCGCAGCAAGTGGCCTTTCCATCGAATGATTTTCGACGTTGTTCCGGCCTGTGCCCACGAACCAACGGTTGAAATCACGTGAAGCGCTCCCAGGCCGACTGGCGGGAGATGCCGAGCGCGGCGCCGATCTTGGCCCAGCTGACCTCACGCGAGCGCAGGAGGTCGACCACCCATTGCAGCTGGTTGCCCTTGCCCTGGATGGTGTCCTCGATCGGCTGAAGGCGTTCCAGGAGGCGCTCGGTCGGCAGGTCCTCCGGCGAGGTCTTCGAGGCGGGCGGCATGCGATCGGCGATGACCTCGTTGCAGAGGTAGACGCATTCGTCACAGATGAACATGTTGGCCGGTCCCGCGATCAGCTTCCGCACGTCGTGCTGCGACTTGAAACAGAACGAGCAGTAGAGAGTCTTCTTCGACTCCGCGGCTCCGGCACTGGCAGGATCGGGCTCCTTTTCTTGTCTTGCGGAGTCAGCCACGGCGACCTCCTTGTCAGGAATGTCCTGGCTGTCAGGAAAATCCTGACGTTCGTCAATACACTTGACAGCGAGAAGCCGTCATGAGAACGATTTCATGGGAGTTTGGTGTGGAGCGGAAGGGCAAGCGCGTGCTCGCGGCCGATCGCAATTGGGACATGGGCGATCGCGCCGCGGCAGCGGCTTCCGCAATCTTCCTCGACAATGTGGAAAAGACCTACGGTGGCCGTTCCGGTGTGCGAGCGCTGGCGCCGATCACAGCCGTGCTCAGCGCGGGCGAGACGGTCGGCATCGTGGGCCCCAGCGGCTGCGGCAAGAGCACGCTGATGCGCCTGATCGCCGGCCTCGAGGCCCCTACCGCGGGCGCCATCCGGATCGGCGACCGCCCGGTCAGCGGGCCGGTGCCCGACATCGGCATCGTGTTCCAGCGCGACCTGCTGCTGGAATGGCGCCGCGTGCTCGCCAACGTCATGCTGCCGGCCGAGATCAAGGGCCTCGCCGGCCTGGAGTCGCGCGCCCGCGAGCTTTTGGCCGAGCTCGACATCGCGGGCTTCGCCGAAGCCTATCCCTGGCAGCTCTCGGGCGGCATGCGCCAGCGCGTGGCCATTGCCCGCGCGCTGCTCACTGGCCCCAAGCTCCTGTTCCTCGACGAGCCGTTCAGCGCGCTCGATGCGCTCACCCGCGACCAGATGAACGTGCTGCTGCAGCGGCTGCAGACCAGCCACGGCGTCACGACGCTCCTGATCACCCACAGCATCAGCGAGGCGATCTTCTGCGCCGACCGCGTGCTGGTGATGTCCGGCCGGCCCGGCAGCGTGCTCGACGATATCCGCGTGCCGTTCGAGCGGCCGCGCCGGCTCGCGTTGCGCGAGACGCCGGCGTTCACCGCCATCGGCCGGCGCATTCGCGAGCATTTCGAGAAGGCGGGAGTGCTGGTCGGATGATCGCCGGACTGTTCTGGCCGCTGCTGAGCGGCGCGATCGGGCTCGGCCTGTGGCAAGGACTGGTGTGGGCGTTCAATGTGCCGTCCTTCCTGCTGCCCGGCCCTTGGCAGATCCTGCTGACGATCTTCCAGCAATGGCCGTATCTCCTGGCCCAACTCGGCATCACCATGGCGGCGGCGGGCCTGGGGCTGCTGATATCCGTGGCGCTGGGCCTGGCGGCGGGTGCGGCGATCGCGAGCTCGCGGCTGGTCGATCGCATGATGACGCCCTGGCTGGTGATCGCCCACGCCATCCCCAAGGTGGTGATCGCACCGCTCTTCCTGGTGTGGTTCGGCTTCGGCCTGCAAAGCGAGGTGTTCTTCGTGGTGGCCTTCACCTTCTTTCCGGTGATCGTGAACACGGTGACCGGCCTGAAGTCGGCCGATCCCGAGCAGCTCCTCATGGTGCGCGCCATGGGCGCGACGCCGGCGCAGGTGCTGCACAAGATCCAGTTCCCGAGCGCGCTGGCCAGCATTTGCGCCGGCATCAAGCTCGCCGTGACCTTGGCGCCGGTGGGCGCGGTGATCGGCGAGTTCGTCGCCTCCAACGCCGGCCTCGGACACCTGCTGATCCGCGCCGTCGGCGACATGGACACGCCGCTCGCCTTCGCCGCGGTCACTGTGTTCTCGATTTTCGGCGTGCTCCTGTGGCGCGCCGCCGAATGGGTCGAGCGCCGCGTGCTGCCGTGGCATCCCAGCCAGCGCGACTCCTTCCTGCTGCGGGACGCCAGCACATGAAGGAGAGGTTCGTGATCCGATTGCTCGCGGCCCTGAGCGTGGCTCTCGCCCTCGGGCTGGCGATCTCGCCGGTCGCCGCCCAGCCGCTCACCCCGGTAAAGGTCCTGCTCGATTGGGCCTGGCTGCCCTATCACGCACCGTTTCTGATTGCGCAGGAGAAGGGGTACTACAAGGAGGCAGGACTCGACGTCAGCCTCGAGCAGGGTCGCGGGTCGGCGACCACCGCGCTCCTGCTGTCGCAGGGCAACTTCGACATCGCCCATCTCAACATCACCAACGCCGCGCAGATGGTCGGCAAGGGCGGCGCCATCAAGACGGTGGCGCTCTACCAGCACAAGACCGCCGCGGCGTTCATCGGCATCAAGGGCAAGGTCAAGCTCGACGGGCCGCAATCGCTGAAGGGGCTCAAGATCGGCAGCACGCCGGGCGGTTCCGACGCGCTCTCGCTGCGCATTTTCACCGCCAACAACGGCATGAAGATGAGCGACCTCGACATTATCGCCCTCGACGCCAACGCCAAGACGGCGGCTCTGTTCGGCGGCACAATCGACGCGGTGAGCGGCGACAGCCCGGCGTTCGATGCCTATGTCCGCGCCACCGGCCAGCAGCCGGTCGACCTGCAGCTCGCCAACCTCGGCGTGCCGCTGCTGGGCTTCGGCTTCGCCGCCAACACCGCCTACCTTGCCAAGCATCCCGAGGTGGTGGCCAAGTTCCTGGCCGCGACCAAGAAGGGCTTCGCCGAGGCGGCGCGCGACTTCAAGGCGGCTTGCGAGCTGATCCAGGCCAAGGTGCACCTGGCCGGCTCAATCGAGCGCTGCGTCGACTACAACCAGGGCCTGCTGGCGCTGTCGACGCCGCCCGGTGATCCGGCCTGGGGACGGCAGTCGGAAGAGGAATGGAGCAAGCTGGTCGCGACGCTGAAGTCGGCCGGCGAGCTGCCGGGCGACGACAAGCCGCTGGCCACCTACTACACCAACGACGTCGTGCCTAAATGACCCCGGTACTTACATGAGCAAGGGCCGCTTCGACGCCATCGTGATCGGCGGCGGCCACAACGGGCTGGTCGCCGCCGGTTACCTTGGCCGCGCCGGCCTGCGCACGCTGGTGCTGGAGGGCAGTCCGCGGCTTGGCGGGCCGGCGGCGACCATCGAGTTCATGCCCGGCTACTCGACCACGGTGGCGAACTCGCCGGGCTCGCTCGAGCCCAAGATCGTCGCCGACCTCGAGCTGGAGCGCCACGGGCTGAAGTTCGTGCGGCCCGATCCGACATTGGTGCAGCCCCTGGACGGCGCCAATGGAGTCGGGCGGATCTACGTCGGCTGGCGCGATCCGGCGCGCAACCACGCCCAGCTCAAGACCTTCGCGACGGGCGAGGCGGCGCGTTACGACGCCTTCTTCGCCTACCTGCAGCGCTTCGCCGATCGGTTGGGCATCTCGATCTTCGAGCCGCCGCCCTCGCTGCAGCACCTGGTGCGCAACCTGACGCGGCTCGAGGACCAGGAAGCGTTCAGCCGCATCCTGTTCGGCAGCATCCGCGACCTGATGGACGAGTTCGAGCTGGCGCCGCAGACGCAGGCGCTGATCGCGCCGCTGGCGGTGGTCGGCGGCCAGGTGGCGCCCTCGACGCCGGGCTCGCCGTTCAACCTGATGATGCGCCCGCTGTCGCTGGCGTCGCAGCGCGACGGCGGGGCCGGCGATCCGCGGCTGCTGCCGCTGCGCGGCTCGACCGGGCTGCCGGTCGGCGGCATGGGGGCGATCACCGACGCGCTGGCT
>JAFAKN010000011.1 GCA_019235415.1 Alphaproteobacteria bacterium
CGTGCCAGGCGGCGAAAGTTCTGGATGAAGGCCGAGGTGGTGGCCTAACGTTCGCCCATGGCTGTCCTCGGAGTCATCGCCGACGACTTCACCGGTGCCACCGACATCGCGGGCATGCTGGTCAAAAACGGCATGCGCACCATCCAGACCATCGGTCTGCCGCATGAGAAGTCGATCCCGGCCGATGTCGATGCCGTGGTCGTTGCCCTGAAGACCCGGTCGATCGCGGCCCAGGACGCCGTGGCGCAGTCGCTGAGCGCGCTCGACGCGCTCAGCGACGCCGGCTGCATTCGCTTCTTCTTCAAGTATTGCTCGACCTTCGATTCGACCGACCAAGGCAACATCGGGCCGGTCGGCGATGCCCTGCTCGACGCACTGGCGGCCAAGCAGGCGATATACTGCCCCGCCTTCCCCGAGAACGGCCGCACGATCTTCTTCGGCCATCTGTTCGTCGGCGACCTGCTGCTGTCGGACACCCACATGCGGCATCACCCGCTCAACCCGATGACCGACGCCAGCCTGGTGCGCGTGCTGGCCCGTCAGACGCCGCACAAGGTCGGGCTGGTGCCACTCAAGCAGGTGCAAGCCGGATCGGCGAGCCTGCGGGCTGCGCTCGACAAGCTCTTGGCCGGCGACGTGCGCCACGTCGTGGTCGATGCCGTCGCCGACACCGACCTCGGTATCATCGGCGTAGCGGTCGGCGATGATCCTTTGGTCACCGGCGGCTCCGGCGTGGCGCTCGGCCTGCCGGCCGCCTATCGCCGGCGCGGCCTGCTCGCCCACAAGGCCAACGCCGACACCTTGCCCAAAGTGGATGGCGGATCGGCGATCCTGGCGGGCTCGTGCTCGGCGGCCACGCTCGGCCAGATCGCAAGCTTCGACGGACCCCAGCTGCACCTCGATACCGACGCCATCTGCCGCGGCGCGCCGGTCGCTGCCGAAGCCCTGGCCTGGGCGCGCGACAAGCTCGGCAACGGCCCGGTGCTGCTTGCGGCCAGCGACAAGCCCGATGCCGTCAAGGCACTGCAGGCCAAGTTCGGCGTCGACAAGTCGAGCCGCGCCATCGAGCAGACCATGGCGACCCTGGCGAAGGGATTGGTCGAAGCGGGCGTCGGCCGGCTGGTCGTCGCGGGCGGCGAGACCTCGGGCGCCGTGGTCGGCGCCCTCGACGTCAGCGCGCTGCGCATCGGACCCGAGATCGATCCCGGCGTGCCGTGGACCGCCTCGATCGGCGGCAGGCCGCTGTTGCTGGCGCTGAAGTCCGGCAACTTCGGCGCGCCCGACTTCTTCACCAAGGCGTTCGACCTCCTATGAGCATGCCCGAATCGAAGATGCGCGAGGCGATCTGCGCTCTGGGCGCCAAGCTCGCCGCGCGCGGCCTGTGTCCCGGCACGTCGGGCAACATCAGCGTGCGCATCGGCGACGGCTGGCTGATGACGCCGACCAACTCCTCGCTGGGCGAGCTCGATCCGGCGCAGCTTTCCAAGCTCGACCTTGCCGGCAGGCATGTCGCAGGCGACCCGCCGACCAAGGAGGCACTGCTGCATCGCGCGGTGTACGACGTGCGGCCGGACGACGGCGCGATCGTGCACCTGCATTCGACGCACGCCGTCGCGATCTCCTGCCTCGATCCGTCGTGCCATCACAGCCGCGAGTCGACCCTGCCGCCGATCACCGCCTACTTCGTGATGCGTGTCGGCAAGCTGCCGCTGGTGCCGTACTTCAGGCCGGGCGATGCCAAGCTCGCCGACGCCATCCGCGAATACGCCAAGGGTCATCGCGCCGTGCTTTTGGCCAACCATGGCCCGGTCGTGTCAGGCACCTCGCTGTCGGCGGCGTCCGCCTCGATCGAGGAGCTCGAGGAGACCGCCAAGCTCCACCTGCTGCTGCAGGGCCTCAAGCTGCGCCTGCTGACCGACGCCCAAGTGCGCGAGGTCGAGGAGGCGTTCCCGTCGTGAATTACAACAAGGTTGTCATCCCGAGCGCAGCGAGGGACCTTTACAGCCACAACAAAGGTCCCTCGCTCCGCTCGGGATGACAGAGAGAATAGAACACCATGCCCAAGCTCGCCGCCAATCTCTCCTGGATCTACCAGGAAGTCCCCCTCCTGCAGCGCTACGCCGCCGCCGCCGCGCACGGCTTCACGGCCGTCGAGATGCTGTTTCCCTACGAAGTGCCGGCCGCCGACATCGCGGCCGAGCTGAAGAAGCACAAGCTCACCCAGGCGCTGTTCAACCTGCCGCCGGGCGACGCCAGCAAAGGCGAGCGCGGGCTCGCCGCCCTGCCCGGCCGCGAGGCCGAGTTCAAGGCGGCGCTGGAAACCGCGCTCGACTACGCCAAGGTGCTGGAGTGCCGCACGCTGCACGTGATGTCGGGCATGATCGCGCCGGGCGCCGACACCAAGGCGATGCACCGCAGCTTCGTGTCCAACCTCAAGCTGGCCTGCGATCGCACGGCCAACTCCGGCGTCACGCTGGTGCTGGAGCCGATCAACCATCGCGACATTCCCGGCTATTTCACCAACACAACCGACCAAGTGAAGCAGCTGATCGACGAGGTCGGCGCCCCGCACTTGCGTCTGCAGCTCGACCTCTATCACCTGCAGGTGACGGAGGGCGATCTCACCAAGCGCACCGAGCGGCTGTTCCCGATCACCGCCCACGTGCAGATCGCCGGCAACCCCGATCGCAACGAGCCGGACATCGGCGAGGCCAATCACCTCTACCTGCTCGATGTGCTCGATCGGCTGGGCTACCAGGGCTATGTCGGCCTCGAGTACAAGCCGAAGACCACCACGACGGCGGGGCTGGGCTGGGCCGCCAGGTACGGCATCAAGGCGTGACGTGATGGGCGAGCCCACCGCGCCCCCCAACACGCCGGTCGTCGCCTTCATCGGCCTGGGCTCGATGGGGCTCGGCATGGCCAAGAACCTGCTGAAGGCCGGCCACAAGGTGATCGGCGTCGATCCCAGCGCGCCGGCGCGCGAGGCTTTTTCGGCCGCCGGCGGCGCCGTGGCGGCGACCCCGGCCGATGCCGCGCGAGGCGCCGACGTCGTGGTGGTTGCCGTCGTGAACGCCCAGCAGGCCGAGGCCGTGCTGTTCGGTGCGGACGGCGCGACCGGTGCCTTGCGCAAAGGCGGCCTGGTGATGCAATGCGCCACCGTCGCCGCGGCCTTCGCCCGCACGCTCGGCGAGCGTCTGGCGCAGTCCGGCCACGAGCTGCTCGATGCGCCGATGTCCGGCGGTCGCGCCCGCGCCCAATCGGGCGAGCTCACCTACATGGCGTCGGGCTCGCCCGAGGCGTTCGCCGCCGCGGAGTCGATCCTCGCGGCGACCTCGGCCAAGGTCTTCCGGCTCGGCCGGCAACCGGGCATCGGCTCGCTCGTTAAGACCGTCAATCAGCTGCTCGCGGGGGTCCATATCGCCTCGGCCGCCGAAGCCATCGCGCTCGCGGCAAAGGCGGGCGCCGATACGCGCGCCGTCTA
Organism: Alphaproteobacteria bacterium; assembly: GCA_019235415.1. Taxonomy (GTDB): domain Bacteria; phylum Pseudomonadota; class Alphaproteobacteria; order Reyranellales; family Reyranellaceae; genus Reyranella. The sequence continues at coordinate 3,485 of JAFAKN010000011.1, forward strand.
CGAGGTGATCTCCGCCAGTGCCGGCAATTCCTGGATGTTCGGCAACCGGGTGCCACACATGCTGGACGACGACTACACGCCGCTCTCGGCCGTCGAGATCTTCGTCAAGGATCTCGGGCTGGTGCTCGACACCGGCCACGAGCATCGCCTGCCGTTGCCGCTGGCGGCTGCGGCGCACCAGCTGTTTCTCGCCGCGTCAGGCGCCGGCTGGGGGCGTCTCGATGACGCAGCGGTGGTCAAGGTCTACGAGCAAGCCGGCGACTTCAAAGTGTCGTCACCCAAGAAGTAGACTTTTAGGCGCATGCAGCGGAAGCGCTTCACCAAGGTCGTCGCGACGCTGGGCCCCGCCTCCTCCAGTCCCGAGCGCCTGCGCGCGCTGTTCGAGGCCGGCGCCGACGTCTTTCGGCTCAACTTCAGCCACGGCACGCACGACGATCACCGCGCGCGGGTGGCGCTGCTGCGCCAGCTCGAGGAGGAATACCGCCATCCGATCGCGATCCTGATGGACCTGCAGGGCCCCAAGCTGCGCCTCGGCCCCTTCGCGCAGGGCCCGATCAACCTCAAGCGAGGCCAGAAGATCCGCTTCGACATGACGTCGACACCCGGCACCGTCGAGCGCGTGCCGCTGCCCCATCCGGAGATCTTCAAGGCGGCCCAGGAGGACGGCCTGCTGCTGATCGACGACGGCAAGGTGCGGCTGCGCATCGTGGCGCACACCGACGACACCATCGACAGCGAGGTCGAGGTCGCCGGCCAGATCAGCGAGCGCAAGGGCGTCAACCTGCCCAACCTGATCGTGCCGCTCTCGCCGCTCACGCCCAAGGACCGCCGCGACCTCGACTACGGGCTGGCGCTCGGGGTCGACTGGGTGGCGCTCTCCTTCGTGCAGCACGCCCACGACATCGCCGAGCTCAAGAAGCTGGTGGCCGGCCGCGCCGCAGTGATGGCCAAGCTCGAGAAGCCGGCTGCCATCGACCATCTCGACGAGATCATCGAGCAGAGCGAGGGCATCATGGTGGCGCGCGGCGATCTCGGCGTCGAGATGCCACCGGAAGCCGTGCCGCCCCTGCAGAAGCGCATTCTCGCCGCCTGCCGCGTCGCCGGTAAGCCGACCATCGTCGCCACCCAGATGCTCGAATCGATGGTGCACTCGCCGATCCCGACCCGGGCCGAAGCCTCCGACGTGGCGACCGCGGTGTACGACGGCACCGACGCGGTCATGCTGTCGGCAGAATCGGCGTCGGGCGAGTATCCGGTGGAAGCGGTCGCCATGATGGACCGCATCCTGCGCAGCGTCGAAAGCGATCCGCTCTATCGCCGCCTCATGGATGCCGCCCGCCATGAACCGGAGGCAACAACAGCCGATGCCATAAGCGCTGCGGCCCGCCAGTGCGCGCATACGCTGAGCGCTGCCGCCATCGTCACCTACACCAACACCGGCTCGACCGCTCTCCGGGCGGCGCGCGAGCGGCCCGACGTGCGCATTCTCTGCCTCACGCCCAACCTCAACACGGCGCGCCGGCTGACGCTCGCCTGGGGCGTCCATCCGGTACACGGCGAGGACGCCCAGAACTTCTCCGACATGGTCCAGCGCGCCGTGCGCGTGGCCCGCGAGGAGGAGATCGCCCGCGACGGCCAGCGGCTGGTCATCACCGCCGGCGTGCCCTTCGGTACCCCCGGCGCCACAAACATTCTCAGAATCGCCTACGTATCTCCCTGATTGGATCGGGGATGGGCCGAAAGGTTCCCACGTAACTTGTAGCAGAAGTTGCGAAGTTGCATTGCGAGGCGATCGTGAACACCACCGTGAACAGAACCCCTATTGCTCACCGGCGCAGCCGTTCCTCGCTCACCTGGGTGGATTTCCTGGTGATTGCCGCCATCATCGTCACCTTTGCGGCGATCGTCAGCACGACGGTCGGCCGCGCGCGAGCATCGACTTACAACAACATTACGCCGAGCGTCTCGACCGAGATCGGCGACGCGCACATCGATAGCAGCCTGATCAAGGCAAGATTGCGGCTGGCGACCGGCGGTCCCTGGGGCTAAGCCCCACACCGTCGATCACCGCCTGTCGATCACCCGGCGCGCCTTTCCCATCGATCGCTCCAGCGCGCCGGGCTTGGCGATCTCGATCGCCGCACTCAACCCACACATTCCTTTCAACCGCTTCGCCAGCCCGTCTGTCGAGCGGCTGACCGCCTCTCCTTCCAAGGCCGCGCGCGCCTCGACGCGAACCAGCAGGTCGTCCAACGCGCCGCTGCGGCTGAGCTCGATCACATAGTGGCCGGTGAGCGCGGGGTCGCGCAGGATCTGCTCCTCGACCTGGCTGGGAAATAGATTCACCCCGCGCACGATCAGCATGTCGTCGCTGCGGCCGGTGATCTTGGCCATGCGGCGCATGGCGCTGGCCGTTCCCGCCATCAGACGCGTGAGATCGCGCGTCCGGTAGCGGATGACCGGCATCGCTTCCTTGGTGAGCGATGTGAGCACGAGCTCGCCCGGCTCGCCGTCGGCGACCGGCGCGCCCGTCTCGGGATCGACCACCTCGGGATAGAAGTGATCCTCCCAGATCGTGGGCCCGTCCTTGGTCTCGACGAACTCGCAGGCGACGCCGGGACCGATCACCTCGCTCAAGCCGTAGAGGTCGATCGCATCGATGCCCAGCCGCCGCTCGATCTCGGCGCGCATGCCCTCGGTCCACGGCTCGGCGCCGAACAGGCCGAGCCGCATCTTGGTGTCGCGCGGATCGACCCCCAGCCGCTCGAACTCGTCGGCGATCGCCAGCATGTAGGACGGCGTCATCAGCACCACGTCGGCGCCGAACTCGCGGATCAGCTGGACCTGCCGCTCCCCGAAGCCGCCCGACATCGGCACCACCGTGCAGCCCAGCCGCTCGGCGCCGTAATGGGCCCCCAGACCGCCGGTGAACAGGCCGTAGCCGTAGGCGTTGTGCACGATGTCGCCTGGCCGCGCGCCCGCGACATGGAGCGAGCGGGCCATCAGGTCGGACCACAGCTCGATGTCCTTGGCCGAGTAGCCGACCACCGTCGGATGCCCCGTCGTGCCACTCGAGGCGTGGATGCGCACGCACTTCTCCCGAGCGATCGCCAGCATGCCGAACGGATAGGCCTCGCGCAGATCGGCCTTGGCGGTGAAGGGAAAGCGCTCGAGGTCGTCGAGCGTGTCGAGATCGTCGGGATGGATCTCAGCCGCCTGGCACTTGACGCGATACGGCGCCTGGTTCGCATAGGCGTATCTGAGCACGCTGCGCAAGCGCTCGAGCTGCAGCGCGCGCAGCGCGTCGAGCGACAGCTTCAATTCGGGAAAGGCGTTCATTGGTCCAAAAAGTCGTCCTGCTTCAAAGCGGTGGCGAGCATAGCCCGGGCGACACACCAAACAAGACAATCGCCTCTGACCGGCGTAGTGTATCGATGTGCGGTTGTAGTAGCGCTCGTCTCACACCGTCATGGGAGATGACGATGACACCCAGCGCCAGCGACATTGCCACTCTTCGCGACTATGCGATGCGGCTGATCGACGACAATGTGCCGTTTCAGCGCGGTGACGCAAAGTACAAGGAGATCGTCGAGACGACCGGCTGGAGAAAGACGCCGGACAATCCCGGCACGACCTGCGGCTTCCTCTGTCATTGGCTGATGTGGAAGCTCGGCGTCGGCGACCCGGACATCCTGAACTGGACCGACACTTCGCGCGGCACGAAGTGGAAGGTCGGCGAGAACATCTCCAAGATCTGGAATCGCGGCGACCGGCCGTTCGTGCAGATCACCATGCCATACGCAAAGCCCAGCAAGCAGAACCCGCTGACCAACATGCTCGAGCTCGGCGCCAGCATGGGCATCGGCGGCCCGCAGCCCGGCGACAGCATCTTCATCCGCGAGCCCGGCGGCTCCCCCGGTTCCGAGCACGTGTTCGTCTTTTTGCGCTCGCGCAAGACCGTCAACGGCCTGGAATGGGACACCGCCGAAGCCGGCCAGGAGCACGGCACCGATGCCAAGCTCAAGGTCCGCACAGTCCAGCTCAGCGGCAACATTCGCGGCTACACCAAGATCAGCGGCAACGACCCGATCCGCAACATCATCGGCTGGCTGGACCTGTCCCGGGTCGACTACGACGCCGCGGGCTTGCAGAACGCGCTGAAGGCCGCCGCCGCGGTCACCGTATGAGGGGTCACCGTATGAGGGGTCACCGTGTGACGGCGAAGCGGCGATAGGCGTAGCCCAACCCGACCAGGGCTGCGCCCAGGCCGAGGAACGACAGCACGCGCAACAAGCCCTCCAAGCCCGCCATGTCGATCAGGAACACCTTGGCGACGACGATGCAGACCAGCGCCATGCCGGCGTGCCGCAGCGGCGGCTGGCGGCGCACGAAGCCCAGCGTCAGCAGGGCCAGGCCGAACAGCAGCCAGGCGATCGAGTAGGCATAAAGCTCGAGCCCCTCCGCGCCGAGGCCGGGCCGCTCGAAGCCAGGATCGAACAGATGCCGAATCTCGAACGAGAGCCAAGCGAACGCCAGGATCGACGCCGTCGCTTCGGCGAGCACGGCGACCCGGCGATCGGGCTCGACGTCGATCCAGCGGCGCGCCACCGCCGCCATCACCGCCGGCAGGGCATAGGCCAGCAACAGGCCGTTCAGGATCGGCCACGACCCGACGTCGGCCTGATCGGACACCGGATTGGCGAACAGCACCTGGACCCCGATCGCCACGATGGCCGCCAGCGCGCCGCTCGCGCGCCATGCCCACAGCGCCACCCGATCGTGCCGCGTGCGTGCGAACCACAGCGCCCCCAGGGCGAAGGCGCCCCACGCCGCCACGTACACCGCGCGCTCCATGAAGTCGGCATCGGGCTCGGTCATCGACCCGGGCTGGAAGAGGCTGCGCACTTCCAGCGTAATCAGCACGAAGGCGAGCAAGGCGATTGCCGCCTCGGTCGCCAGCACCAGACGGCGCTCGCCGGTCGGACGCAGGAAATGCAGGCCGACGCCGAGCGCGGCGATGGCGATGGCGTAGCTGTAGAGGATCCAGTTCAGGATCGGCAGCGTGCCGAGCGGATAGCTCAGCACCTCGGGATTGAACACCAGGCGCACGACCACGACCGCGAGCAACGGCCAGCACAGGCGGCGCATCGCCAGAAGGTCGAGATGGGCGGCGATTGCCGCCACCGCGGCGAACTCGACGGCGTAGGCCACCGTGATCCATTCGCGGCGGAACTCGAGCGCAATGGCCGCGGCGATGAAGAACACGACTCCTGCCGCCAGAATGCCGAGCGCCTCCGTCGCGCCCGTCATGGACTCGCGCCAACGCGCCAGCCGCTCGGCGCCGACCACGAACGGCGCCGCCAGCGCCACGCTGATCAGTCCCCACGGAACGCCCGATGCGATCTCGCGCAGCACGTACCAGCAGACTAGGAAGTGCGCCAGGGCAGCGCCTACCGACAGCATCGCCCAGAATCCCGGGCGGGCGGCGTTCCACAGCAGAGCGAACGCGCCGCCGGCGTAGAGAGCACCGAACAGGATGCAGAGCCAGGCGAAGCGCTCGGCGTCCCAGCCCACGCCGTCCTTGAGCGCGATGCCCCGCCAGAAGATCAGTCCGGCGAGCGAGAGCGCCGGCGCCAGCACTGCGACCTCCTGGAAGCGCGGTGCGCGGCGGGCCAGGGCATAAAGACCGGCGCCATGCACCGCGAGCGCCAGCCACGCCACGGCCTGCTGGCCGTGGTCCTGAACGATGAGCATCACCAGCAGGCCGCCGGTGCCGACCAAGGCCGCCCACACCAAGGCGACGACGTCGGCTGGCGTCACCTCGCTTTCGTTGGCGCGCCGCGCGGTCGCCCACACGAACAGCACGCCGACCACCACCAGGAACAGGCAAACCCAATGCAGCCCGCCGGCCAGCGACAGCATCCAGGCGCAGGTCCATAGCGCCGAGCCCGCCAGCACGCCCCAGCCCAAAGGCCACCAGCCGCGCGCCCGGATGACGGCCAGGGTGCCGGCAGCAATCGCCAGCAGGTAGCCGAACAGCACCGGCGTGTTGGGCGTCTCGCTGCCGATGATGGCCGGACTGACGAAGCCGCCGACGAACGCGAGTGCTGCGACCAGCATGCCATGGCGCAGCGAGATGCCGATGGCGAAAGCCGTCAGCGCCGCTGCTCCGGCGCCGGCGACCGGCTTGGAAATCATTTCGTAGAGCGCCACGGCGGCAAACAAGGCGCCGTACAGGGCGGTCACGCCGGCCGCCGCCAGGGCCTGCGCGACGCGCTCGTCGCGCCCCCGCACCCGCTCCGCCACGCCGAGCAGGACGAAGCCGAACAGCGCGGCCAGGATCACGCGCACTTCGGGCGAGAGGTAGCCCTCCTCGATCGAGTAGCGCACCAGGAAGATCGCCGCGAGCGCCAGGGTCACCGCGCCGACCCACAGGAACGCCCGCGCCCCCAGCCGCTGTTCCCAGCTGACCTGCGCCGGCGGCGTTGCCGCCACTGTCGCTGGTTCGATCACCGTGACTTCCGCCTCGACCGGGCTGCCCGGCTCGAACGGCGGCGGGATCGTTCTAGCCGGTGCCGCGAAGGGCGGCGGGATCTCGGTAGCCGGCGCCTCGAGGGGCGGCGGCGAGATTTCCGCTGCCGGCGCCTCGAACGGCGGCGGCAGCGGCTCGGGCGTCGCAGCCATCTGCCGCCGCAGCGCCGCGAGCTCGGCCGCCAGCCGCTGCGTCTCGTCGCGCAGGCCGCTCGCCTTCACCAGCGCAACGATGGCGATGACGGGCGTGCCGATCGCCCAGGCCAGCCCCAGCAGGATCAGGCTGACTTCCACCGTGGCTCCGCGGCCGGCGCGCCCTCCGCGTCTACTCGGCCGCGACCCGCTGCGGCTGTGCGGCGAAGGCGGCCCGGTTGTCGCGCGCAACCATTCCGCGCTTCACCACCAGGCGATGGTTCTCCTTGCGCGCCGCGCGCTTGATGTCGGCCAGCGCATCGCCGTCGCACACGACCAGGTCGGCGCTGTTGCCTTCCTTGATGCGGCCCTGGTCGGCAAGCCGCATCAGGTCGGCGGCGCTGGCGGTCGAGAAGAACAGCGAATCGCGGCTGGAGATGCCGATCTCGCACATGTACTCGAGCTCGCGCGCGTTCTCGCCGTGCCGGTTGTGCGGTGTGCCGGCGTCGGTGCCCATCGCGATGCGGCCGCCGGCGCGGTAGTACATCTTGATCGAGGCGATGTGCCGGTCGAACACGCGGCGTGCCTTCTCGATCACGTAGTCGGGGATCGAGCGGTCACCGTCGTCGTAGCCCTTGAGGATGTTCTTGACCGCCGCCAAGGTCGGAACCAGCCACACGCCGCGCTCCTTCATTTCCGTTATGCACTCGTCGGTCATGAAGATGCCGTGCTCGATCGAATCGATGCCGCCGCGTACGGCGTTGAGGATGCCGAGCGCGCCCTGGGCGTGGCTCGCGCAGCACTTGTGAAAGCGGTGCGCCTCGCTGATGCCGGCTTTCATCTCGTCCGCCGAGTAGTGCGCGTCCTCGGGGTTGACGCCGGGCGTCATCACGCCGCCGGTCGCCATGATCTTGATGAGGTCGGAGCCGGCATGGATCTGCTCGCGCACCGCCTTCACGACCTCGTCGGCGCCGTCGGCCACCCGCCCGGTGCGGTTGCCGTGCCCGCCTGTCATGCAGATCATGCGGCCGGCGCAGCGCATGGTGGGTCCGAGGAAGCGACCCGTGTTGTAGGCGTCGCGCACAGCGAACTCGATGTAGTCTTTGCCGCCGCAATCGCGTACCGCCGTGATGCCGCCTTCGAGCGTGGCGCGCATCAACTCCATCCCGCGCACCGCGAGTTGGGCCGCCGTGAGGCGATCCTGCGCGGCGCCCGGGTTGCCCTCGGCGCCCGACAGCGAATGGACGTGGCAGTCGATCAAGCCCGGGATCAGCGTGCCACCCGCCGTGTCGACCCGGTCTCCGGCAAAGCCCGCGAACTCGGCAACCGGCGCCACGCGCTTGATCTTGCCTTCGTCTTCGAGGACCGCGTGCCCGTCCAGCGTCTTCTCGCCATCGAACAGCCTGCCCCCGACATACAACGTTGCCATAAAATACTCCCGAGTTGAGATGCGAGGAACTTTGCCCGCACCGCCGCGGCGCGGCAAGGCGGGACACTGGAGCAGGGTCATTCTCCTCCCCAGCTCGCTGGGGAGGTGTCGCCGTCTTACGGCGACGGAGGGGTCATGACATCATGAATCATGACCCCTCCGTCCGCGATGACGCGGACACCTCCCCAACTTTCGTTGGGGAGGAGACCTGAGAGGAGCGCGCCCCCAGCTACCGGCCGGCGGTGCGCTGGGTACAGCCCAGCGGATCGGCGGGCTCGTCGCCACCCATGGCCTTCAGTCGGCTGATCTCGTCGTCGATGCCGACGATGTGCGGATTGTACTTGCGGGCCAGCTCGAAGGCGGCGACGGCGCGCGAGTACTCGCCCATTTCGGCGCGGATCATGCCGAGGCCGGAATAGGCCCCGAAGTGCCGCGGCTCTCGTTTCACGGTCTCGCAGATGTCCGACAGCGAGGCGGCAAAGTCGCCCAGCAGCCAATAGGCGGTTGCCCGCTTGTTCCATGCCTCCGACAGATCGGGCGCCATCTCGATCAGCTTGCTGAAGGTCTCGACCGAGGCCTTGAGCTCGCGTTCCTGCATCTCGGCGATGCCGCGCATCATCAGTGCGCGCTGGGCGGCGTCCGGCACCATGGTCCATTGCTCCCAGATCGCCGATTCGAGGCTCTGCACGGCCATCGGATCGGTCGCGGTCTGCAGCTTGGCGAACAAGGTATCGAGCATGGTGTTGCTCCTGCCCTCCTGGGCCAATGCGGTCGTCCCCAGTGCGGTCATCCCCAGCATCATGCCGAGCAGAGCGACGAGGCAAGCGTGAACGCGCAGCATGGGTTTCCTACGGCAGTGCCCGCGGCTTGGGCCCGCCTGTGGCCCAATCGAGCAGCTCGACAGTGTGGACGATCGGAATAGCCGTCGCGGCGGCGATGTTGCCGACGCAGCCGAAGTTGCCGCTGGCAATGACGTCCGGCTGCACGCTTTCGATGTTGGCCGCCTTGCGCTCGCGCAGGCGCCGCGACAGCTCCGGCTGCAGGATCTGGTAGGTGCCGGCCCAGCCGCAGCACAGATGCCCTTCGGGTACTTCCTTCACGACGAACCCCGCATCGCGCAGCAGCTTCTTGGGTTGCTCGTTCACTTTCTGGCCGTGCTGCATGGAACAGGCGGAATGATAGGCCACCGTCAGCGGCCGCTCACTCACGTTCACGAGACCCCCGTTCAAGAGACGCACGTTCACGAGACCGATTTCGGCCATGAACTCGCTGATGTCCTTGGCCAGCGCCGCCACCTGCTCGGCCTTCTGCTTCCACGCAGGATCATCGGCCAGCAGGTGCCCGTAGTCCTTGACCGTGGTGCCGCAGCCCGAGGCGTTGACGACGATGGCATCGAGGCCCGCGCCGTCCGCCTCGCTGAGCCACGCTTCGATGTTGCGCTTGGCAAGCGCGACGGCGTCCGCCTTGAGTCCGAGGTGCAGCACCGACGAGCCGCAGCAGCCGGATCCCTTGGCATTCACCACCTCGACATCGTGGCGCGTCAACAGCCGAACCGTCGCCTCGTTGACCTCCGGCGCCAAAACCTGCTGGCCGCAGCCAGGCATCAGCGCCACCCGCTTGCGGCGCAGGCCGACGGCGGCGAACGTTTGCGGCTGGTCGACCGCCGACGGCCCTTCCAGGTGCTGCGGCACGGCTTCCAGCATTGCCCGGATCCGCCGCCAGAAGCTGGCGCCGCCCAGATCGGAGTAGGCCGGATCGGAACCCGCCGGCAGCATCCCCGCCAGCGGCTTGGCAAGGCGCCCGAGCATCAATGCCCAGCGGAACAGCGCCGGCCGCGGCATCAGCCAGGCCAGCACGGCGCGCAAGAAGCGATCGGACGGCGAACGGCGATAGCGGGTCTCGATGTAGTGCCGCCCATGATCGACCAGATACATGTAGTTCACGCCCGACGGGCAGGTCGTCATGCACGCGAGACACGACAGGCAGCGATCGACGTGCCTCACCTCCGAGGATGTCGGCGCGCGACCGCCTTCGAGCATCGCCTTGATGAAGTAGATGCGCCCGCGCGGGCTGTCGCGCTCGTCGCCGAGCAGCACGAAGGTCGGACAGGTCGCGGTGCAGAAGCCGCAATGCACGCACTTGCGCAGGATGTTCTCGCTGCGCGCGGCGTCCGGATCGGCAAGCTGGGCCAGCGTGAAGTTGGTTTGCATCGCTATCCCATCCGTCCCGGATTGAAGAGGCCTTTCGGGTCGAAGCTCTCCTTGACCCGCACCGCGAGCGCGGCCAGCGGAGGCGGCTGCGGATGGAAGACGGGCACGCGGGCGCGGACGTCCTCGGGCGCACGAACCAGCGTCGCGTGACCACCCGCCGGTCCGAGCGCGCCGCGCACAAGCGCCTGGTCGGCATCGTCGCTGGCCGGCAAAGCGAGCCAAACCAGCCCTCCGGACCAGTCGTAGAGGGCGTTGGCCTGCGGGCGGTGCGCTTTGATGCGCGCGACCACCGCTGCGCCCTCGGTCGGGGGGCAGGAGATCTTCCAGACGATCGCGTCGCTCGCCGCGTCCAACAGGGCGACGTCACGCACGTCGCGCCAGAAGGCGCGGCTTTCGAGCGTGCCCAGCTGCTCCATTTTGACGCCGCTGCCCGCCAGCAGCTCGCGCAGGCCCTTGATGCGGGCGTCGACCGACGGCGCCACGCCCTCCAGGCGAAGCGCCGTACGGCCATCGACGTGTGCGGCGCCCGACACGTCGTGCGGGCTGCCCATGGCCTGGCACATCACATTGACCGCGGCTTCCTCCGTGAGGCCGGGCAACAGCAGCGTTCGCGTCTGGTCCGGTGCGGGCAGCACCTTGACGCTCACCTCGTCGAGCACGGCCAACGTTCCCCAAGAGCCGGCCAGGAGCTTCGACAGGTCGTAGCCGGTGACGTTCTTCATCACCCGGCCGCCTGACTTGAAGGCCTCTCCACGGCCGTTGACGCCGCTGAAGCCCAGCAGATGATCGCGCGCGGCGCCGGCCGAGAGGCGTCGCGGGCCGGCCAGATTGCCCATCAGCGCGCCGAGCAGCGTGCCCTGCCCCGTCGGCTGGCCGAGCAACGGACCGAGGTCGGGCGGCTCGAAGGCCAGCATCTGGTTGCGCTGTGCCAAAAGCTCTTCGACCTCGCGCAACGGCGTGCCGGCGCGCAAGGTGACGACCAGTTCCTCCGGCGCGTAGTCGACGATGCCGGTGACTGCCGAGAGGTCGAGCACCTGATCGCAGCGCATGGGCTTGCCGAGCGCCAGCTTGCTGCCCTGGCCACGCACGTCGAGGGTGACGCCCTCGTTCAACGCCCACTCGACCGCTAACCGCAAATCCTTGTCGTCTCGGGGCTTGATCGTCCCTGCCATCGCTATTGGGATGTCACATCTTGTTGGAGGCGTCCATGCGCGCATTGACCATCGGATTGCTGCTGCTGACGACTGTTTTGTCCCAGACGACCGCCGAGGCCCAGAGCATCGCCTGGCCGGCTTTCGGGCCCGAGCGCAACCTGCTGCGCTTCGACGGCTTCACCGACACCCTGCCGGATTTCATCGGCCCGATCGACGGCAGCGCCGAGCTCACGATCTTCACTGAGGGCAACCACTACCCTGTGCTGCTGCCCCTGGTGCTGCAGCGCTTCCCCCAATGGTGCCGCGAGCACCAGGCCTGCGAGGTCGATCCGGCGCGCACCCTGGTTGTCACCCTGCCGCAGCCGATGATCGTGCGCATGCTGCGCGACGGCGGCATCGCGCTCGGCAACGCGGTCCTGCCGGTCGGCCCCGACAAGCCGGTCTTTCCCGACCTGGTGATGGGTGGCGTGGCGCCGTTGCACCAGCTGCGGGAGGCGGGCGTCGTCGAAGCCCGTGCCCGCGTCTTCGCGCATTCGCGCGGCATGGCCATGCTGCTTTCTCGCCGCTATGACGCGGTCGCTGATCTCGAGCAGTTTTCACGACAGGGAGCGCGGCTGATCGTTGCCAGTCCGAGTGAACCGGGAGCCCGCCAGCAGTATCACGACACCGCCACGGCGTTGCTCGGCGAGCCGAGGACAGTAGATATGTTCAGCCACGAGGTGGCCTCGTTCTCCGGACGGCTCGGCATTCAGCATCGCGACGTGCCCTACGCCCTGATCAATGGCTTGGCCGACGGCGGCTTGATCTTCAGCCACCTCGCCCGCTTCTACGCCGCGGCCTTTCCGGACAGGTTACGGTTGGTGGTCGTGCCCGGCGCGGAGCGGTTCGGCCAGGACATCGCGATGGCGCGGACCGTGCGGGCCAGAAGCCCGCTCGCCGCGACGTTCGAGCGCTTCTTCCTCGAAACAGCGCGGACGGCCTATCCCGAAGGCGGCTTCGCCGACCTCGGTGACTCCTTCGGGAGGAACATCGACCTCTGACGCGGTTCAGAAGCGCGGGATCTCAGGGAAGGGCAGCTTGCCCTGGTGCACCACCAGGCGTCCGAGCTCGGCGCAGCGGCGCAGCTTGGGGAACACCTTGCCGGGATTGAGTAGATGGTCCGGGTCGAAGGCACATTTCACCCGCATCTGCTGGTCGAGATCGAGCTCGGTGAACTGCTCGCCCATCAGGTCGCGCTTCTCGATGCCGACGCCGTGCTCGCCGGTCAGCGCGCCGCCGACCCGCACGCAGAGCCGCAGGATGTCGGCGCCGAACTCCTCGGCGCGGCTGAGCTCGTCGGGATCGTTGGCGTCGAACAGGATCAGCGGATGCAGGTTGCCGTCGCCGGCGTGGAACACGTTGACCACGCGCAGCCGGTGCTTCTTGGACATCTGGCGCATC
>JAFAKN010000561.1 GCA_019235415.1 Alphaproteobacteria bacterium
CGCTTGGGCCATCGTCCACCAGACCGCGCACCCTTGGCTATCCTTGGGCGCGGGCGTTGCCGCCCTCGTCGCGCTACGCGGATGCCCGATGTGCTGGACAGTGGGCCTGGTCGAGACGCTTTCGCAAGGCCGTCGCGATTCAACCGCCGAACGCGCTGGCCGCTATGTGCGCAATCCTGTTTGCTAAGCTATTCTTGTCGGGTCGTGGGAGCACGCGATGTCGAAAGCAATTGCCGTCTTGGGCTCCGCTCTGTTCTTCGTCATTGCGCCGTTGGTGCTGGCGGGCCTCGTCCCCTGGTGGATCACGCAGTGGGAATTTCGGCCGGCTTTTTTCGGCGTCGATCTAACCCGCTACCTCTTCGGTATATTGATCCTCGTCGGAGTGCCCGGACTTGTGGATTCATTTGCCCGTTTTGCGCTGGAGGGGCTGGGGACGCCCGCCCCGATCGCGCCGACACAAAAGCTCGTAGTGACCGGCCTTTATCGCTACGTGCGAAATCCGATCTACATCGCGGTCGTCGCCGTCATTTTGGGTCAGGCCTTTTTGTTTGGTGACCGGCGTCTCCTCTGGTACGGCGCGCTACTCTGGCTTTTCTTTCATGTCTTTGTGGTGATGTACGAAGAGCCGACGCTCAAGCAAACCTTCGGCGCGGAGTACGAGAGGTTTCGGACTAATGTGCCGCGCTGGATTCCGCGGTTGACGCCATGGCGAGCCGCATAAAGGTGGCGCTGCAAGCGGCTCGATGCCGGGCAACAAACAATGCGACGGCGAAGCGCACCAAGCGCGCCTGGCGGCCTCGCCCCGGAGGGCCCACGACCTTAGCCGCCAGGTCGAAATAACGCATGGGCCGGGCAACTGCTCCCACCCTCGTCATGGCCGGTGGCGGTTGCGCCCGACGTCCTGCAGTGTCTCTTCAGGATCGACTGCAGTGCAAGCATGCGCGAGAGTTTCTGCCGAGCATGGCATGCAGAAACTCCCTCGTGTCAGCCGAGGGGGCCTTCCTGGTGCTTCAAAGGTCCCTCGCTGCGCTCGGGATGACAGAGGGGTTCATAAGTCTACTAAAGATGTACTTGACTGTTGGCGTGCCTTCACTTAAGTAATACATTATCCAATTGGAGACTGTTCCGTGTCCGCTGCAGATCCTGCGCTGCCTGCCGAACAACCGTCGCGGACCGCCGTCCGCCGGTCCACGCCAGCCGGTAGCCCAATTTGCCGTATTTCATTGGAGCCCGACTTCGCCCTCATATTCCTCTCCACCGCTGGGGGGAGAGGAAGCCTGAAGGGAGCGATCACCGTCGGTTCACACCCCTTGAAAAAGCCGCCATACCGGTAGTATCTGCCCCAAACCCAATCGGGAGGATCTTTTATGAACAAGCTGCAGATGCGGCGCCGCGCCGTGCTGGCTGCCGCACCGGCCTTGGTCGCCGCGCCCTACGTGGCCACCCCTTATGTCGCTCGGGCACAAACCGGCAAGCCGGAGAAGACCAAGGTCGTGCTGGCGGTCGGCGGCAAGTCGGCGCTCTACTATCTCTCGCTGACCATCGCCGAGACCAAAGGCTTCTTCAAGGACGCCGGCCTCGATATCGAGATCAACGATTTCCAGGGCGGCTCCAAGTCGCTCGAGGCGCTGATGGGCGGCAGTGCCGACGTCGTCGCCGGCGCCTACGAGCACACCATCCGCATGCAGCAGCGCGGCCAAGCCATAAAGGGCTTCGCCCTGATCGGCCGCGGCATGCAGCTGGCCATCGGCCTGCGCAAGGACGTCGCCGACAAGGTCAAGGGGCCGGCCGACATCAGGGGCATGAAGTTCGGCGTCACCGCGCCCGGCTCGCAGACCAACATGCTGGTGAACAACTGGGCGGCCAAGGGCGGGCTGAAGCCCAGCGACATCGTGGTGATCGGCGTCGGCGCCGGCGCCTCGGTGGTGGCGGCGATCGAGAACAAGTCGGTCGACGGCATCTCGCAGGCCGATCCGGCGGTGACCATCCTGCAGGAGAAGGGCGACATCAAGATCATGGTCGACACGCGCACCATGAAGGGCAACCAGGAGCTGTTCGGCGGCGCCATGCCGGCCGCCTGCCTCTATGCCCAGCCGGCGCTTTTGACCAAGACGCCCAACACCGCGCAGGCGCTGGCCACGGCGATCGTGCGCGCCAACGAATGGCTGCAGACCGCCGCGCCCGCCGACGTCGCCAAGTCGGTCCCCAAGGCCTACCTGCTGGGCGACCAGGCGATCTACGAGAAGGCCTTCGCCAACGTGCGCGAGACCATCTCGCCCGACGGCGTCATGCCGCCGGAGGGGCCGGCCAACTGCCTGAAGTTCCTCGCCGAGGGCGATCCCAAGATCGATCCCAAGAAGATCAATCTCGCCGAGACGTGGACCAACGAGTTCGCCGAGCGCGCCAAGAAGCATTCGTAGCCAACGTGACGATAGAATCCGCGCCGGCGCTCGAGCTGGCCGACATCACCTGCCGCTTCGCCAGCCGCGACGCCCGTGGCTCTGGGGCAGGCGAGGCGTACACCGCCGTCGCCAACGCCACGCTCACCGTCGGCAAGGGCGAGTTCGTGTCGGTGGTCGGGCCGACCGGCTGCGGCAAGTCGACTCTCTTGAACGTGGCGGCGGGCCTGCTCGAGCCGTCGTCGGGCAAGGTCAGCGTGTTCGGCGAACAGCTTCTGGCCTCTCAAGGCGTGAACCGTCGCGCCGGCTACATGTTCCAGGCCGACGCGCTGATGCCCTGGCGCACCGGCCTCGGCAACGTTTTGGCCGGCCTCGAATTCCGCGGCGTGCCCGCCTCGGAGGCGGCGACGCGCGCGGACGACTGGCTGCGGCGCGTCGGGCTGGCGGGCTTCGGCGATCGCTACCCGCACCAGATGTCGGGCGGCATGCGCAAGCGCCTCGCGCTGGCGCAGACGCTGATCCTGAGCCCCGACATCCTGCTGATGGACGAGCCGTTCTCGGCGCTCGACGTCCAGACGCGCCAGCTGATGGAGAACGAGCTGCTGGCGTTGTGGGCCGAGGACCGGAAGTCGGTGCTGTTCATCACCCACGACCTCGAGGAGGCGATCGCGCTCTCCGACCGCGTCGTCGTGCTGTCGGCCGGTCCCGGCACACGGCCGATCGGCGACTTCCGGATCGACCAGCCGCGGCCGCGCGACGTCTCGGAGATCCGCATGACGCCCGCGTTCCTGGCGCTGCACAAGGAGATCTGGGGCGCCATGAAGGAAGAGGTGCTGAAGGCCTATCAGCGCCAGAAGGCGGCGTGACATGCAGCTGCGCGTCCTGCAATTCGCGGTCCTCGCCGTGCTCGTCCTGCTGTGGCACATCTTCGTCAAGCCCGGCCTGCTGCCCAACTTCTACTTCGACCAGGACAACCGCGCCGCCTTCTTCTTCGGCGAGCCGGCCAAGGTGTTCTGGGTGATCGTCGAGTGGTTCACCTCCTTCGAGATCTTCCAGCATCTCGGCGTCACCCTGCTCGAGACCGTGCTGGGCTTCATGATCGGCTCGGTGGCGGGGCTCGCCATCGGCCTGTGGCTCGCGCTGTCGGACACCGCCTCGGGCGTGATGGAGCCCTACATCAAGGGCATGAACTCGATGCCGC
>JAFAKN010000050.1 GCA_019235415.1 Alphaproteobacteria bacterium
CAGGTGCTCGCCAACCTGGTGGTCGAGCTCGCCTCGGAGTGAGGCGCCCGAGCCCGAACGCGCTTGGGCGCGGCACTGCAACTCGGCACTACATCCGAGGTCTCCATTGAGCGGCTCGGGTGGCGGGCCTGCGTATCGCTATTTCGAGTTGCGCCCGCTCGCCAATGCTACCTAGACAAACTGTCTCTCCCTCATTGGCGGGACCTTCAGAAGCCCAACAACGGCGGGCTTTTCGCGCCTCGACGTGACGAGAGTCATCGGCTGCATGCACGCCTTTGGCCCGATTGCCAGCAGGTGTCCGCTCTCGTCGCCAACTGTAACCTGAACGTCATCATGCGGACCTGCGACCGCTATGTCCGCAAGAAAGTCATGGGTGGAGCATTGCCTGTCGGCACGCTGGAAGGTGATCTTCGCCACAATTGCCTAGGGCGGAAGCTGCGACTAATGCAGATTGGCTTCCGACCCTTGGAGGGGCGTTCAGTGGCATCGGAGCAGGTCGAGCGGAGAATCGCCACCATTCTCGCGGCCGGGATGGCCGACCATTCGCAGCTGATGGTGGCGGATGAGGGAGGCACCGGGGCGCGAGCCAAGTCGCTTTGCCGCGACCTGTTCACTCCGAAGGTCAGGGAATATCGCGGACGCATCGTTGGGAAGACCATTCGCGGCGGCGCCCTGGTCGAGTTTGCCCGCGTTGAGGATGCGGTGCGATGCGCGCTCGATGTGCAGCAGGCCGCCGCCGATCGGAACGCGGATCTATCCGGGGATCGGCGGATATTGCTTCGTATGGGCATCAGTTTCGGCGACGTGCTCGTCGGCACCGAAGGAGATCTCCAGGGCGATGGGGTCGATTTGGCGGTATCGCTGGAAGATGCTGCGGAGCCCGGTGGCATCTGTCTTTCCCGGTCCGCCTATGCGCAAAGCAAGGACTCGGTTGCGGCGGAGTTCGACAATCTAGGCGAGCAGCGGCTCAAGGATCTGGCCAGGCCGGTACGGGTCTATGCAATCCGTCCGCCGACAATGAACGCGCCGCCCACGCCATTGCCGGTTTACGCGCCTTCGTCTCCAGCCGTCCCCAGGCTCTCGGTCGTCGTGATGCCCTTCGCCAATCTGTGCGGCGACAGCGAGCAGGACTATTTCGTCGACGGCGTCACGGAAAGCCTGACGACCGACCTCTCGCGCATCCCGGACGCTTTCGTGATCGGCCGCAACACGGCCTTCTCCTACAAGGACAAGGCGATCGATGCCCGAACGATCGGCCGCGAGCTCGGCGTACGCTACGTCATGGAAGGGAGTGTGCAATGCGGCGCAGACAGGATCCGAGTCAGTGCGCAGCTGCTCGATGCCGAGTCGGGCGCTCATCTCTGGGCGGAACGGTTCGACAAGCCGAGCGGCGACCTCTTCGACATGCAAGACGAGATCACCACGCGGCTGGCACGCATGGTGGGCATTGAGCTTGTCGCGGCGGAAGGCCGGCGGGCAGCGCGCGAGCGGCCCGAGAGTCCGGACGCCACGGACCTTGCCATGCGAGGGCGCGCCGCTTGGAACCAGCCTTTGACGTTGAACCGCGTGCGGGAAGCCCGCGCTCTGTTCGAGGCCGCGATTGCGCTCGATGACCGGAACGTAGTGGCGCATCTCGGCGTCGCGGATGCTCACATCGAGGAAGTCGTCATCTTCGCGTCCGACAACCGTGCCGAGCAGATCGCGGCGGCGGAGCGCGCGATCTCGAAGGCGATGGTGCTGGCGCCAGACAGCGCTGCCGTGCATTTCAGCCGGGGCATCTTGCTGTTCGCCATGTGTCTTCCGGAGCTGGCGCTCCGCGAGCACGAGCTCGCCATCGGCCTCGATCGCAATTTTGCCAAGGCGCACGTCAACATCGGGCTGATGAAGCTCTGCTTGGGGCGAGCGCGGGAGACAGAGGCGCATGTCGCGCAGGCGATCCGTTTGAGCCCGCGCGATCCGTACCTCTCGCAATGGCTCTTCGTCATCGGCCTGGCCGATCTCTACCTCGGCAAGAACGTTCGCGCCGTCACTTATTTGCGGCAATCGGTCCAGCTCAATCCCAACTGGCATCTTTCCAACTTCGTCCTGGCGGGCGCCCTGGCCCTGGCGGGCCTTCTCGCGGAAGCGGCGGCGGCGTGTGCCGTTGCGCGGCGCCTTGGCCCCACCTTCACGGTCCGCAAGTTTCGCGCCGAAGCCGTCGGCGACAATGCGGTCTATCTCGCCCAGCGCGAGCGGCTTTGCGAAGGCCTGCTCATGGCGGGCGTGCCGGAGGAGATCGCTGTGTCGAAGACACCCGAAGCCGTCGCATCAGCGCCGCCCGGGCGGCCGTCGCCAGCGCCGCCGTCACCCGAGGTGCCATCCCCCCAACCGCCATCGTCCGAGGGGCTCGCCTATCCGGATTTCGTCGCCGCATTGAAGAACGCGTTGCGCGATTTCAGCCGTCCGGACCTGCTCGCCGGCAATCCGCTGTTGCGCACACGCTTGTTCGCCACACATGACAAGGCCGGGCCTGGCGACCTGCGGGCGCTGCTGTTCGAGACGGTGAATGCCCTCTTCGCCGGCGCGCGCGACGAGAAATTGCGCCGAGCGATCGAGTTCACCTATTTCCGCCCGGGGCCGAAGCAGGCAGCGACCGCGGAGCGACTCGGGCTCGCCTTCGGCACCTATCGACGCCACCTTGCGACCGCGCTCGACCGTCTCGCGCGCTGGCTCTGGGACCGCGAGCGCCGCGAGCGGCAGTAGCGCGCAGGCAACAAGGCGAGGCGGATGGCCCGGCGTTCAAGTAGGCCGGACCATTTCACGCTGCATCGATCGCCTCCAGTATGGCCGCGCTCGGCGTCTCGGTCGGCATCACACGGGCAAGGCGCAGCCCGGAGGCGACAAAAAGCTGTTCATATTCCGATTGGTCACGCTCGCGCCCGCCCAGAACCACCATCATGTTCAGGTCCATGAGCGCTGCGGCGCGAGCATCGCCCATCTCCCCGAACAGCCGCTCGATCACCACTACACGCCCACCCGGCACCATCGAGCGCCGGCAATTCGTCAGGATGCGGATACAGGACGCATCGTCCCAATCGTGCAGGACGTAGCGCAGGAGGTAGAGATCGGCCGCTGGAACGCCGTCGAGGAAATTGCCTCCGATTGCGGTCACGCGCCGCTCAAGCCCGGCTTCGGCCGCGCAGCTCCGCGCGATAGAGGCAATATCAGGCAGGTCGAAGACGATGCCCTCGAGCGCGGGGTTGCGTTCGAGCACCGCGTGCAATAGCGCTCCGCCGGCGCCGCCAATGTCCGCCACAAGCGAGGCCGAACGCGTATCGACGAGGCGCGCCACCTCCGCGCTGACGAACGCGAGCGTGTCTTTCATCGCCTGAGCGAACGCTTCCGCCTCCGCCGGGTGCTCAGCGAGATACTCGAACACCGGCTTGCCCAACGCCGCCTTGGCTTGCGGTTGTCCCGTTCTAACGGCCTCCACAAAACGCCCCCAAGTCCGCCAACTGGCGGAACTTGCCATCACCATGGCAAGAGACTTGAGCGACTGAGGATTGTCGGTGCGAAGCGTATTCAAGAGCGGCGTTGCGCTGAAGCGGCGTTCGTCGTCACAAGCAACAAGATCGAGCGTGACGCACGCTCTTAGCAGGCGAGAGATCGCGGTTGGATCGGCGCCGGCCTTCGCGGCAATAGCCGCGCTGGTGGCGGGCCCGTCGGCAAGTTGATCGGCGAGCGAATACACGGCCGCCGCATGGACGATTTGAGTGATCCAATAACCGTTGATCATCTGCATCATTCGGTGATTTTCGGCCGGATTCATGATGGCTCCGCACAAGAGGTCGACCCGGGGTCGGTGGCGCGATCACATTGTCGGGATGCGCGGAATCCCGAGGGTACCAGCGCAGCACCGGCAGGGTTCGTCAGTCTGGCTCGGGCATTGATGGATAAAATCCAACGGTGGTGAGGTTGGATTCGAGCCGCCAGCCGCTCGCGGCTTGATCCAGGCAATCTCCGGCGGGCGGCCGGAGGGTCGCCCGCTCGACGCGGTCAAGTTCGTCCGCGCGTATGCCAAACGATTTCCCGCCCGGGCGGCGTACCCGGCCTGGTCAGGCACTCTGCAGGGACGCCATGATGAGGGTGTTGCTTGGCAGCGTTGGATCCTTCAGCTTGGCCACGGTCTCCGCGCCGGCAACGGGAAGGCCCAGCGGATCGAGGAGACCGGCCTGGACCAGCACCGAGGCCTGATCCCAGTAGATGTGCTCGCGCGCGACCTTGCCGTCTTGAAACCGGACGATCGCGACCGTCGGGACTTCGATCCTCCGGCCGGTCGGGGCGACACCCGGCAGAATGCAGTCGATCACTTGGTCATGGGTAAAGCTGATCAGCATCTCGTCGACGATTTGGTCATCGCCCGTCGTGCGGCTGATCGGCGTTATCGTGGTGTCCGAGGGCCACTGCCCGATGAAGTGGTCGCGGTAGAACCGCCCGAGCTCGGCGGCGCCAAGGCCGCCGGTCATTGTCGGGATATGATTGACGTAAGGCTCCGGTACCATCGTCCGTAACGTGTTTTCGACGCTCAGGGTCTCGAACTCGGATCGCTGATGTTCGGCCCAGACTTCGGAATTGCGCATGTCTTCGGTCATTGAATCCTCCTCTGGTGCGCGCTTCCCCGCGCCGGGTTTATCCGGCAGGGACCTGTTGCTCATGGTCATATATTCCTCTGCTGTCTTGCGGTTTCGCCCTATGGCTGCTGTCCATTGCCGAACTCGGCTCGAAAGCGAATGTCGGCTTCGACCAACTTGACGAGGTCGATAGGACGCGCGCCGACGCACGGGTCAGCGCGGCCGCTCCGTCGATGGCGACGTGATGACCATGCGAATTGGCATCCATCAGCCTCTCGAGGATCGAGCCATCGCCGGCCGACGCGTAGATGAGTGCGGTCCAGCTGCTCGTGTCGGCGTGGTTCACGTTGGCGCCTGCCTTCAACAACAGGTCCACGGTCATCCGGTCGCCGCCCTGCACAGCGCTCGTCAGCGCCGTTTTGCCCCGACGATCGACACAATTGACGTTTGCACCTGCCCCGACCAGCAGCTCGACCATCTCGACACGGCGATGCTCCGCGGCGCGCATCAAGGCCGTTCTTTGCCAGGCGTCAGTGTGGTCGATATTTGCTCCGGCCTTCAAAAGGAGTTTGGCGACCCCAACGTGGCCGGCGGCGGCAGCCCTCATGAGGGCAGTGAGGCCTTCGGTGTCGCTACGATCGACCTCGGCGCCCGCGGTGAGCAGATGCTCGACGATGCCGTCATAGCCCCGTCGAGCGGCGCAGCTGAGAGCAGTCCAGCCATTCCCGTCAGCCTGATTTGCATCGGCCCCGTCGGCCAAGAGGTCTCGGACACGGCGGTCATTGCCGCACAACGCGGCCATTACCAGATCTTCCATGGATGGATCCTCGCTGGTCTTTCAGCAGACGCCGAACCCTTCGCACGGCGCTCGGCCTCTATCTCGCAGGCGCGTGCGGTGATGGCGGTCGCGAGCTCCCGGATATCGATGAGCAAGCCCTTTGCTGCGCCCGTTTTGCAGCCAGTCGAGCACTCGCCGTCCAAAGCCGGGTCGATTTCGGGGTCTACGGCCACGTCGCGTGCCCGTTGCGAAATCCTGTTGCTCATCGGATTCCTCCCGCGCGGCGATGCCGGCCAAGCGTCTCGAAGTCACCGAATTGGACATCGATGCGGGTGAGGCCGATGTCCTTCAGGAGACGGTCGTCAAACTGCATCAGCTGACGCCGGGCGCGCCGTACCTCGGCGGCTTGCCGCCAGGAATGCAGAACTCTCCCGACGATACTGGGCGCCGCAACACGGACGGCTACCGTATGTCGGCGGTCCTCGGCGCAGCGAGCCGAGACCATGCGACGCTCACGGCGTAGCAGTGGAAAGACGTTGTCGAATCCGGATGGGATGGAAAGCAGGAAGGTGATCATTGCAGCGCCTTGGTTGCAGTTGTGTCGCGATGTTATTTCGCAATTCGTCTTCCAGGTGCCACGCCGAAAACTGCGCAATCTCTGCTCTGCTCACTGCCGATTGCGCCGTCTTTTCTCCTCCGTTCCGCCGTGTTGTGCCGCGATGACGCGCAGACACGCCCGTACGACACCCGACGGTAGGTCGCCTTCATTGGCCTCGAGGTCCAAGGCAAGGAGGGTCCTTGGGTCGGGTCGACTCGAGTCCAGGAAGAACGCGGCCTGCTGCGCGCCAGGCGAATCGCCCTTCCCGAAATGATAGGTGCCCCACAGCATCCTGCCGCCTCGGCTTGCGCTCGCCGAGCGGCACACGCCGGGTCGGCATAGAAGTCACCTTCGCTCGCCTTGTGGATGACGGCGAGAATGTTGGTCGCGCGTACCAGTCGGAAATCGGAGACAGTTGTGCTTGCGCTGACGTCGATCACCGCATCCAGTCCCTGGATTGCGCGGCTCGGTGGTGTCTGCTCGAACGGATATTAAGCCAGCGGATTTTGAGTTGCCGCGGTCTGCAGATACTGATCCGGCGCCACATCCGGCGCCACGGCGGCCTGACGCGGTGCCTGAGGTGCGCCGCATCCCGTCGTCGCTGCGGCGGCCAGGCCCGAGAGAACATTCCTGCGAGACATCATGCAGCGACAGTAAGGTGTTCGCCGATCGTGGCAACGCTCGGGCGGATCGCCGCGGTTTGCACCAGCTCACCCTCCACCACACCATGCAATTGTGCGCCGTGCCATCCCCTGAACCTTGCCGTCGGCGTCGGACCAAGGCCCATCCCGATGCTACCGCTGCCTCACGCTTTCGCGACCAGGAATTGCTTGTTGACGCAGTTCTCCAGCCGTCCGTCGCGCAGAAAGCGCGCCGCGGTGCGGGCCGCGAAGCCGCGGTTATCGCGAAAGCTCTCGGGCGTGTAGAACGCCGAATGCGGTGTCAGCAGCAGGCGATGGCGGATCCAGTCCTCGTTCTTCTGCCATGCTGCGATCAGTCGCCGCTGCGCATTCGCCGGCTCCTCCGGCAGCACGTCGAGGCCGGCCGCCTGCACCGTGCCATCCTTCATCGCGTCGTGCAGCGCGTCGATGTCCACCACCGGGCCGCGCGCGGTGTTGATGAGGATCATGCCCCGTTTGGCGGCGGCGAAGGCCTCGGCGCCGATCAGGCCGCGCGTCTCGGCTGTCAGCGGCGTGTGGATGCTGACGAAGTCGCATTGCCCCATCAGCTCGGCGAGCGAGTCGGCGCGGCGCACGCCGATCGCGAACTGGTAGCCGTTCGGTTGGTACGGGTCGTAGAACACCACGTCCATGTCGAAGGCCTTCGCGCGCAGCGCCGCCGCGGTACCGATCCGGCCCATGCCGACGATCCCAAAGGTGCATATCGACAGACGGCGCCCGAAGGGATTGTGCTGCGGGCGCCAGTTGCCCTTCAGGTCCGCGCGCAATTCCGAATCGTGATAGGCGACGCTCTTCGCGAGGGTCATCATCAGGGCGATCGCGTGGTCGGCGACCTCCCGCGTGCCGTAATCCGGCACATTGCAGACTGGAATGCCCATTTTGCCGAAACGCTCGATGTCGACGTCGTCGTAGCCGACGCCGTACTTCACGAAGATGCGGCAAGCCTGCAGCTTATCGATGTATGGCGGAGGGCAACCGCCGACGACCGCGTCCGCCTTGGCCCACTGCTCGTCGCTGACATCCTCGAATTTTTCA
>JAFAKN010000094.1 GCA_019235415.1 Alphaproteobacteria bacterium
CGAGGCACGCTGGGACAGTGGCAAATTGCTGATCGAGGAGAAGTCCAATCCCAAGTGCACCGACGGGCGAACCTACGCCCGAAACGTCGTCAAGTGCGAGGTCGACCAGGCGGGCGTTGCCCAGTGCAACGGCAGCCAGCCCGGCGACAACCGCAGCTACAACGTGCAGATCGGCCGTTGAACCCATAGAATAGGTGAACGGATTCAAAGGCTTCCATGAGCGATCTTGCCCGCCTGCCGAGCTATCCCAGCCCGACGACGCTGATCGCCCGGTCGGGCATTCAGTTCCTCGATTTCGGCTTCGACCCGGCGCGTCTCAAGGTGCGCGAGTGGGGCTTCCATGATGCGGCCGCCGCGCATTCGGTCGACGATCTCGTGCAGCTCGACTTCGACGAGGTGCGCGGCCAGTACGAGGTCGTCGAAAGCGGTCGCCGCCGCGCCGCCGAACCCAACCTGGTGGTGACCGCCAAGGACGCACTCGGCCCCTTCCTCGACAAATGGGTACCGGTCCCCTTCCTGCAGGTCCGCCCCAACAACCAGTTTCGCGAGGGACCGGCCGACTGGGCGCGGGTGCGCGTCGTCGATCTCGAAACCCGCTTGGGCGCAGGCTTTCGCGACGAGCAGGGCAACCGCTATCGCGCCGTGCTGGCGTTCGACACCGGCCTGATCGCCGAGGCCGAGGGCCGCGCCTATCTCGCGCCGTCGCCCAAGGACGTAACGTCGGGTGCCCTGTTCGCGCTGGCGCCCCAGCAGCGCGCCAACCATTGGCTGCTGCGCCAGGGCTGGATGAACCAGTGGCTCGAGGAGCTGTTCCGCGAGTTGCACCCGCGTGCCACGCTCGAGGAGATCGACAGCGACATCAAGCAGAAGCCGCAAGAAGCCACGGCCCGCTACCTTGCCTTCCTCGGCCTTCTCGCGGAGGCGGTCCAGTTCCCACCGATCAAGCTGGTAGGCGACGCCGAGCGCCCCGGTCGCGGCGCCATCGAGGTCGACCTGGTGCTCGACGTCGGCAACTCGCGCACCTGCGGCCTGCTGATCGAGGCGGCGGGCGAGCTCGGCGTCAACCTCAACGATTCCTACGAGCTCAGCTTGCGTGACCTGTCGCATCCCGAGACCGTCCATGCCCGGCCGTTCGAGACGCGCGTCGAGTTCGCCCAGGCCTGGTTCGGCAAGAACCACCTCTCGCGCCTGGGTGGGCGCGCCGACGCCTTCGTCTGGCCGACCATGACCCGCGTGGGACCCGAGGCGACGCGGCTCGCCGCCCGGCGGCGTGGCACCGAGGGCAACACCGGCATGTCGAGCCCGAAGCGCTACCTGTGGGACGAGGAGCCGCAGACCCGCGAATGGCGCTTCAACATCGCTTACGCCCAGGACCAGACGGCGATGCCGGCGGCGGCCGGGCCGATGGCGCAGCTGGTCAACCAGAAGGGCGAGCCGCTGCATCTCGTCGATCCCGACGCCGATTCAGCCGACCACCTGCCGGTGTTCGAGCCGCTCTACTCGCGCTCTTCGATCATGACCTTCGTGCTGTCGGAGGTGCTTCTACAGGCGCTGACGCTGATGAACTCGCCGCAGCAGCGCGGCCGGCGCGCCCATGCCGAGACGCCGCGGCGCCTGCGCCGAATCGTGCTCACGCTGCCGACCGGCATGCCGCTGGCCGAGCGGCTGATCTTCCGCAAGCGGGCCGAAGCGGCGCGCGATCTCGTGTGGATGATGATGGGCTGGCGCCTCGACGACCCTGCCGCCCCACCGCCGCGCGTGCTGACCGAATGGGACGAGGCGAGCTGCACGCAGCTCGTCTACCTCTACACCGAGGTGGCGCGCAATTTCGGTGGCGACGCCAAGCGCTTCTTCCAGATCACCGCCAAGCCGCGCGGCCGCGATCCTGACGGCACGCTCAGCATCGCGAGCATCGACGTCGGGGGCGGCACCACCGACCTCATCATCAACGCCTATCGCCTCGAGGGTGCGGGCACGTCGGTGACGCTGTTCCCCGAGCAAAGGTTCCGCGAGGGCTTCAACGTCGCGGGCGACGACATCCTGCTGCGCGTCGTGCAGGCCCACGTGCTGCCGCCGATCGAGGCCGCGATGCGCTCGGGCGGCATCGCCAATCCGGCCGACCTGATGGCCGAGCTGGTCGGCGGCGACCGCGGCGGCGAGGACGTCATCCAGCGCAACCTGCGCCAGCAGTTCGCCCTGCAGGTGGCGCACCCCATTGCGCTCGAATTGATGCGCGTGGCCGAAAGCTACGATCCCGCCTCCGGTGTCGTCGCCGCCGAGTCGCGTGCCTATGAGTCCTTCTTCCCGGGCGGTGCCAAGCCGTCGGAGGAGGTGGTCACCTTCGTCAACGAAGCGGCGCGCAAGCGCGGTGCCAAGGATTTCGACCTCAAGAGCACGGTGTTCCCGGTCGACTTGCCGGGCATCGACAAGACGGTGCGCGCCGAGATGGGCCGCGTGTTGGCCCCGCTCGCCGAGATCGTGCACGCTTACGACTGCGACGTGCTGCTGCTGTCGGGCCGGCCCTCGCGCCTGCCGGGCATTCGCAGCGCGCTGATCGAGCTCTTGCCGCTGCCGCCCGAGCGCGTGATATCGCTGCATGAGTATCGTGTCGGCGCGTGGTATCCGTTCCGCGACGCCCGCTTGCGCGTCGAGGATCCCAAGACGACAGTCGCGGTCGGCGCCATGATCGCGGCCCTGGCCCAGTCGCAGCTGCCCGACTTCTCGTTCCGTTCGGACCTTTTGAAGTCGCGCAGCATCGCGCGCTACATCGGCAAGCTGGACGGCGGCGGACGGCTGCAGAAGGAGGACCTGGTCTATCGCGACGTCGATCTCGACAACCGCGAGTACGAGCTGCCGGAGATCGCCTTCGAGTTCCGCGGCCCGATGTGGCTCGGTGCCCGCCAGCTCGACCTGACGCGCTGGCCGGCGGCGCGACTCTATGCACTGGAATTCGCCAAGCCGGAGTACGCCGAACGGCACGCGCGGGAGACGCCGTTCAGGGTGGCGCTCGCGCGAGTGAAGCCGAAGGACAAGGACTCGGGCGATGTCGAGCGTTTCCGATTGCGCCAGGTGACCAACCGCGACGGCCGCGCCGTGGCGCTCGACCGACTGACGCTTCGCCTGCAAACGCTGCCGCGCCGTGAGGGCTACTGGCTCGACACGGGCATGCTCAAGACCGGTTAGAGGATTATGGACACTGTCGATCTCAAGCTGGCCCAGGACTGCGAGACGCTGGCGGTCGCCGCCAGCGAAGGCGTCAACTGGCTGAAAGGCGCGGCCGATACCTCGCCCACCGTGGCGCAGCAGGCGCCGTCGCTGATCAGCGAGCTGCAGAAGGTCCGCAACCAGAGCCGAAAGCTGGCGCGCGCCGCGCGGCGGCGGATGTGCGTCGGCGTGTTCGGGCCGAGCCAGGCCGGCAAATCCTATCTCGTCTCGATCCTGGCGAGCCGCGACGGCCATCCGCTGCAGGCGCGTTTCGCCGACAACAGCTACGACTTCCTGCGCGAGATCAATCCACCGGGCAACCGCGAGTCCACCGGCCTTGTCACGCGCTTCGGCCTGGGCCTCAGCGCCGGCGACAAGGACTTCCCGGTCCGCGTGCGGCTGCTGACGCAGACCGACATCGTCAAGATCCTGGGCAACTCCTTCCTGCTCGACTTCGATCACCAGAAGGCCGCTTTCGAGCGGCCCGACGGCGGCGCCATCCGCAAGCGCCTGGCGGAGCTGCGGGGCCGCGCCGCCGTCACTCCTTACGGCGATCTCGATGCCGACGACGTGCTCGACCTCATCGAGTACTTCGACACCTTCTTCGCCGGCGTCACCGCCGAACTGCGCACCGACTACTGGCGCGAAGCGATCGAGCTCGCGCCGCGCCTGTCGGGCCACGACCGCGCCAAGCTGTGGTCGGTGCTGTGGTACGACTTCGAGCCGTTCACCGAACTCTATCTCACGCTCTACGACGGACTGCAGAAGCTGTCGTTCGCACCCGAGGCGATGCTCGGCATGGATTCGCTGATCCCGCGGGAGAAGAGCATCGTCGACGTGCTGACCCTCGATCGGCTGGGTGCGGACGACACCGACAAGCTGCCGGTGCGGCCCAAGCAGGCCGACGGCCGGGCCGCGCCCGACGCCGAGCTGCCGCGCTCGCTGATTTGCGCGCTCACCGCCGAGCTCAGCGTGGCGATCGCCGAGAAGCCATGGGACTTCTTCGACCATACCGACCTGCTCGACTTTCCCGGCGCCCGCTCGCGGCTGAAGCTCGGCAACCTGGCCGATGTCGCCAAGACCAAGGGCGTGGCCGAGGGTGCCAACCCGCTGCGCGAGCTGCTGCTGCGCGGCAAGGTCGCCTACCTCTTCCAGCGCTATTCCGCCGAGCGCGAGCTTTCGGCCATCCTGCTCTGCATTCCCGACGGCAACCAGGAAGTCCGCGACCTCTCCGACATGATGACGGCGTGGATCGACCAGACGATCGGCGGCACTCCGGCCGAGCGCGTCAAGCAGAAGAACGCGCTGTTCCTGGTGCTGACCAAGATGGACCGCGAGTTCGAGCAGAAGGCGGGTGAGACCGAGGAATCGCGCAAGCTGCGCTGGTCAGCGCGACTCAACAACTCACTGATCAACAATTTCCGCGGCGAATGGCCGTCGAATTGGGACGGCCGGCCGTTCAACAACACTTTCTGGCTGCGCAACCCCACCGTCATCGACGAGCGGCTGATGGACTACGACGGAGGGCGCGAGCTCGGCATCGCCGAGGCGTTCGCCGCGCGCGCCATCGATCTGCGCGGCCACTTCGTCGAGAACTTCGACGTGCGCCGCCATTTTGCCGACCCGTCGCGGGCCTGGGACGAGGCCTTCAAGGCCAACGACGGCGGCGTTTCGTATCTGGTCAAGAGCCTGATCCCGATGTGCGACCCGGCGATCAAGCGGGCCCAGGTGCGCGGCCAGCTCGAGGTCCAGATCCATCGGCTGGTCGACCGGCTGGCCGGCTTCCATAGCGCGGCCGACGGCGATGCCCGCGCCAAAAAGCGCGAGCTGGTGCATACCGTGCTGCGCGGGCTGGCGACCTGCATCCAGCATCAGCTGTTCGGCGAGCTCGTCGCCGCCCTGCAGGTCGCGGACACGGCGCTGCGCGAGATCTATTTCCGCATCTCCACGGCACGCCCCGCCGACGACGGCAACGGCCTCGCCAAGCCGCCGAGCACCGTGACGCAATCGACCGGCGCCTCGATCGATCTCGGCGCCATTTTCGCCGACGTGTTCGGCGAGGAGGCCGGCCGCAGCGCACCGCCTTCCGGCGTCCTGGAAGACCGCGCCGAGCGGTTCGCGCGCGAGGCGGCGGATTACTGGCTGGAGAATATGCGGCGGGTCGGCGCCGACGAGAAGGCGCTGTCGCACTTCGGCGTCGACCGCCAGCATCTCGGCTGGCTGATCGACGAGCTGGTCGTGGGCGCGCATCGGTTGAAGGTGATCGATCAGCTGAGCCACGAGGTGCGCGAGCTCGAGAATGCGGCCAACGCCAAGTGGGAGGAGATCGCCGAGCGCCAGGTGCGGACCGCCTCCTCGACCCTCAACGGCTACGTCAGCGCGCTGGGCTTCGACCAGCTGCCGCTCGATCAGCGGCCGGGCCTGCCGCCCAACTCGCCGACGCGGCGGGTGTTCGAGCCGCCGCCGGTGCTGAACGGCGTGCCGATGCTGAGTGAGGATCCGGCGCCGATCTACGCCGACTACTGCAAGGATTGGATGCGCGCCTTCCTGCAGCTGGCCATGGACAATGTCGGCTACGAGGGCGGCCGCGAGATCACGCCGGAGCAGAACGACCGGCTGGGCGCCATCCTGCGCGCCGTGCCCGCCTGAGGGCGGCTGTGGCGATCCGAGCCTCCGTCCAGCCGCTCGCCGAGCCAGGCCATGCGCTGTTGCGCATCAGCGAGCTCGAGGCGGCGCCCGAAGGATTGACGCTGTCGATCCAGCGCCAGCAGGGGCCCGAGTCGCATCTGGCCGACGACGGCTGGCGGCGGACCGAGGCATGGCTGCAGCCCGAGCATGTCGAGTGGCGGCGGGATGCCCTGGAATTCCATCTCGGGCCTGAGATCTGTGATCGGCTGGCGGGCATCGCGACGGTGCGCCTGCGTGTGCGCGAACCCGACATCGGGGTCGTGGGCACGACCGTCGTCGCCTGGCCCGCCATGCTGACATCGGGAGCGATCGGCAGCGCCGGCCAGCGCGACGATGACACGCTGCGCCTGCGCACCGCCGAGCCGCCGCCGCCGCCGCCACCGGAGCCCGAGCCGGAGCCGGAACTGCCGCCACCCATGCCGCCGCCGCGTCCCGAGCTGCGCGGTGCCACGCGGCCCACGCCGCCGCCGCGCCGCTCGGGCACCGGCGGCTGGATCATGACGGTCGCCGCGCTGCTGGTGATCGCGGGCGGCGGCTACTACGCCTACCGGACCTACTTCCAGAAGCCGCCGCAGACTTCGGTCGCCGCGTCGGGAGCGTCCGATGCCACGCCGGCTGCGAGCGGCACGTCACAAAAATCGGTGCGCGACCGCGTGGGCGAGTACCTGGCTACCAAGCCGACGCCCGAGGCGATGCTGGCCAAGGGGCGCGAGTTCGCCAAGGCGGGCGATCTCGGCGCAGCGTTCCTGGTGTTCCGTAGTGCCGCCGAGACCGGCAGCGTGCCCGCCGAGCTTGAAGTGGCCGACTTCTACGATCCCCTGACCCAGCCGCCCAGGGGCGGCTTCACACCGGACGGTGCGCGCGCGGCCGATTGGTACGAGCGGGCGGCGATCGCGGGCTCGGCCGAGGCGCAACGCAAGCTCGGACTGCTGCTGGTCAAGGGCGGCAACGGCTTGGCGGCCGATCCGGGCAAGGCCAGGACCTGGCTGCAGCAGGCGGCGGCGCAGAACGACGCCGAGGCGAAGAAGGCACTCGACGCTTTGCCGAAGTAGCTGCCGGCAACGACTTCCTTGTCATCCCGAGCGTAAGCGAGGGATCCTTACAGCTACAGGAAAGATCCCTCGCTGCGCTCGGGATGACAGACGTCGCCGTTGGCGACGTCTGTCAGATCGCCATGCGGCGGGCGAGGTCGAACATGATCCAGAAGCTGCCGCCCAGCATGATCACCAGCAGGACCGCCGTGAAAGAGATGGCGAGGATGTTTTCGCGCGGGCTGGTCGTGAGTCGGAGATGCAGGAAGAAGCGCAGGTGCACCAGGATCTGCAGCACCGCCGTGATAGCGATGACCAGGAGCGTGTTGGCCGGCGTCATGTAGTGCTTGGCGACGACGGCGAAGGGAATCACGGTCAGGGCGACCGCCAGCACGAAGCCCAGAACGTACGAGCCGCGGCGCGCATGGCCTTCCATCACAGCAATCCCGGAAGATAGACGACGGAAAAGATGCCGACCCAAGCAATGTCGAGGAAATGCCAGAACAGGCCGAGGCGATAGAGGCGCGACACGACCGGCACGGTGAGGCCTTTGACGATCACCTGCCCGCTCATGATCAGGATCCAGACGAGGCCGAAGCTGACGTGCGTGCCATGTGTGCCGACCAAGGTGAAGAAGGCCGACAAGAAACCGCTGCGATCCGGACCGGCGCCCAGGGCGATCAGCCCGAGGAACTCGCGCACCTCGAGGAAGATGAAGCCGGCGCCCAGCAGGAAGGTCACGGTCAGCCAAGCCAGCACCGAGCCGCGGTCGCCCTCGCGCGAGGAGATCGACGCGAAACCGAAGGTCGTGCTGCTGATCAGCAGGAGCGCGGTCTCCAGCGCGGCGTTGTCGAGGCTGAACAGGGCCTTGCCGGTCGGCCCGCCGGCCGTGTTGGCGACCATGATGCCATAGGTCATGAACAACAGGCCGAAAATCACCGCGTCGCCCATGAGGTAGAGCCAGAAACCCAGCGCGCGCTGCTCATGGACCTCGGACGGCTCGGCGTGGTGGGGGTGCGCCGCAGCGCCGACGTTGGCGCTCATCAGTCGCCGCCCACAGCCGTCGCCATGGCCCGGTAGCGGGCGTCCTCGAGGCGCGCCACTTCGCCCGCCGGCACCACGTACTCGGCATCGTCATCCGATGAGCGCACGATGAGAGCGACCCACATCGCCAGGCCGCAGACGATGGCCAGCCACCAGATGTGCCAGACCATGGCGAAGCCCAGCACGAAGGCCAAGCCGCCCACGACGACGCCGATTGCGCTGTTCTTCGGAACCTCGATGTCCTCGTAGGCCGACGGCTTCTTGAACACCACGCCGCGCTCCTTCATGTCGAGCAACGGCTCGCGGTCATTTACCTGCGGCAGCACCGCGAAATTGTACACCGGCGGCGGCGATGACGTCGCCCATTCGAGGGTGCGGCCGTCCCACGGATCGCCGGTGCCGTCGGCGGCGGCACGGCGGTCGCGCATGCTGACCACGACCTGGACGGCGAGGCACAGGATGCCGATCGCGATCAGCGCCGCGCCTACGCTGGCCGCGATCAGCCAGGGCTGCCAGGACGGATCGTTGTAATGCTCCATACGGCGCGGCATTCCCATCAGGCCCAACACATAGAGCGGCATGAAAGCGAGGTAGAAGCCGATCATCCAGAACCAGAAGGCAGCATTGCCCCACGGCTCGTTAAGCTTGAAGCCGAACGCCTTGGGGAACCAGTACATGTAGCCTGCGAGGTAGCCGAACAGCACGCCCGGGATGATCATGTTGTGAAAGTGGGCGACCAGGAAGGTCGTGTTGTGCATCTGGAAGTCGGCCGGCGGCATGGCGAGCATCACGCCGGTCATGCCGCCGATCACGAAGGTGACGATGAAGCCCACGGTCCACAGCATCGCCGGGTGGAAGGTGATTCGGCCGCGATACATGGTGAGCAGCCAGTTGAACACCTTAACGCCGGTCGGCACGGCGATGATCATGGTGGTGACGCCGAAGAAGGCGTTGACGTTGGCCGACGAGCCCATGGTGAAAAAGTGGTGCAGCCAGACGGTGAACGAGATGATGGCGATGGCCGCGGTGGCGTAGACCAGCGATTCGTAGCCGAACAGGCGCTTCTTGGAGAACGTCGCCGCCACTTCGGAGAACACGCCGAACGCCGGCAGGATCAGGATGTAGACCTCCGGATGGCCCCAGATCCAGAACAGGTTGACGTAGTTCATCATGTTCCCGCCCTGGCCGTTGGTGAAGAAGTGCATGCCGAGCAGGCGGTCGAGCGCCAGCAGGCCGCAGGCGACGGTCAGGGCCGGGAAGGCGAAGGCCATCAGGATCGAGGTGCAGAGCGCCGTCCAGGTGAACGGCGTCATGCGCATCAACGTCATGCCGGGCGCGCGGCGCTTGATGATCGTGACGACGAAGTTGATGCCGGTCAGCGTCGAGCCGACGCCGCTGATCAGCAGCGCCCAGATCCAGTAGTCGACGCCGACGCCGGGATTGTACTCGATGCC
>JAFAKN010000674.1 GCA_019235415.1 Alphaproteobacteria bacterium
TTCCACGTGCCCTGCATGTGCTCGATCGACTGCTGGATGGTGCGGTCGTGCGCGCAGGGCACGAAGTCGATCAAGGTCGTGGTGCCGCCGTGCAAGGCCGCCAAGCTGACCTGCGCCGCCGGGTCCGTCATGATGGGGGGCTGCCCCGGCACTTTCCACTCGAACCCGGCGTGAATGTGAGGGTCGATGCCGCCGGGAATGACAAGGCGATCAGCTGCCGACACCGTGCGCGCCGCCTCCGGCATGGTGCCCGGCCCGCCCACCAGAGCGATGCGTCCGTCCTTCACGCCGATATCGGCGGCCTGGGTTCCGTTCGGCAGCACACAGGTGCCGCCCGTGATGGCAAGGTCAAGCATCAGCTTACTCCTGCCGGAGGATGAGGCGCGGCTTGCGGCGCACTGGACCGTCGGCGAATCCCGTCCGGCGCGAGAACCCGTCCGACGAAGGCACGGGCGAATCCTGGCGCCGCCTACGCCGGCGTCAACCGGTCATTGCGTTCCGTGGTACGGTTGGGCCTTGGATCCAGGGTGATGCCCCAGGGAGATGCCCCAAGGAGATGCCCCAAGGAGATGCCATGACTACGTATATGGTCGGGTTGAAGCTCGAGATGCGTAACAAGGTGCTCACGATCGAGGCCGAGGACGCGTTGGTTGCCGCCCTCAAGATCAAGCTCGAGAATCCGGAGGCCCGGATCACCTACGTTCGGAAATCCAATCAGCGGGGCGACCGTCGCCATCCGCATGAGGCGCTGCAGCACACGCGAAGCGCCTGATAATCGCTGCAAAAATGCTGTCATCCCGAGCTTAGCGAGGGACCCTTATTGCGGCCTCAAAGGTCCCTCGCTGCGCTCGGGATGACAGAAGATAGCGTCAGGTCTGCTGGATGGCGGACAGGAGCCAGGGGCCGCCGGGATCGCGCACGAAGGTCCACAGCTCGGTGGCTTCGGTGCGCGCGCGGTCGTTGCCCTCGACGATGCGGCCGTCGGCGAGGCGACGGGTGTAGTCCACGAGGCTGAAGCGCATGGCCACGGTGGCGTACTCGACATTGCCCTCGCGCCAGGCCTCGGAGAGGTCGCCCTGCTCGAGCTTGACCGCCTCGACCTTGTTCTCCACGCCGCGCGCGGCGTTGCCCGCCAACTGCTCGGCGAAGTAGCCGGCCATCTCGGCCGTCGCAAGGCCACGCAGCCGACCAACCTCGCCGGCGCTGTAGGCCGCCTGGATCTCGCCGAGCCGCGCCTCGAAGGCATTGTAGTCGCTTTCCACGATTGATATGGGCCGGGTCGCGATGGTCCCGCCTGCGCTATTGACTGCGCCCGGCAGCATGCCGCCAAGGCGGGCCATCGGCTGCGGGGCCATCGGCTGCGGAGGCCGCGTCCCTGGCATAGGGGTGCCACCACCGTAGGCGTACGATGCAGCCCTCGGCGCGGAGCGATTGGCGGTCCAGGCGCGCCACATTCGCACGCCCAGGAACGCCAGCCCGCCGATCAAGGCCAGCTGCACCAGCAGGCCCAGCATGCCGGCCATGCCGCCGAAGCCGCCGCCGAACAGCAGGCCGAACAGGCCGGCGCCCAAGAAGCCGCCCATCAGGCCGGACAGGAAGGGGTGGCGCGAGAAGAAGCTGCCGCCTTGCGGCGACGGCGTCGACAGGCCGGGGCGCTGCGCCTGCTGCGAGTCCTGTGGCTGTTGCTGCGGCTGCGCGCTGCGGTCGATCGGCTTGGCCGTGGGCGCCGTCTGGGTCGGCGGCGGCGCCTGGTTGGTCCGGCTGCCACGGCTGCCCGAGCCGGTGCCGCCGCCGACGCGGGCGTCGGCCATGGACGGCGCCATGACGGGCGCGAGGACGACCAGCGCGGCCAGCACCGCGAACCAGCGAGGGAATTTCATGTCTCAACTACCCCTGTCGGACATCGCCGACCCGCGCGGAATGTGAGGAGCGGGCAACCCCGGTTCAAGTTCGTCGACGATGAAAATGCGCTCTCGATGCGGGATAGTAATCGCACCGACGACGTCCTTAGGGTTTGGGCGCGAGGAATCCGGGCAGCGCGGCCGCCTGCTTTACCCAGCTCGCGATCTGTGCCTCGTCGAGCGCGTCGTCCTGATGGATGTCGATGTAGCGCGTGTCCTTGCTCTTGCTGGCGCCGGGCGGCACCGGTCGCAGCGACGCGCCGCGGAAGAAGGCCAATTTGAGGTAGCGCGTGAAGGCATGAAGCCCCAGGAACCAACCCTGGCCCTCGATGCCATAGAATGGCGAATTCCATTTCACGGCCTTGGACACGTGCGGCACGGTCCGTTCGATCAGCGCGTCGAGGCGCTTGCCCCGGTCGCGCTTCCAGCCCGGCAGCGCGGCGATATAGGCCTGCACGGCGGCATCGCCGCCGGCCTTGGCGATGCGAGGATTGCCGCCCGAAAGAACGATGCTGGCCTTCCGCCTCTTTCGCTTCGTCTTGGCTGCTGGCTTCATTCAGGACCTGATTGACCGCCCGGATGTTCGACGAGAGTTGTCTCGCCTATGATAGTGGAAACCGACCCGAGGTGAGGACAATGACCGACCGACGCAATATCGATCCACAGGAATGGGAGCTGCGCTGCGACCTCGCGGCAGCCTACCGCCTGTTCGCCCGCTTCGGCATGGACGACCTGATCTTCACCCACCTGTCGGTGCGGCTGCCGGGCAAGGAGCATCGCTTCCTGCTGAACTCGTTCGGCTACCTGTTCGACGAGATCACCGCGTCGAGCCTGATCGAGGTCGATCCCGAAGGCCACGCCGTCGAGCCGCTGGAGGAGGCCAAGATCAACAATGCCGGCTTCACCATCCATTCGGCGGTGCACATGGCGCGGGACGACGCGCAGTGCGTCATGCACAGCCACACCACGGCCGGCATGGCGGTGGCGGCGCAGGAGCAGGGCCTGCTGCCGTTGAACCAGATGTCGATGCAGTTCTTCGGCCGGCTGGGCTACCACGACTACGAGGGCATCGCGCTCGACCTCGACGAGCGCGAGCGGCTGGTGCGCGACCTCGGTGACCACGACGCCATGATCCTGCGCCATCATGGCCTGCTGACGACCGGCCGCACGGTCGGCGACGCGTTCTACCAGATGTACTACCTCGAGCAGGCCTGCCGCCTGCAGCTCGCCGCCACCCAGGGCGGCCAGAAGGTGGTGGTGCCGTCCGATTCGGTCGCCGAGCACGCCGCGCAGCAGTTCGAGAGCTTCGAGAGCCGGGGCAAGCGGCCATGGATGGCGCTGAAGCGCCGCCTGGATCGCGAAAGCCCCGATTACGCGACCTGATGCGGGAGCCGGACCTTACCGGGGTGTATTGACCGCCTGTCGTCATAACTCCCAGACTGGCATCGCAGAACGGGGGAACTAACGATGATCAGGGCACTGACAGGCGTTGCTTTGGCGGTTGTGGTCGCAACGCTCCCGGCTGCAGCGGAGCAGTTGGTCTATGTCGGCAATACGATGGGGGTCGGCACAGGCAAGTGCGCGACCTACAAGATGGCCATGGAAGTCGCGGTCGACGGCAGCGCGGTGAAGGGCCGTATCAAGCAGCAAGGCCGGCCGGACCGCGACTTCGAGGCTACGATGGGCACCGGCGGTGCCATCAAGACCAAGGCCGTGGTCGGCGGCGACAATACGATGGATGTGGTCGGCACGATCACCGACAAGGAAGCGCTCATCGTGCTCGACGGCTACTGCAAGTTCCAGTTCCGGCTGACGCGGAAATAGCCGACACCGTTCGCAGCCGGCGTCGCCCGTGTGCGACGCCGAATGTTTCGGCCAGGCTCGCGTCGCTCACCGCACGCTTTGCGCGCAATTTTTAGCTAGTTCCACCATTGCTTGCTGGCGAGTGCCGCCCCCTGGGCCAGGGTCTCGAGCTTGGCCCAGGCGATCTGCGGATGGACGCGGCCGCCCAGGCCGCAGTCAGTCGAGGCGATGACCCGCTCGCGGCCGACCAGGTTGGCGAAGCGGCCGATGCGCTCGGCCACCAGCTCGGGATGCTCGACGACATTGGTGGCGTGGCTCACCACGCCGGGCAGGATCAGCTTGTCGTCGGGCAGCTTGGTGTCCTGCCACACGCTCCACTCGTGCTCGTGGCGCACGTTGCCAGCCTCGAAGGAATAGGCGCCGGCGTCGATCGCCAGCATCACGCCGACGATCTCGCGCATCGGGATGTCGGTCGTGTGCGGGCCGTGCCAGCTGCCCCAGCAGAGATGGAAGCGGACGCGGTCCTGCGGCAGGCCTTTCAGCGCATGGTTCAGCGCCTCGATCTTGGGCATCGTGAATTTTCGGTATTCCTCCGGCGTCGGCGCCGGATTGATCTGGTCGAAGTTCTCGGCGATCGCCGGATCGTCGATCTGCAGCACCAGGCCGGCATCGATGATCGCCTTGTATTCCTCGCGCATGGCGTCGGCGCAGGCGAACACGAACTCGTCGTCGCTCTTGTAATGCTCGTTGCCGATGCGCGCGCAGCTTGCCGGGCCGATCGAGGTCATGAAGCCTTCGGCGACGTTGTTCGCCGCCAGCGCTGCCTTGAAGTTGGCGATGTCGCCGGCAATGGCAGAATGGCCGGTGTAGCTGATCGGCCCGACGCAGAACGGCCAGTCGTTGGCGCGCGGACCGGTCGAGACGCCTGACTCGGGATCGCCATAGGCGGCGGCGAAGCGCTGGCGGTCGCGCCGGTCGGCGAAGCTCGACAGCACGACGTGGCCCGGGCTCGAGCGATGCGCCGGCAGATCGTAGAGGCCGAGCCCCTTCACCTGCAGGTTGGCCAGGCGCGAGAACGAGTAGCTCCACCAGGCGCGGTAGTTGACCTTGTTGCCCATGGACTTGCCGTACTCGCCGTCGCCCGGCACCGCGATGCCGGCGTCGACCTGGCGGCGCACGACGTCGGCCACCGACTGGGTGAGCTTCTTCTGGAAGGCGGCCTCGTCGACCTTGCCAGCCTCGCGCTGAGCATTGGCCTCGATGAGGTCGTCGGGCCGCGGCAGGCTGCCGGCGTGGCTGGTGAGGATGCGATCGCTGCTCTTGAGCATGGTCACCGTCCCTTGAATGCCTGAGGCTTGCGCTTCTCGGCGAAGGCGCGCGCAGCTTCCTGGAAATCCTCGGAGAGATAAAGCTTCTCCGGCGCGCCCATGAACATCACCTCGCGGCTCAGCCGGTCCATGTAGTAGCGCCGCATGCGCACGGTTGAGCGCACGCTGAGCGGCGGGTTCTTGACGACCTCGGCGGCAAGCTCGCGCGCCACGTCGAGATACTGGCCCTTGGGCGCGACGCGGTTGATCAGATTGGCCTTGAAGGCCTCCTCGGCGGTGAAGAAGCGGCCGGTCAGCGCCGCCTCCATGGTGAAGGCGCCGCCGCCGCGATAGTGCATCAGCGCCCAGTACTTGCCGGCGCCCAGCCCGCGCGAGGTCTCGGTGACCTGGAACCGGGTGCCCTCCTCGGCGACGATCAGGTCACATTCCAGCACGATGCCGACCGACAGCCCGAGCACGTAGCCGTGCGGTGCGGCGATCACCGGCTTCCAGTTGACCGCCTTGGTCAAGAGGTCGGCGGAGTGCGTGCCTCTGCCCTGCGGGCCGCCGAGCTTCAGGAATTCCTCGCGGTTGCGCAGCTGGCGCTGGTGCACGTCGGCGCCGCTCGAGAAGGCGCGGCCGTTGCCGCACAGGATCGCGATGTGCGCCTCGTCGTCGGCATCGAACCGGTGCAGCGCCTCGCCCAGCACGCCGACCAGCTCGTCGCTGAAGGCGTTGAGCTTCTCGGGTCGGTTCAAGGTCAGCGTGACGACCGGGCCGTCCCGCTCGTAGAGCACGAGCGCCATCGTTTCCCCCTATGCAGTTGCTTGTTGCGCCGGCATGCTAGCCTGCAACAACAGGAGGAAACCATGCCCGACATTCGCAGGGCGGCCGTTGCGTTCTTGGCAACGGCGTTGCTGGCGAGCGCGGCCGCCGCACAGAAGAAGTACGATCCCGGTGCCAGCGACAGCGAGATCAAGCTCGGGCAGACCATGCCCTACAGCGGACCGTTGTCGGGCTTCATCACGCTCGCCAAGGCCGAGATCGCCTACTTCGCGATGATCAACGACCAGGGCGGCGTGAACGGCCGCAAGATCAACCTGATCTCGCTCGACGACGGTTTCAGCCCGCCCAAGACGGTCGAGCAGACGCGCAAGCTCGTGGAGGACGACCAGGTGTTGGCGATCTCGGGCTCGCTCGGCACGTCGACCAACGCGGCGGTCCAGAAATACCTCAATCAGAAGAAGGTGCCGCAGCTCTTCCTGGCGACCGGCGCGGCGCGCTGGAACGATCCCAAGAACTTTCCCTACACCATGACCTTGACGCCGCTCTACACGGCGGAGGCCAGCATCTACGCCGCCTACGTCATGAAAGAGGTGAAAGAGCCGAAGGTCGCCGTGCTCTACCAGAACGACGACTTCGGCAAAGATTTCATAAAGGGCTTCCGCGAGCGGCTGGGCGAGAGGGCGCACGACGTCATGGTGCGCGAGGTGAGCTACGAGGTGACCGACGCCACGGTCGATTCGCAGATCATCGATCTCGCCTCGACCAAGGCCAACGTGTTCCTGAACGTAACCACGCCCAAGTTCGCCGTGCAGGCGATCCGCAAGGCGCACGAACTCGGCTGGAAGCCGATGCAGTTCATCGACAATCCCGCCGCCTCGATCGGCATCGTCATGCGGCCGGCCGGCGTCGAGGCGGCCAAGGGCATCGTCTCGGCGGCGTTCGTGAAGGACCCGACCGATCCGCAGTACGAGGACGATCCGGAGTTCCAGGCCTGGGTGGCCTGGATGAAGAAGTATTTTCCCTCGGGCAGCCTGGAGGATCCGCAGAACGTCGTGGGCTACGTGCAGGCCCAGACCATGGTGCAGGTGCTGAAGCAGTGCGGCGATCAGCTGACGCGCGAGAACGTCATGCGCCAGGCGGCCAACCTGAAAAATTTCCATCCCGCCATGCTGCTCAAGGGCATCGACATGAACACCAGCCCGACCGACTACCAGCCGATGGAGGAGCTGTTGCTGCAGCGCTTCAACGGCGAGCGGTTCGAGGTGTTCGGCGAGCTCTTGAGCGCCCGCGTCGGCAAGTGAACGAGGAGTAAGCAAGATGGCCAAGCGCAAGAGCATCAACTATCCGGGATTCGCGCATCAGAACCCGATCCCCAATGCGAGCCGCATCGGCAACATCGTAATGTCGAGCGTGATCGGCGGGCGCGATCCGGAAACCGGGGCCACCCCGCCGGATCTCGCGGGACAGGTCAGCAACGTGTTCAAGCAGATCAGGCTCTGCATCACGGCGGCCGGCGGCACGCCCGACGACATCATCAAGGTCGAATTCTGGATGAAGCAGCCCTCCACCGGACGCGCGGCGCTGAACGAGGAATGGGTGAAGATGTTCCCCGACGAAGCCGCGCGACCGGCGCGTCACACGCAGCAGCTCGGGGCGGACAGCCCGCAGCACGTGAGCTGCGCCTTCACCGCCGTGATCGGCGGGTAAAAAGTCGATCCGTCATCCCGAGCGAAGCCGCCGAAGGCGGCGCAGTCGAGGGACCTCTCTTGCTGCTGCAGCCGCAAGACAGGTCCCTCCACTACGCGCTTCGCGCTCCGGTCAGGATGACGGAGTAAGCGCTACCGTCCCGGGATCCTGAGGTCGCCGACGCTGGCGCCGATGAAGATCTGGGGCTGCGAGGCGCGCGGCACGCCCATGGTGCGCTCGAGCCGCTCGACGCAGGTTCTCGTCGTCGTGGCGAGCTGCCGCCAGGTCGACGCGCCGTCGAAGCTCTGCAGCAGGCACTGGTCGTAGTAAGTGTACTGGTCGCCCGCGCCGCAGCCGAAGCTGACGCGGTCGGCTGCCGCCGCCGAGAGAATGATGCGGTTGGGCCGGCGCATGTCGCCGTTCAGGAAGACGCCGCTGTGGCAGGCCGAAGCGATGACGACCGTAGGCCGCTGGCCGCAACCGGCATCGAGCGCGACGGCCAGTGCCGACGGGCTGAGGTAGCCCTTGGCCGCCCGCAGGTCGATGCCGCTCTCGCTGCCATGGCTGGTGAAGAAAACCAGGCAAGCGTCGCCGGCGGTGGCCCGCAGCGCCTGCGATATGTTCTCGCTGGTGGCAACCGTGAGCGACGGATTGGCCTCGGGATCGGAGGTCAAGGCCCGGATGTCGCGCACGCCGCGGGTGGCGAGCTTGCCCTGCAGGGCCTCGACGCCGTTGTCGAATGCCGGACTGTTGTTTTCCCCGGCGACCAGGATCGCCCGCCAGCGATCGGCCGGCACCGACATCACCGCGGCGGCGGTGGCGGGGCCCGGCGCGCGCGCTTCCTCGGCCGGCCCACCGTTCGATTGCGAGGCACAGGCGGTTATCAGGAGGAAAGCGGCGAGAAGGGTCTTTATGCGCACCGACATGCCCTTCTCCTCCGGTCGCTACTGTGGCCGCTATCGTGAGGTAGCCCCCACCGCGCGCAACGCCATGTCGGCGTAGAGCTTGGCCATCTGCTCTTCGCTGAGCTCACCGCCCGGTCCATACCACATCGAGACATGGGTGCACTGGTCCAGCAATGCCATGGCGATCGCCTTCAAATCGTAGCGACCGTCGACCTGCGGCGGATCGAACAGGCCGCTTTCAACGCCGTGCGCCAGAATGCCCACCAGGATGCCACGGATGGCGCGCCGGCTGCGGCGGATGTCGGCCACCCGCGTGGCGTCGAGCCAGCTGATCTCGCGGTTGGCGACCAGCGCCTCGACGCGCAGCCGACAGTGACGCATCACGTAGACGCGCACGAAGGCTGCGAGCTTGGCGCGCGGATCGTCGCCCGCGCCCGCCGCTGCCTGCTGGCAGACCCGCTCGAGCTCGGCCTGCGTCGAGGTGATGATGTCGTGTAAAAGCTCGTCCTTGGACTTGAAGTGGTTGTAGAGCGCGCCCTGGGTGAGGCCGCAGGCCTTCATGATGTCGCGCACGGTCACCACGGGATAGCCGCGCTCGGCGAACTGGGCGAAGGCGGCGGCGCGGATCGCTTCGACCGGCGCGCGCGGCTCGCGCTCGACGACGGCCGAGACGACCGGCGCCTCGCGGACGGCCTTGCGCTTGCTCATCGCACGCCCCCTCCGATGCCGCTGGCGATCTGCCAGGCGAGGTCGGCGGCCGGCCGCACCAGCTTGCCCGAATCGGCGGCACGCAGATTGGAGGCCGTGCCGTCGAGCGAGCGGGCATAGACGCCCTGCCGAATACAGGAGACGCGGAACAAGTTGTAGGCCATGTAGAATTCCCACAACGCGGGCTCGGGCACCGGGCGCCTGGACAGCGCGCAGTAAGCGTCGACCATCGCCTGCTCGGACGGAAGCCCGAGCGCTGCAATGTCGTGGCCCTGCAGGCCGCCCCAGTCCATCGGCGTGCGCCACAGCATGCAGAGATAGGAAAGCTCGGCCAGCGGATCGCCCAAGGTCGAAATCTCCCAGTCGATGATGCCCAGCACGCTGGGCTCGCTCGGATGGAACACCATGTTGTCCAACCGGTAGTCGCCGTGCACCAAAACAGTCTCGTCGCCCGCCGGCAGGTGCGCCGGCAGCCAGTCGAGCAGGCGGTCCATCGATTCGATCCGCTCGGTCTCGGATGCCTTGTACTGCTTGCCCCAACGCGAGATCTGGCGCGCCACGTAGCTGCCCGGCCGGCCGAAGTCGGCCAGGCCGAGCGCGCGGTAGTCGACGCGGTGCAGGCGGACCAGGGTCTCGAACTTGGCGCGATAGATGTCGCGGCGACCCTCCTTCGGCACCTCCGGCAGCAGCGGGTCCCACAGCACGCGGCCGTCGCAATACTCCATGATGAAGAAGGCGGTGCCGACGACGCTGTCGTCCTCGCACAGGGCATAGGCGCGGGGTGTCGGCACGTCGGTCTTGTTGAGCGCCGAGATGACGCGGAACTCGCGATCGACGGCATGGGCCGAGGGCAACAGCTTGCCGGGCGGCTTGCGCCTCAGCACATATTGACGGCCCGCCCCGTCGGTCAGGCGATAGGTCGGGTTTGACTGCCCACCCTTGAACTGCTCGACCTTGACCGGCGGCACGAAGCCGTCCACCTCCGTCGACATAAAGCGCTCCAGCGACCGCTCGTCGAAACGGTGCTTGGGCTGCACTTCCATGGTGCCGATGTAGTCCGCCCCGCGTCGCGCCACGCCAATCCCCTGAATGACCGTTCACATTGGCCGGGAGTTTGCTCGTCCGGCGGGGGCCATGCAACATGGACCAAAGGAGACGCAGTGAGCGCTGTTCTGGCGACCTATCCGCCCGCGGTATTGGGCCTGTTGCTGGTCGCCGGCGTCGTAATCGGCCTATTGGCCGGCCTGCTTGGCGTGG
Source organism: Alphaproteobacteria bacterium (assembly GCA_019235415.1). Classification (GTDB taxonomy): domain Bacteria; phylum Pseudomonadota; class Alphaproteobacteria; order Reyranellales; family Reyranellaceae; genus Reyranella. Next base: position 10,354 of record JAFAKN010000674.1, read on the forward strand.
GCGGCGGCATCGTGGCGGTCCCGGTCCTCTTGGAAGTCTTTACCTACCTGGAGCTGAACGAGAACACCGCCGTCGCCCTTGCCGTTGGGACGGCCCAAGCCTCGATCCTGATCGCCTCCCTGACCGCGGTGCAGGCCCATGCCCGGGCCGGTAGCATCGATTGGCGGCTGGTGCGGTCGTGGCTGCCGGCATTGCTGGCAGGCACCGCCGCCGGCCTCGCACTCGGGGCAGCGGCGCCAGCCCGCCTCCTCACGGGCGTGTTCGCGGCGGTCGCCGTGGTGCTGGCCGTGCAACTCGCGGGCGGCGGGCGGCTCGCGTTGCAACCCTGGACGGGGTTGCTGAGGCAGGTCCCGCCCATCATCGTCGGCCTGCTGGCAGCAGCGGTCGGCGTGGGCGGCGGCACGCTCAGCACGCCGGTGCTGTCGCTGTTCTCGTTCCCGATCAAGCGGGCGATCGGCGCCGGTGCGCTGTTCAATCTCGCGATCGCGCTTCCGGCCAGCGGCTTCTTCGTGGCGCACGACCTCGGCCGGCCCGGTCGTCTGCCGGATGCGCTGGGCGACATCGCGCTGGTCTGCCTCGCGGCATTGTCGCTGCCGGCCCTGCTGGTGGCGCCGATCGCGGCACGCTGGTCGGCGCACGCACCGGCCGCGCTGCTGCGCCGACTGTTCGCGCTTTGCCTCGGCGTCATCGCACTGCGGCTCTTGTTACGCAGCTAATTGGCCGCTGAGCAAACGCAGCGATTGTGTTATCTAGGCCTTCGTGTCGGTCCGGGGCTTCGGGCCCAAACAACATATTGTGAAGCGCTCTGGGGAGGTCTCGTTGACCCGATTCCTGACCAAGGACTTCCTGTCCGGGCTGATGTTCATCGCCTTCGGATTGGTGGCCCTGTACTTCGGCCGGCACTTGGCGCTGGGCACGGCCGTTCGCATGGGTCCTGGCTGGGTGCCGCACATGCTGGCGTACATCCTGCTCGGACTGGGCTTCCTCATTTGCCTCGTGGCCTTCTTCACCGTCGGCGAGCTGGTCGAACGACCCAAGTTGAAGCCGATCGCGCTGGTGACGCTCGGCATCGTGCTGTTCGCGCTGATGCTCGAGCGCACGGGCATGGTGCCGGCGCTGGCTGTGCTGGTCCTGGTGGCCTCCCTTGGTGGCGACGAGTTCAAGGTCATCGAAGTGATCGGCAACATCGTCGTGTTGTCCGTTCTCTGCATCATCGTCTTCAAGGTCGGGCTCGGGATGAACATCTCCGTGATCGAGGGGGTTTGGTGAGATGGACCTCCTGAACAACCTCTGGCTTGGCCTCAGCGTCGCCGTCAGTCTGCAGAACCTGTTCTACGCGCTGGTCGGCTGCATGGTCGGCACGCTGATCGGCGTGCTGCCCGGCATCGGTCCGGTGGCGACCATCGCCATGCTGCTGCCGATCACCTTCCATCTGCCGCCGACCGCCTCGCTGATCATGCTGGCGGGCATTTACTACGGCGCGCAGTACGGCGGCTCGACGACCTCGATCCTGGTCAACCTGCCGGGCGAGGCCTCCTCGGTGGTGACCTGCCTCGACGGCTACCAGATGGCCCGCAAGGGCCGGGCCGGCGCGGCGCTGTCGATCTCGGCCCTGGGCTCATTCTTCGCCGGCACGGTCGGCACGCTGATCATCGTGGTATTCGCCGAGCCGCTCACCCGCATGGCCCAGAAATTCGGGCCGGCGGATTATTGCTCGCTGATGGCGCTCGGCCTGGTTGCCGCCGTCGTGCTGGCCAGCGGCTCGGTGCTGAAGGCGATCGCCATGGTGTTCCTCGGCCTGTTGTTCGGCCTGATCGGCACCGACGTCAACACCGGCGCGCAGCGCTTCACCTTCGACATCCCCGAGCTCAGCGACGGCATCGACTTCGCGCCGATCGCCATGGGACTGTTCGGCATCGCCGAGATCGTCGTCAACCTCGAACGACGAATGGAAAGATCCGGGGCCATAAAAGTCTCGTCGCTGTGGCCGACGCGCGAGGAGATGCGCCGCGCCATTCCGGCCGCCATCCGCGGCACGGCGCTGGGCTCCATTCTCGGCGTGCTTCCGGGCGGCGGCCCGACGCTCGGCGCCTTCTCGGCCTATACGCTGGAGAAGAAGCTCTCCAAGCATCCCGAGGAGTTCGGCAAGGGCGCGGTCGAAGGTGTCGCCTCGCCCGAATCGGCCAACAATGCCGCGGCGCAGACCTCGTTCATCCCGATGCTGACGCTCGGCATCCCGTCCAACGCGGTGATGGCGCTGATGGTCGGCGCCATGATCATCCAGGGCATCCAGCCCGGCCCCGAGGTGATGACCAAGAAGCCCGACCTGTTCTGGGGCATGATCGTCTCGATGTGGATCGGCAACCTGATGCTGGTCGTCATCAACCTGCCGATGATCGGCATGTGGGTGAAGCTTCTTACGGTGCCCTACCGCTTCCTCGCCCCGGCCATCCTGCTGTTCTGCTGCATCGGCGCCTACAGCTTGCAGAACAGCACCTTCCACGTGCTGCAGGTCGGCATCTTCGGCGTGCTGGGCTACATCTTCGTGCGCCTGGGCTGCGAGGGCGCGCCGTTCCTGCTCGGGCTCGTGCTGGGGCCGCAGATGGAGGAGTACTTCCGGCGCGCCATGCTGCTTTCGCGTGGCGATCCGATGGTGTTCCTGCAACGGCCGATCAGCCTCGGCCTCTTGATCGCCACCGCGGTCTTGTTGATCCTGATGGCGCTGCCCGGCATCAAGAAGGCCCGCGAGGAGGCCTTCCAGGAAGAGGGCTGACGCCTTTAGGAGACGCCTATGTCCGACCTGCCCAAGCGCGTGACCATCGACGAGGAAGGCCCTCGCGAGGGCTTCCAGTCGGAAAAGAAGATGATCCCGGTGGCCGACAAGGTGCGGCTGATCGAGGCGCTGGCCGAGACCGGGCTCAGCCGTATCGCCTGCGTCTCCTACGTGAACCCCAAGCGGGTGCCGACCATGGCCGACGCCGAAGAAGTGGCGGCCGCGATCCGCCAGAAACCCGCCATCCAGTACAGCGCCCTGTGGCTCAACCAGCAGGGACTGGAGCGCGCGCTGCGCGGCCCCTTGCATGTCGATGGCGGCGTGCGCGTCACGGCGTCCGACACCTTCTCGCGCAAGAACATCGGCAAGTCCGTGCCCGACGCCATGCTCGAGCAGCGCATGTCGCTCAACACTTTCAAGGACCGCGGCATGCCCGTCGAGTGGGGCATCATCCTGGGCGCTTTCGGCTGCAACTACGAAGGCGAGCTCAGCACAGAGCTGATCCTGCAGCGCGTTCAGCTGGCGCTCGACGAGGCCGAGCTGGCGGGCTTCACGCTGAAGGGCATCAAGCTCACCGATGCCATGGGCTGGGCGACGCCGCTCTCGGTCGAGCGCCTGATCGGCGCCATCCGCTCGAAGTGGTCCGAGCTCGAGATCGCGCTGCACCTCCACGACACGCGCGGCACGGGGCTCGCCAGCGCCTATGCCGGGCTGCGCCTCGGCGTCACCAAGTTCGACGCGTCGGTGGCGGGGCTGGGCGGCTGCCCGTTCGCCGCGACCGACGGCGCCGCGGGCAACATCTGCACCGAGGACTTCGCTTTCCTTTGCGAGGAAATGGGCATCGAGACCGGCCTCGACCTCGAGCGCCTGATCGACGTCGCGCGGCTCGCCGAGCAGGTGGTCGGCCGGCAACTGCCCGGGCACCTGATGCGCGGCGGCACGCTCAAGGCTGCCAAGGAGAAGGCCAATCGAAGGGCCGCCGCATGAACGCCGAGACCTTCGTTCCGGACTCCACCTACGTCGACGTCGCGAGCGTTCCTTGGCAGCCGACGCGCTTCCCCGGCATCGAGAGCAAGCTCCTGATGGAGAACAAGGCGACCGGCCTGTCGACCTGGCTGATGCGCTGGGCGCCGGGCGCGCGCCTGCCACAGCACGAGCATGTGGCGATCGAGCAGACCTACGTGCTGCAGGGCTCGCTGTGCGATCACGCCGGCGTCGCTACGGCCGGCAACTACGTGTGGCGCCGCGCCGGCAGCCGGCACGACGCCTGGACCGACGAAGGCTGCCTGGTGCTGGCCTTCTTCCTGAAGCCGAACACGTTCTTTGATCAATGATCCCTCCCCACCTGGGTGGGGAGGTGTCGGCGTCACACGCCGACGGAGGGGTCATGACCCCTCCGTCCGCTTCGCGGACACCTCCCCAGCGAAGCTGACAGCGAAGCTGGGGAGGAAGGAGTGCAGTGACAATGCCAGGCGTTCTTGAAGGAATACGGGTGCTGGATTTCGGCCGCTATATCGCAGGCCCATTCTGCGGGACGATGCTGGGCGATCTCGGCGCCGAGGTGATCCGCATCGAGAAGCGCGAGGGCAGCGAAGACCGCTGGGTGACGCCGGTCGCGGAGGGCGGCGAAGGCGCCATGTTCCTCCAGATGGGCCGCAACAAGCTCGGCATGACGCTCGACCCGATGAAGCCGGGCGGCCGCGAGATCGTGCACAAGCTGGTGGCGGTGTCCGACGTGGTGATCGCCAACCTGCCCTACGCCGACCTCAAGCGCATGGGCATCGACTACGAGAGCCTTTCGGCGATCAACCCGCGCATCATCCTCGCCACCAACTCGACCTTCGGGTCGGAGGGCCCCTACGCCAAGCGGGTCGGCTTCGACACCATCGGCCAGGCGATGTCGGGCGCGATGTACCTCACGGGCGACGGCAAGGTGCCGACGCGCATGAATGCGCCCTATGTCGATTTCGGCTCGGCGCTGTTCGCCACGGTGGGCGTGCTGGCGGCCTTGATGGAGCGCGCCAGCTCGGGCAAGGGCCAGAAGGTCGAGACGGCGCTGTTGCGCACGGCGATCAACATCGCCAACGGCCACCTGATCGAGCAGGCGATGCTCGACCTCAACCGCGTCGCGACGCTGAACCGCGGCTTCACGGCCGGGCCGTCCGACACTTTCAAGTGCAAGGACGGCTGGATCTACGCCATGACCATCGGCCAGCCGCTGTTCGTGCGCTGGTGCCGGTTGATGGGCAACGAGGCGCTGGAAGAAGACCCGCGCTTCAAGGACGACCTAGCGCGCGGCGACAACGGCGAGGCCCTGTCGGCGATTATGCAAAAGTGGTGCGACGGGCGTACGGTGAAGGAGGCGCTGGCCGAGCTCGAAGCCAACCGGATTCCCGCCGGTCCGATCTACACGCCGCAGCAGGCTCTGGAGGATCCGCACGTGCAAGCGGCGGATTTCCTGCATGGCATGGACTATCCGGGCGCGAAGAAGCCGATTCCGGTCCTGCAGGAGCCGGTCAAGCTTTCGCGTACCCCGCTCACCATCCGCCGCCGCGCGCCCCAGTTGGGCGAGCACACGGATGAGATCCTGCAGGAGCTGGGCTACGACCCAGCCGCCATCGAAAAATTTCATGACGAAGGGGTCATTTGAACTGCAAATTTCTGGATGATTCCCGCTGCGGTTTTGGGTATACTCCGCTCGGCGGGGGGCACATTGGGGAGTAATGATGCGCAGGCAGATCACTGCGGGTGTATTCTTTGTCCTAGCCGCCTCCGGTGCCACCGCATCGGCGGGCGAGTTCCCTTATGGATCGACCCTGGCTTTCAAGGTCTACCGCGGCGGTACCGAGATCGGCCAGCACACCGTCACCTTCAGGAATGACGGGACCCGGCGCTTGGCCAAGACGTCGGTCCAGCTGGCGGTCAAGGCGCTCGGCATCACCGCCTTCCGCTACAGCCACGAGGCCCGCGAGGTCTGGGACGGCGAGGCGCTGCAGCAGCTCGAATCGCACACCGACGAGAACGGCAAGAAGTACGACGTGCACATCCATCGCGACGGCCAGGGCCTGGTTGTCGACCGCGAGGTCAAGTCGTTGATGCTCGCCGCATCAGCCAGCGATCAAGCGTTGGTGCTTCCCGAAAAGGCCCATGAGGTGCAGCCGCCTACGATGCTGCCGACCTCCAACTGGAATTTCGAGCAGGTCACCCAACGGGTTCTGCTTAACACCCAATACGGCACGCCCTCGCACACCACCATCACGCCCATGGGCCGCGAACTGGTGAAGACCGCCAGCGGCGCCACCATCGAGGCCACACGCTACCACTACACGGGCGACCTGCGCATGGACCAGTGGTTCGATGCCAAGGGCCGGTGGGTGCGCGCAGCCTTCCCGGCATTCGATGGTTCGATCATCGAGTACGTTCTGCAGGAATGAGCCCTACCGATCGGTTTGCGCGCCTGCCCGATCTTTTAGCTGCCGACACCGACCTGAAGCGGCGCGCCCGTTGGCTGAGCGTCGACTGCCGCGTCGACATCGGAACCGAGCCTTTTCACCTTACGATCCGCGATGGCGAGCTCGACGACCTCGAGCGCGGTCCCCGGCTGATGCGCGCGACGGCATTTTCCATCCGCGGCAGCGACGAGGCCTGGCAGCGCCACTGGCAGCGCGTCCCCGAGCCGGGCTGGCACGACCTGTTCGCGCTCACCAAGCGCGGCGCCGCCATCATCGAAGGCGACCTCCGCCCGCTGCTGCAGAACTTGCAGTTCTTCAAGGACCTGCTCGCCCTGCCAAGAAGGCTGCCCGGCCCTCCCGCTTCTTAGGGATCCATGACCAGTTCGGGCGATTTGGCCCGCGACACGCAGCTCCCCGACACAAGCCGCGTCTTGCACGTACCGCACGTTTCACTCTCGTATGAACTGTAATTGGCGTCGAGCTTGCATCGCCAAGCAATTTGCGGCTCGCTAGCCTCGCCCGGCCATCGGAGGAGCGGACCATGCTGACGCACGAGGAAAACGAGCTGCTGTGCCGCGTCGAAGGCGACGCGCCGATGGGGCGGCTGATGCGCCGCCATTGGGTTCCGGCCTTGCTCTCCGAACAGCTTGTCGAAAACGATGGCGCGCCGGTTCGCGTGCGATTGTTCGGCGAAGATCTCGTCGCCTTTCGGGACACGCAAGGCAAGATCGGGGTTCTCGGCGAACTCTGTCTCCATCGCAGGGCGTCCCTCTTCTTCGGGCGAAACGAGGAGTGCGGCCTCCGCTGCCTCTATCACGGCTGGAAATTCGACGTCGACGGAAACGTGGTCGAGAGGGTCTCCGAGCCACCCGCGAGCGGCTTTGCCGGAAAGGTCAAACACAAGGCATACCCGACGCGGGAGGCCGGCGGTTTCATATGGGTCTACATGGGGCCTGAAGATCGCATGCCGGTGTTTGAGCTGCCCCCGTGGGCGCCGACTCTGGAAACGAAGATCTCGATTGTGAAGATCGATCTGCCGTGCAACTGGGCGCAGATCATGGAAGGCAATATCGACTCGGCTCACTCCTCCAGCTTGCATTCCTCCAGCATACGGCCGGCCCAAGTCACCACTGCCGGCGCGACGGCGACGCATTGGACGCGCCCATCAACCGACAAGAACCCGCGCCTCCGGGTCCAGCTGACGAACTATGGCTTCCGATACGCAGCAATTCGCCAGCCCATCGCGGATGCTCAAACTCATGACTATGTCCGGGTGACGGTATTTGTTGCGCCATTTACGGCGCTGATTCCACCGAATACCTCTTATAACGTTACAACGGTGATCGTTCCGAAAGACGACGTTTCAAGCTATTTCCATTTAATTGCTTGGGGCAACGACGATTGTATCGAGCAGGAAACCTGGCGGAAGTTTTGCGTGGCGCAGGTCGGGATAGATCTGGACGATAATTACCGGCGGATTGCCCGAGATAAGCGAAACAATTATCTCCAAGACCGCGAGGCGATGAAGCTTGGAGACTTCACAGGTGTTCCGGGCATTCCGAACCAAGACATCATGATGTGGGAATCGATGGGGCCGATCACGGATCGCACCGGCGAACGTCTTGGAGCAAGCGATATTGCGGTCGTTCAATTCCGCCGTCTGATGATCGACGCAGCTCGCAAGCACGCGACCGACGGTGAGGCAATTGGATTGACCTCGCCTCACATCGCGCAGGCCGAGTTGCGATCCTATCAAGGCATCGTCCCCAAGACCGAAGACTGGCGCAAGCTCGGGGCGTCGACCGAGGAAATGGCTCTCATTGAAGGAATGGGACCGGACGAAGCTCGAGCCGAAATCGCACCCCATGCATGATCGGCCCGTAAGACAAATCGACGAGCTGCTCGCCCCCGCCCGACACTCGCCGGACGGGGCTTGATCGTGGCGCCGGCGCTTGAGCCCATGGTCGGACGCTACGTGCGGCTCGAGATCGAGGGCATGCCGCATCGCGTCTATTTCGAGGAGGCCGGCCAAGGCATTCCGCTCGTCTGCCTGCACACCGCCGGCGCCGATGGCCGGCAGTACCGCCATCTCCTGGCCGATCCCGAGATCGCCGCGCGCTTTCGTGTGCTCGCCTTCGACATGCCGTGGCATGGCAAGTCGACGCCGCCCGACGGCTGGGAACGCACCGAGTACCGGCTGACCACCGCTGCCTATGCCGCCGCCATCCGCGCCTTCTGCCATGCCATGGAGCTCGACCGGCCAGTGGTGATGGGCTGCTCGATCGGCGGGCGCATCGTGCTCGAGCTCGCTATCGCGCATGCCGCCGAGTTCCGCGCCCTGATCGCGCTCGAGGCCGCCGACTTCCAACAACCCTGGTACGACACGAGCTGGCTGCACCGGCCCGATGTCCACGGCGGCGAAGTGTGCGCCGCGCTGGTGTCCGGCCTCATCGCGCCGCACAGCCCATCGGTCAGCCGGCACGAGACGCTCTGGATGTACATGCAAGGCGGCCCGGGCGTGTTCAAGGGCGACCTCTACTTCTACCGGGTCGATGGCGACTTGCGCGACAAGGTGAAGGCGATCGACACCAAGCTCTGTCCGCTCTACCTGCTGACCGGCGAGTACGACTTCTCCTGCATGCCGCAGGACACGCTGCGCACCGCCGCACAGATCCCCGGCGCCGAGGTGCAGATCATGAAGGAAGTCGGCCACTTCCCGATGAGCGAGAACCCCGCGAAGTTCCGGGAATACATCCTGCCTGTGCTGGCCAAGATCGCCTGACCACCCCTCCCCTGTCGGCGCCCGATGACAGCGGCATGAATCTGTCATAGACCGCGGCTAGCGTGCAGGGCTGCCCGACCGCCGATCCGAGGAATGTCCCGCGGGCAAGCGACGCCGACATTCCACGTCCCTGTTGGGGAGAATGGGGAGAAATGCATGCCAGACTCTTCCGCCGAAGGCAAAAGGCGGGATCTGCGACCGAGCAAGCGTCGCATCAACATCGCGTTGCAAGGTGGCGGCGCGCATGGCGCGTTCGCCTGGGGCGTGCTCGATCGCCTGCTCGAAGACGACAGATTGGAGATCGAAGGGATCGTCGGGACATCGGCCGGCGCGATGAACGCCGTGGTCACCGCATACGGCTTGACGCTCGGAGGCGGCGCGGGGGCGCGTGAGCGCCTTTGCGCCTTCTGGCGCAGCGTTTCCGATGCTGCCCGCTTTTCGATGCTGCAGCCTACGTTTTGGGACAAGGCGCTCCAGCCCGACGGCTCGCTCGACTTCGCGCCCGGCTACATCCTGACCGGAACGCTCTCCCGCCTGCTGTCGCCCTATCAGCTCAACCCCGGCAACATCAACCCGCTGCGCGATGTCCTGCTGTCGGTGGTCGACTTCGAGCGACTGCGGCGCAACGGCAGCACGAAGCTCTTCGTGTGCGCCTCGAACGTGATGAGCGGGCGCCTGCGCGTGTTCGACAAGGCCGAGATCAGTGTCGATGCCGTTCTCGCTTCGGCCTGCCTGCCGTTCATGTTCCAGGCGGTCGCCATCGACGGAGAGCACTACTGGGATGGCGGCTACATGGGCAATCCACCGATCTTCCCGTTGATCTACAACTGCGAGACCCGCGACGTGCTGATCATCCAGCTCGACCCGATCAACATCGACAGGGTGCCAACCACCGCGAACGAGATTCGCGACCGCCTCATCACGCTCAGCTTCAATTCGAGCCTGATGCGCGAGATGCGCGCCATTCATTTCGTCGAGCAACTCATCGCCAGCGGCTTCGATTCCGGCGGCAAGCTCAAGAGCATCCTGGTCCATACGATCGACGGCGAGGACGTGCTGAAAAAGCTCAGCGTCTCCAGCAAGATGAACCCCGACTGGGAATTCCTCACGCATCTTTTCGACATCGGGCGGCAGCGCGCCGATCGGTTCCTCGCCCAGAATTTCGACCAGATCGGAGTCCAATCCTCGACCGACATCCAGGCAAAGTTCCTCTAGCGGCTCGCTGGGCACGGACCGGAACGCACGATGCCAGAGGCTGTACACTCCAGAATGCGGATTGGCATCACGGTAACCCTGACAATCGTCTTTGCCAGCCTGACGCTGTTGAGCATCGGAGGCGTGCTGGCGATCAGGTTCGCTTCCGCGGCCGAGGAAACGCGTGAACTCGCGCGCGAGCGGGTCACCATCCTTTCATCGACGCTGAGACGCGTCGAGCTGCATTTCCAGCCAGTGCGGAACGAGATCGTAAAAATTGCGGCCGAGCTCGACGCCGGCCAGGGCAAAAGTGATGCCGAGCGGGCGGCGTTGTTTGCCGGAGTTCTCGCCGCGATGCCGCAGGTGAGCGAAATCGTGGTCGTCCGTCCAGACCTTCAGGTTGAGCACTTCGGCCGCAACAAGGCTGCCTTTCGCGAGCTGCCGGTGAACCGTGCGAAGGTACTGGCAGCCCTCGATTGGGCGGCGCGGTCGTCCTCGCCGCGATGGGAGCCCGTGTGGGCGCCCGAGTTGGACGATGCCGCTTTGCAGCTGGAGGTGCCGCTCAAGACGCCGAGCGGATTCGCTGGCGCGCTCTGGGCGGTGATTTCCCTGGAGGAGCTGCAGCGCCATGTGGCGGAACTGTCGCGCGAGCTGCAGCACATAGCCTTTATTCTCTACGACAAGCAGTTCGTCGTCGTGCATCCCCTGTCGTCGGCCGGACCCTACCCGAGCGAGCAGCACCCGCTGCCGACGATCACCGAGCACGGCGATCCCGTCCTGACACAGATCTGGGACGCAAGGCCCCTGCGGGATGCCACCGGCTCCGATAATCTGGACGTTGAATACCGGCTGGTCGCCGCCTCGAGGGGCCATGACACCTTCGTCTACCGAACCCTCGACATCGATGGCGGCCATTCCCTGACGGTCGGGACCTACTACAGCGGTTCCCCGGAGACGAAGGAATTCGCCAAGTTGCTGGAAGTAGCGTTCATCGACTTCGGGGTTCTGCTTCTTGCGGTCGCCATCGTCGGCCGCATCTTGAGCCGCCCGATCGTCGCCCTCGCCAAGGCCGCCGGGCGCATCGAGCAACAACAATTCGACAGTGTCTCGGTGCCGCGCAGCCGCATCCGCGAGATCGACCAGGCGGGACAGGCTTTCAACCAGATGGTCGTCGGCCTCAGCGAACGCCAGCGCATCCGCGACCTGTTCGGCAAGTACGTCCCCAACGAGGTGGTCGAACGCCTGATCGGGAGCCCAAACGAGATCGTCCTCGGCGGCGAGAGGCGGGAGATCAGCCTGCTGTTCTCGGACATCGCCGGCTTCACCTCGATGTCCGAAAAGTTGCCACCGGAGACGGTGCTCACGCTCCTCAATTCATATTTCGAAGGGGTAATCCAGTGCGTCACGCGGCAGGGCGGCATCGTCGTCGACTTCGTCGGTGACGCCGTCTTCGCCATCTTCGGCGCTCCCGTGCCTCATGCCGACCATGCTCATCGTGCGCTTGCCTGCGCCCGCGCGATCGATCAGTTCGCCAGCGGCTTCTCGTCCGAGCGCGAGGCCGAGGGTATTCCCTTCGGCACGACGCGCCTTGGCATCCATTCCGGCATTGCGACTGTCGGCAGCATGGGCTCGCCCGATCGCCTCAAGTACGGAGCGGCCGGAGACGTGGTGAACACCGGTTCCCGTCTCGAGGGCGCCAACCGGCTGTTCGGCACCCGAATCCTGGTGTCAGGAGAGACCGTTCGCCTGGCCGGCGAAGCGCAATGCCGTCCCCTCGGCCAGCTGGTGCTGAAGGGTCGGTCGGGCGCCCTGGAAGTATTCGAGCTGTTGCCCCCCGGGGAGCAAGGCGCTGCCTGGGTGGAGGACTATCGCCAGGCCTATGCCGCCATCGAATCGAACAGCGCGAAGGCATCTGCCGAACTGCGTCGCCTCGCCCTGGTCCGCCCTGACGATGGGGTCATTCGCTTCCATCTCGAGCGCCTCAGCCGCGGCGCCAGCAGCACCGTCGTGGAGCTGACGGAGAAGTGACGTAGGTGGCGCCCTGACTCGGTTCTTGCCGGACCGCGGGGCCTCCAGGCCCGCGGTCCGGCGAGCCCCCTAGAGGATCTGGAACACCTCGTATATCGGGCCGCCGGGCTCGCGGCGGCCGGTGGCGACGCTGACGATGCGGTTGAGGAAACGGTACTTCTCCGACGCCGTCTCGAACCACGGTGTCGTCCGGAAATAGTACTGGCTGGGGTCGACCCGCTCGCCCTTGTTCAGCTGCTCGATCACCCAGGCGGGCCCGTGCCGCATGCCCCGGTAGCTCATGTAGACCAAGTGGTCATCGTTGGTCTTGAGCGTGAGCCGCACGTCGAGCTGCAGGATGCCGTCGCGGCGCAGCAGCAGCCAGTCGCCGGCCGGCGCCGGCAGAACGGTGCCGCTGAGCTCCTCGCCTTCGAACTTGCCGCCGGTGACGGCGGCGATGCGGCGGCGGCCGTACGGCGTCTCGCCGACGTCGGCGAACGTCGGATCGACCGTCAAGGTGAGTGTGAAGAGATGCGCCGAGTTCAGGGTCGGCTGGCTCATCGTCGCCTCAGATCCGCGTGCTGCGGCCGGCCCAGTAGGGCTCGCGCAGCTCGCGCTTCATGATCTTGCCGATGGTGCTGCGCGGCAGCTCGGCGCGGAACTCCAGACCGACCAGGCGCTGCGTCTTGCTGAGTTGCGCGTTGGCCCAGTCGCGGACCTCGTCGTCGCTCACCGTCGTGCCCGGCCGGCGCACGCAAAGCGCCAGCGGCTGCTCGCCCCACTGCTCGCTCGGGACGCCGATCACGGCCGCGTCGATCACGGCGGGATGTTTCAGCAACAGGACCTCGATGTCGGCGGCGTAGACGTTGAAGCCACCGGAGATGATCATGTCCTTCTTGCGATCGAGCAGGACCACGAAGCCGTCCTCGTCGATGCGGCCCATGTCGCCCGACTTGAAGAACGGCCGCCCGCCCTTGTCGTACCACAGGAGGTCGCGCGTCTTGTCGGGCTGCTTGTAATAGCCCTTCATCATGATCTGCGCGCGGCCGGCCAGCTCGCCGACCTCACCCTGCGGCAGAGGATGCCCCTCCTCGTCGAGCACCACGATCTCGCTGCCGAGGCCCGGTTGCCCGACGGTGTGCAGCTTGTCGGGATGGAGGTTGGCCTCGAGCGTGCAGCTGCCGCCGCCTTCGGTCAGACCGTAGATCTCGATCAGCCGGCCCGGCCAGCGTTTCAGGCAGTCGGCCTTGATCTCAGCCCGCAGCGGCGCGCTGGTCGAGAGCTTGGCCTTGAACGAGCGAAGATCGTGCCTGTCGAAGTCGGGGTGCGCCAGAATGCGCTGATATTGCACCGGCACCAGCATGGCGTGCGTCACGCGCTCGCGCTCGGCGATCTCGAGGAATTTTGCGACGTCCGACTTCGGCATCAGGATCGTGGTGCCGCCCAGCCCCAGGGTCGCGAGCACGGCGACCAGGGTCGTGTTCGAATAAAGCGGCGTGGAGGCGAGCGAGATCGTGTCCGGGCCGTAGTCGAACGCGGCAAAGCGAACCGCAGTGAGATCGCGGATGACGTGGCTGTGCAGGATGCCCTTGGGCAGACCGGTAGTCCCCGAGCTGTAGATGATGTTGAAATCGTCGAGCGGATCCAGCGGCAGCTCGAAAGGCGAGTCGCTATGGGGTGCCAGCCAGCCCTCGAAATCGCGCCAACCCTCGCCCTTGAAATCGAACGCAATGCGCCCGCCATCGATCAGCTTGGCGAGTCGATCCTCGTAAGGCTCGACCAGGCCGCGATACTGGTCCGAAAGGAACAGCACCTTGGCGTCGCTGTCGTCGAGCATCTTCTCGAGCGCGTCGGCCGCCGCCATGGTCGACAGCGGCACCACACAGGCCCCGGCGCGCAGAGCGCCCATGAATGTTTCGAGGTACTCGACCGAGTTGGCGGCCAGGATGGCGACCTTGTCGCCCTTGCCGATGCCCATGCCGGCCAGCGCCCACGCCGCCTTGTTGATGCGGCGGTCGAAGTCGCGCCAGGTTCGCGTGTTGCCCTCGCACAGCACGGCGCGCTTGTCGGGCCAGGCCGCGGCGTGGCGCGCGACCCGCACCGGGATCGAAAGGAAGTCGGGAAAATCCTCCTCGGTGGGTTGCGGTACGAGAGGTGGGTCAGCGAGAGTGACGGGACTCATGACAGGCCCTACCGCTTGGGCTCGACCTTCTCCACGGGACCGCCCGCCTTCTTCCAGGCGGCGAAGCCGCCCTCGAAGTGCGCGACCGGCGTCAACCCCATGTCCTGCGCCGTTTTGGTCGCGAGCGCCGAACGCCAGGCGCCGGCGCAGAAGAACACGAACTTGTTGCCGGTCTGGAAGTATTCCTTGGCGTACGGGCTCTCGGGATCGATCCACATCTCGAGCATGCCGCGGGTTACGTTGATGGCGCCGGGAATCGTACCGTCGCGCCACAGCTCGCGCGGATCGCGGATGTCGATGAAGGTGACACCCGGCGTGCCGTGCAGCTTGATCGCTGCGTCAAGTGGCAGCGTCTCGATCGCAGTGTTGGCCTCCTCGACCATCTGCTTGACGGTCTTCTTCATCGTAAGCGGCATCGCGGCTCCTCCGACGCCTGTTTTACTGCGTCAGCCGCTCACAGACGATCGATTTCGAATTCCGCACACGAGAACCCGAACTGCGACAGCGCTTCTTCGAGATAGTCGCCGATCAGCGGCTGCCCCAAGAGGTACGGCACGATATGCGGCATGTGTTCCCGCTCGGCCTCGTTGCGCATGCCTTCCCATTCGCCCAGCGTGCCATCGCCACGTCCGAGGCGAAGCAGGGCCAACAGGTCGGCCTGCTCGTCGTCGTTCAAGCTTTCCACGAGCGACCTGATCTCCTGGGCGACCGGATTGTCGGCGTGCGCCTCGAGGATCGCCACCATCCTGTCGTCGGTTGGGTTCGAAGAATCGTCCGGGTCGGTCTCGACGTCCTGGACGTCGAACTCTCGGAACTTCACGATCAAGTAGCAGACCTTCTCGGTCGATATGGACAGCGTCGGCATGCGGCCCTCCGAAGGTGGCCGATGAGGAACGTCGCGTCGCGCGGAAGGCTGCCAAGACAGCTAGGTTTCCGGGACCGATTCCAGCTCTTTCAACCAAACGTCTGGACTGCCGTCGGACGGCGCCCGCCAGTCACCGCGCGGCGACAGCGAGCCGCCCGACGAGATCTTCGGGCCATTGGGCAAGGCCGAGCGCTTGAACTGATTGCCGAAGAAGCGCCGCAGGAACAGGCCCAGCCACTGGCGGATCTCGGCCAGCGTATAAGCGCGGCGCGTGCCGGCCGGGAGGTTGGCGGGCCAGGCGCCACGATCGACGTCGTGCCAGGCGTTCCAGGCGAGGAAGGCGATCTTGGACGGCCGGTAACCGAGCCGCGTGAG
>JAFAKN010000297.1 GCA_019235415.1 Alphaproteobacteria bacterium
GATCTCGGTCACCCAGATGCATGCCGGCGACGCCTACAACGTGATCCCGCAGGAGGCCGTGCTGCGCGGCACCATCCGCGCCTTCCGCAAGGAGACGATGGCCCTGATCAAGGAGCGCATCGAGACGATTTCCCGCGGCATTGCCCAAACCTTGGGCGGCCAGGCGGAGCCCGACGTGCGCGTGGTCTTTCCCCCGCTGGTGAACAACCGCGAGGCCGTGAAATTCATCGCTGACGTCGCAGCCGAGATCGTGGGCGACGAGAACATGAATCGCGAGGGCCCCTTCGTGATGGCCTCGGAGGATTTCTCCTACATGCTGGAGAAGGTGCCGGGCGCCTTCATCAACATCGGCAATGGCGGCGGCGAAGGCGGCTGCGAGGTGCACAACCCGAGCTACGATTTCAACGACGAGATCATTACGCTGGGCGCCACCTTGTGGTCGCGGGTGGTCGAGAAGAAGCTCGTCAAGGAGGCGGCGTGAGCGACGCGGCGGAGCGGCCAGGGGAGCGGGGCGGCCTGTGGGCGTGGCTGTGGCGCGACCTGCCTTACGCGGCGATGCTCGCCTTCGCGCTGGGCGGGCTGGTGCTTGCCAGCTTCCGCGGCGCCGGCACGTACTACTATTGGATGGCCATGGCCCCGGTCTACGGGCTGATCGCCATCGCCACGGGCTGGCGGCGGCTCGACACCGGCAACGAGCGCCTGCAGCTGGCGCTGACCCAGGTGCTGCACTGGTTCGGCATCCTGGCGGCGATGTGGCTGATGTTCCTGCCCCAGGTGCGCGGCATCGAGAACGACAACGCCACCAGCCTGTCGCTCCTGATCCTGCTGGCGCTCGGCACTTTCCTGGCCGGCGTGCATGCCCGCGTCTGGCGCGTCTGCATCGTCGGCGCGTTCCTGGCGGTTGCCGTGCCGGCCGTCGCCTGGATCCAGGAATCGGTCATCCTGCTGCTGGTGGTCGTGCTGCTGGTGGCGGTGGTGGTGCTGGGTTTCTGGTGGCTGCGCCACCGCGGGGGCTGACAAGGCCGCAATGAAGGGGATGAGCTCAAATCCACCCGTCATCCCGACCGGAGCCGAGCGAAGCGAGGCGTAGTGGAGGGATCTTTCTTGTATCGCGGGGAAACAAGAAAGGTCCCTCCACTACGCGCTTCGCTCGGCTCCGGTCGGGATGACGGGAATGATCTACCCCCGATCCGGCTGGTCGAGCGTGCGGTCGAGCCGCTTGTGCAGCGACTTGACGTCGTGGCGCATCAGCTTGGCCTGGTCCTGCAGCCGCCGGCGGGCGCGGCGGAAGGCGTCGGTCACCGCGAACTGCGCCTCGGCGAAGCGCTCGTCGAGGCCCGGGGTGCGGTCGACGTCGATGCTGACCCCGCCCGGCAGCAGCAGGTGGATGCGCACCTCGTACAACCCGCCATTGCGGTGATTGCCGTCGGGCAGCTTGAAATGCACCTCGCAGGCGGTGATGCGGTCGAACACCCTCTCGAGGTGCGCGACCTGCTCCTCGATCAGCGCCCGGATGGCGTCGCTGCTGGGCGTGTTCTGGAAGGTGACGCGAAGCGGCGTGTTCATCTTGTCCCTCCGTTTTCCCCGTGCCAACTGAAACAGAACGCACGCCCGCAGCGCCGCGTTCCGCCCTCAAAGGGCGGGCAGCGCGCAAACCGTGTCGAAGAAGGGCTTGTCGTAGAGGGGATGCGGCGCCGTCAGTCGGCGCCGGTCAGGGCAGCGTCGGCACGCGGCGAACGGACCACGCGATGGGTGACCATGCGACGGTGCAAGAGGCGAATGGTGTCGCTTCCCCGCGTCAGGCAGAGCCATGGGAAGAAACCATGCACGAAACAGGCGAGGCCGCCAACCACCATCCTGGCGCCGAAGCCGAAGGCCTGTGCCATGTGCTGGAAATAGGTCTCGTTGACCGTGGCGGGGTGGTCGGTGAAGCGGCGGAACATGATGGGAAGTTCTACCGTCCCGGCTGGAAAACGGGTTGCTACCTTTGCCCGGGTTGCGGCAAGCTTGAGCAACCGATTCCATGGATGTGCCGTTGGCCGCAAAAATATCGCTCGATCCCTTCGACAGGAAGATTCTGGATTGCCTGCAGGACGAGGCCGACATGCCGCTGGCCGAGGTCGCGCGGCGGGTCGGGCTGTCGACCACGCCCTGTTGGCGGCGCATCAACCGCCTGCAGGAGATGGGCGTCATCCGCGCCCGGGTGGCGTTGCTCGAACGCAAGGCGGTCAACGCCGGCGTGACGGTGTTCGTGGCGGTGCGCACGGCGCAGCACAACGCGCAATGGCTGGCACGGTTCGCCAAGGCGGTCGCGTCGTTTCCCGAGGTGATGGACTGCTACCGCATGAGCGGCGAGATCGACTACCTGATCCGGCTCGCCTTGCCCGATATCGAGGCCTACGACGCCTTCTACAAGCGGCTGATCGCCAAGATCGAGCTTTCCGACGTCACCTCGATGTTCGCCATGGAGGAGATCAAGTCCACCACGCGGCTGCCGCTGAGCTACCT
>JAFAKN010000347.1 GCA_019235415.1 Alphaproteobacteria bacterium
GTGTCGGGCGGCAGCGCGGCGAAGGCCTCGTCGAAGCGCTGCGCCAGCACCGCGCGCACGCCGCAGGCTTCGAGCAGGCGGACCTTGGCGGGCAGCAGGGTGAGGCGGAAGGGACCGGTGTCGGGCACGAAGAAGCGGCGGGGATGCGGTTCGAAAGTGAGCGCGACCAGCGGCGCGCCGAGCGCCTCGGCCCGCTCGCGCGCGTGGGCGACCAGCGCCTGATGACCCTTGTGCACGCCGTCGAAGTTGCCGAGCGCCACCACGCCGCCCTGCCACGCGCCCGGGATCGCCTGCCAGTCGTGGAAGACCGCAACGCTCATGCCGCGTCGCGCCGCGGCACCAGCACGGTGGCCTCGCCGTCGATCACCATCTTGTCGCCGTTGAAGCACTGCGTCTTGAGCGTGACGCGCCGTCGCTTGTCGTCGATCGCCATGATGGTGGCGACGGCGGTGATCGTCTCGCCGATCAGCACCGGTGCCAGGAAGCTCAGCGACTGCGAGATGTAGACCGCGCCCGGCCCCGGCAGCTTGGTGCCGATCACCGTCGAGATGAAGGACGAGGAGAGCATGCCGTGGGCGATGCGCTGGCCGAAGCGCGTGGAGCGCGCGAAGCCGTCGTGCAGATGGATCGGATTGGTATCGCCCGAGACGCCGGCGAAGGTCGCGATGTCGGACTCGGTCACGGTCTTGCCGAACATGGCGGACATCCCCGGCCGCAGATCTTCGAGATAGAGGCCGTTCATGGCCGCAAACGCATTGCCCACTTTGACTGGCTCTCCTTGGTTCTGGCGGCGCCCTCTTACCACGTGGCGGGGCCTGTGCCACAGTCGGTGAATGACCGTTCACGCAGCGACCGAAGCCGAGCAGGTGTCTGAGGTGCTGGCGCGAGCCGCGGGACGTCATTTCGGCGCCACCGCCCGCATCGAGACGTTGGCCCGCGAATCGGGCGGTGCGTCGCGCCAGACCTGGAGCTTCGATGCGGTGGTAGACGCAACGCGCCACGAGCTGATCCTGCGGCGCGACCCGCCGCTTGCCGGCCGGCCGGGCAGCGAGCGCTCGTCCTCGCTCGACCGCCCCACCGAATTCCGCGTGCTGCGCGCGGCGTTCAAGGCGGGCGTGCGGGCGCCCGAACCCTTGTTCGAGCTCACGCCGCAGGACGGCCTGGGCGAGGCCTACGTCATGCGCCGCATGCGCGGCACGGCGATCGCGCGCAAGCTCTTGCGCGATGCGCCCTACGCCGAGGCGCGCCGGCGCATCCCCTTGCAGCTGGGCGAGATCGTAGCCCGCATCCACGCCACCGACACCGCGACCTTGCCGCCGCTTGTAACCAAGCAGGCAGCCGACCAGATCGCGCTGCTGCGCGGTGCGCTCGACCAGATGGCCGACCCGCAACCGGTGTTCGAGCTGGCGCTGTCCTGGCTTGACCGCCGCAAGCCCGCGCCGGTCGAGCGGCCGCTGCTGGTGCATGGCGACTACCGCACCGGCAATTATCTCGCCGACGAGACGGGCGTGACGGCGATCCTCGACTGGGAGGGGGCGCATCTCGGCGATCCGGTCGAGGATCTCGGCTGGCTGTGCGTCAAGAGCTGGCGCTTCGGTGCGGTCGACAAGCCGGCCGGCGGCTTCGGCTCGCGCGACGAACTGTGGGCCGCCTACGAGCGCGCCGGCGGCAGGAAGGTCGATCCGGCGCGGGCGCACTGGTGGGAAGTGCTGGGCACCGCGCGCTGGGGCATCATCTGCCATCAGCAGGCGTGGCGGCATCTGTCGGGCGCGGTGAAGTCGATGGAGCTCGCCTCGATCGGCCGCCGCGCCGTCGAGACCGAGGTCGACCTGCTGCAGCTCTTGAAGGCGGGAGGGTGAGGTCATGCTCATGAGGACCGCGGGCGTCCCGCCCGCCTCAAGCGCCGACATGACCGGGCGAGACGCCCGCGGTCCCCTGAAGGACTGATATGCCGCAGGACCGTCCCTCCGCGGCGGAGCTGCTGGCGGCCATTGCCGACTTCCTGCGCGAGGAGGCGATCCCCGCGCTCGACCGCAGCGAGCCGCGGCTCGGCTTCCAGATGCGCGTGGCGGTGAACTCGCTCGCCATCCTCGAGCGCGAGGCGCGGCTCGGCCCCGAGGCCGACCGGCGCGAGCATGAGCGATTGCAGACGCTGCTCAGCCGCGACGGTACGCTCGGCGAGCTCAACCGCGCCCTTGCGCAAGAGCTTCGAACCGGTCAACGTGACGAGCGTGACGCGGCGCTGATGGCGCATCTCGATGCCACCATCGCCGACAAGATTGCCATCGCCAATCCCAAGTGGAGGTGATGATGCCGGCACCGTTCACCGACCGCTCCCATGCCGGCCGCCTGCTCGCGGCCGAGCTCGCGGCTTTTGCGGGCCATCAGCCCGTCGTGTTCGGCCTGCCGCGCTGCGGTGTGCCGGTGGCCTTCGAGGTGGCGCAGCATCTCGGCGCACCGCTCGACGTCGCGCTGGTGCGCACGATACGGGCGCCCGGCACCGGCTGCCTGCTTGCCACCATCCTGGAAGGCGATCCGCCTGACGTGCGCATCGAGCCGGACTGGGACCGGGCGCAGGACGTGTCGCGCGCCTGGCTCGACGCCGAGGTGAGCGAGGCGCTGGGCGAGCTCGCCCAGCGCCGGCGGCGCTATCGCGACGGCGACCGGCCGCTCTGCTCCTCGGGCCGCGTCGCCATCGTCGTCGATCAGGCGATCGGCCCCGGGCACACCATGGCGGGCGCCATCCGCCTGATCCGCCAGTCGCGACCGTCGATGATCGTGGCGGCTGCCCCGATCGCCTGCGCCGCCAGCGCCGAGCGCTTCGCGCGCCACGCCGACCGCGTGGTCTGCCTGCAGCGCGACGCCGAGCTCGGCCCGTTGGCGCGCTACTACGGCCGGCCCGAGCAGGTGACGCATGAGGAGGCGCTGGAATGCCTGGCCCGCGCCGCCGACGAGGAGAGTTGATCCTTCGGCCGCTGCCGAACGATTGACCGTGGCGGCTCGCGCGCGCGGTGCCTAAGTTGCCGCCATGATCACCGTCAACGCCCTGTCTGAAGTGGCCGCCCTGATGGGCGACCCGGCGCGCGCCTCCATGCTGTCGCTCCTGATGGATGGCCGCGCCCACACCGCCTCGGAGCTCGCGCTGACCGCGGGCGTCACCGCCCAGACCGCGAGCGGGCACCTCTCGCGCATGGTCGAGGGCAACCTGCTGGCTGCCCGCGCCCAGGGCCGCAACCGCTTCTACCGGCTGGCCTCGTCCGACGTGGCGCACGCCATCGAATCGCTGATGGCGGTCGCGGGCTCGCGTGCGGCGCCGGCGTCGAAGGCGGCGGCCTGGCGGCGCGATCCCGACCTGCGCTACTGCCGCACCTGCTACGATCATCTCGCGGGCCAGGTCGGCATCGCCGTCACCGACGCGCTGACCAAGGCCGGCCACCTTTCGCCCAAGGGCACGCAGGACTGGGAGCTCACCCAGACCGGCGAGCTGTTCTGCCAGCGGATCGGCGTCGACGTCGCCGGCGCGCGCGCATCGGGCACGCGGCACTTCGCACGCCAGTGCCTCGACTGGAGCGAGCGGCGGCCGCACATCTCGGGCGCGCTGGGAGCGGCGATCGCCGACACCTTCTTCAAGCGCGGCTGGGCCGAGCGCTTGCGGCGCAGCCGCACGGTGCGCCTGACCGACCTAGGCCGCCGCGCCATGCACCGCGACTTCGGCGCCGCGCTCTGACGCGCGACCCTCGGGCTCGTGAGGCTGAGCGGTCCTGGAGGCCCGCGGTCCGGCAAGAGAGGCGCCGTCCTGCCGGACCGCGGAGCTCCAGCTCCGCTCATGAGGCGCCTGAGAGGCACGCGATCGCGCTTACGAATGCCTCCACGGCCAACGCCGTGCCGCGGAACGGCTGATCGTCGACCCCGCGCGCCGCCTCGCCGATGCTCCACCGGCGTGGCCAGCCGAGGCGCTCGGCACCCCAGGCCGACGCCGCCGCGAGCGTCGACCACCGCGGATCATTCGCGGTACGGCAAAGAATGCCGCCAGGGCCCATGCCCGTGTGCAGCAGGACCGTGAGGTCGAACGCCTCCTGCGGGTCGAGCGCTGGGCCGTGCCAATAGTGCGGACTGCGGCCAGGCTCCGGCCCGACGATCACCGCCAGCCGCTGCTCGCGCCCGCGCAAGCCGATCCACAACGACGGCTGCCGGCCGGCGTCGTGTGCACAGAGGAACGTCTGCGCCGAGCCGTCGTCGGCAGAAGCGGAGCGCCCGCGAAAGCGAAGGGCGACGAGACGATCGCCGAACGGACCGCCGCTCAACGGCGCTTCGCTTCGACCGACCGCGAGGGACTGCCATCCCTCGGCCGGTAGAGCGAGTGGCCAGGCGAGCGTCTCGCGCACCGCGCCGTCGACGTCGATCACCTGGTAGCGCAGCCCTTGCTCATCGAGGGCGGCCTGCACGACGTGCAGGTACTCGACGCCTTCGGGCATGCGATGCGCGGTGCCGGCGCCGGCGGTGCAGATCTGCAGCACGCCGCGATGGACCTGCACGTCGAAGGCGAGGATATGGCCGCAGAGGTAGGCCAGCACGCCGCCGTCCACCAGGGCGTCCCACAAGTCGGCGGCGTGCTCGGGGCCGATCTCGCGCTGGTAGGCGCCGGAGAAGCCGTTCACCGGATGCACCGGATGATGGCCCAGCACCAGCTTGTGCCGCGCGTCGGCATGCCGACGCAGCACGTCGCGCAGCCATACCGTCTCGACGTGTCCCTCGCCGCCCAGGCCGCTCGCCAGCGTGTGGACGAACACCAGCAAAAGATCGTCGCGCCTCACCCAGTACGACAGGCCTTCCTGTCCCGATGGTCCGTTGCGCGGCAGATGGCCAAGCATCTCGCGGAACACCGCTTCGCTCGCGCGATCCCAGGTCGCGTGGTTGCTGGTGGTCTGCCACAGCGGAGTCGTCCGATGGTCGAGCCAGCCCATCTCGCGATCGAGCCAGTGGCGCCATTGCGCGCGCAAGGCGTCGGCATCGGGCGTGAGGCCGGCGATCTCGTCGCCGGTGAACAGCACGAACTGCGGCGGCGGCTCGAGCCGTTGCACGACGGCGTTGACGGCGGCGAAGGTCTTCTCGTGCGGGGCTCCCGGAATACCCGAGCAGCAATCGCCGTAGACCACGAACTGATGGCCCGGCCCACTTGGTTGCAGGCTCGCGATCCGCACGGCGGTCAGCTCCGCGCCGCGGCGTGCTCCTCGCGCGCGAGCCGCGCCTTGCCGAAGGCCTGGCCATCGCCGGTCGGGATCTTGGCGACCTGCGAGGCGCGCACGATCTTCTGCTCGCCCACGGTGAGGTAGATGCTGGTGAAGAGCAGCGAGCGGGTCTGGCGCACCACCTCGCAGCGGCCCTCGACCCAGTCGCCGACCTTGGCCGGCGCCACGAAGTCGAAGGTCATGCTGACGGTCGGCAGGAACTTGCGCAGGCCGACCAAGGTGCCGCCACCCATGGTGCCCACGAGGTCGGCCACCGTCATCATCATGCCGCCGTGCAGGCCGCCCGCCGGGTTGCACATGTGCGGGTGCACGCGAAAGCCCAGCACGAACTCGTCGGCGGTGCCCTTCTCGCCGCGCTTGGCATAGAGCGTGCCGATGTGGCCGTTGAAGGTCGTTTGCCGACGATCGCGATCGAAGTCGATGCGGATGAATCCCTGCGGCGGTCGATCTTCCGCCAACACTTCTTGCTGCAACTCTCAACTCCGGGTTCTGATGACGCGCTTGCGGCTCAGCAAGGAGAAGACGCCGAGCCCGGCCAGCACGTCGTGGCGCGGACCATAGAGGCGGCCCCGCACCTGCGCCACATTCTCGTCGTGGGCGATAACCTGGCCTTCCGCCTGCAGCCAGTCGCCGACCCGCCCCGGCCCAAGATAGTCGATCGAAAGCTTTAGCGTCACCGCCCGCCGGCCGATGCCATGGAACACCGCGGTGCCCATCGCCGAATCGAGGAACGCAGCCAGCATGCCGCCGTGCACGATGCCGAGCGCGTTGGCGTGCTGCGGGCCGGGACGGAAGCCGCGGATCGCGCGGCCATCCTCGATCTTCTCGAACCACGGCCCGTTGGCCGCGGCGAAGCCCATCGCTTCGGTGAGCTCGCGAAACCCTGGGGGTATGGCCAAATTCGATACTCCTCCCCAACGAAGTTGGGGAGGTGGCGCGAAGCGCCGGAGGGGTCAAGGTCCCTCGCGCAAAAGACCATGACCCCTCCGCCCGCTGCGCGGGCACCTCCCCACGCGAAGCGTGGGGAGGAATTACACGACCATCAGCACCACGCCATAGCCGATGTAGTAGGCGGCGATGGCGGTGATGATTCGGTTGGACCAGGCGCGGAACTGCGTGTCGCTCAGCCGCTCGAGCAAGAACTTGCCGAGCGAGGTGCCGAGCATCGACGAGGCGACGGCGATGGCCAGCATCCAGGCCGCGACCGAGCCGCCCTGGTCGATCAGCGCGCCGAAATAGACCAGCTTCAGGCCGTGGCTGAACACCTGGCAGGCGGCCTTGGTCGCGACGATCTGCTTGCGGCCGAGCGGCGAGCGCAGGAACAGCGTGTCGAGCAGCGGACCGGTGACGCCTGCGACCAGCATCAGCATCATGCACACCGCGCTGCCGGCCAACATTTGGCTGGGCCCCAGGGTGCGCGGCAGCACGCGGTCGGGAATGGCGCGCACCACGAACGGCGAGGCGCCGAGCAGCAGCAGGGCCATCGCCTTGTCCGGCACGTAGAGCCAGATCGACCACAGCGCCAGCGAGACGAGGCTGCCGGCGAAGCTCGCGAAGGCCGTGCGCCACACGATGTGCTGGCGCCACAACAGCGCCCGCCAACCGTTGGAGGCCATCTGTGTCACCGCGTGCAGCACCATGGCTTGCGGCAGCGGCATCAGCACGAGCAGGACGCCGACCAGGATCAAGCCGCCCGCCATGCCGAACACGCCCGACAGGAGCGCGGTGAAGATCATCAGCAGCGAGAGCGAGGCGGCGAGGGCGGCGGTCATGGGCGCGAAGATGCGCGCCGCGGGTCGACACATCAAATATATGATAAATGCGATATCGATATGTTAGGGATATGCACGACATTTCTGTCATCCCGAGTGAAGCGAGGGACCTTTGAGGCCGCGCGAAAGGTCCCTCGCTTCGCTCGGGATGACAGCGGAGCTCGTATCGACACGGTGCGACGGGAAAACCATGGAACTGCGCCATCTTCGCTACTTCGTCGCCGTCGCGCACGAGGGGCACATCACCCGCGCGGCCGACAAGCTGCACATCGCCCAGCCGCCGCTCTCGCAGCAGATCAAGGCGCTGGAGGCCGAGATCGGCGCGCC
>JAFAKN010000368.1 GCA_019235415.1 Alphaproteobacteria bacterium
ACACGCCGTTCAACGCCGAGCGCCGTGACTGGCTGAAGCAGGGCGGCGGGCTGGCCAACGTGGCGCTGGCGACCGACGGCGCCGACTTGGCCTTCGAGACCTTCACCGCAGCCGGCCTGGAACCCGATCCGCCGCTCGCCTTCGACCGCGCCGTCGGGGTCTTAGGCCGCCCCGAGCGCGCGAAGTTCCGCACCGTGCGCATCCCCAAGACGCACATGCCGGTCGTCGGCTTCTTCGTCTGCGAGCATCTCACGCCGCAGTTCGTCTACCGCCCCGAATGGGCCCGCCATCCCAATGGCGCCCGCGGCATACTAGGTGTGAGCGTCATCGCCGAGGACCCGGCGCACTGGATCCCGGTGCTCGAACGGTACTTTGGCGCCGGCTGTGCCCGGCGCGACGCAAGCGACGTCGTCGTCTCAGTGTCATCCCGAGCGGAGCGAGGGACCTTTGAGGCCACAGGAAGGGTCCCTCGCTCCGCTCGGGAAGACAGTGGCCACTTCATCCGTTACCTCGATCGTGCAAGCTGGGCGCGACGCTATCCCGGCGTCGAGCCGGTGCGGCCGGGAGACCATCCCGCCCTGCTGTCGCTCAGGGTCGAGAGCCTCGCGGCCTGCGCCGCCCTGCTCGAGAGGGACGGCGTGCCTCTCCTCAAGCCCGACGCCGAGCGGCTGATCGTGCCGCCGGCGCACGCCGCGCACCTCACCCTGGAATTCCGGGAGCGCTGACCTCGTGACCTTGGATCTGGCGGACCGGCGGATCTACGGATTCGCCACGGACGAGCATTTGCGCTTTGCCGACGTCGACGCCAACGGCCACGTCAACAACGGCGCCTTCCTGCAGCTCCTGGAGAACGCCCGCGTCTCCTACATGCGGGCCATCGTGCACAGCGGCCTGCCGCGCTTTCGCGTCGTGGTCGGCCGTCTGGAGGTCGATTTCAAGCGCCAGATGTTTTATCCCGGCCGCGCCACCGCCTGCGCCCGGTTGATCGAGGTCCAGGCGCGCAAGTGCGTCATCGGCCACGCCCTGTTCGACGGCGAGGAACAATGCACTGCCGTGCTCAAGGCGATCATGGTTTCGCTCGACGAGCGAACGCACCGCAGCACCCCGTTCGATCCCGCCGTGCGCACCGCGCTTGAGAAATACGCCGCATCGCCCCAGGGCGTAACGCCGAACGGAGCAGTACCAGCCGGAGGTGCGAAATGAGCCAAGACCTGGTGCCGGAGGGTTTTCGCGAGCTTCCCGTCGCCGACCAGTTCGTGCAGCTGGTCGGGCCGCTGTGGTTCAAGGCCGAGGGCGAGAGGCTGCGTGTCGGCCTGCCGCTGGAGGCGCGGCACGGCAATCCCATGGGTTGGGCGCATGGCGGCCTGCTGGTGACGGTGGCCGACATGGTGATGGGCGCCGGCTCGGGCCACGCCACCGGCATCCGCTGGCCGCATCCCACGGTGTCGCTCAGCACCGAGTTCGTGCGCGGCGCGCGGCTCGGCCAATGGCTCGAGGGCACCGCCCGCATCGCGCGCCGCACCATGAACTTCTGCTTCTGCAGCTGCGACCTTTTATGCGGCGGCGAGATCGTCCTGGTCGCCTCAGGCATCTTCAAGGTCCCCGACCCCGACAAGATCCCCGCCGACCTGCGCGAGCAGGCGATGGGGAAGTGGGGATGACTTCCTCCCCAACGAAGTTGGGGAGGTGTCCGCGTCATCGCGGACGGAGGGGTCAAGCATCATGAGTCATGACCCCTCCGTCCGCTTTCGCGGACACCTCCCCGCGCTTCGCGCAGGGAGGAGGTCACTTTGTCTTCTTCTTCCGGTAAATCCTGTACCGGTCGAAATCCATCAAATGCTCATAGCTCTCGAACGCATCGGCGAACGTCCGGTTCTGCAGGAAGTACTCTAGATAATCGAACTCCTTGCCCTGGCAGCGCGGGATGCCCGCGACCCGGTCGACGATCAGAAGGTCGGGCTGCTCGCGGGCGAAGTCCTCGCTCACCGCGTCGAACACGAACTTCTCCGAATCGCCCATCGTGTCGGGCGGATTGTACAGCGCGGGGAAATCGTCGCAGGTGGCGTAGGCGCCCTGCGTCACCCACATGCTCAGGAGCCGCATGGTCATGCGGCCGTGGCTGTAGTTGATCAGCGGCCACCACGGATAGATGCCGGGCGACAGCGCGAGGATCGTGCGATGCGGCGCGTGTTGCTCGATGATGTGCTGCAGGCGGCCGCCGATCGAGTCCTCGAACTGGCGCTGCTTGTAGAACGGCGGCGTATAGAGCGCCGCCTGGAAGTAGAGCAGCACCATCAAGGTGGCCGAGATCACCGCCACCGGCAGGCGATGGCCGCTGCGGCTGAGCGGCAGGTAGCGGTCGACGGTCTGCGACACGGTGAGTGCCGCCAGCAGGATCACCGCCGACAATGCCGGCAGCACGTGGTACGGCCAGCCCTTGGCCTGGGCGATCGCCGAGATCGCCGCGCCGACGCCGAACACGACCAGCACGTGCGCCGAGATCGTCTTGGTGAAGACCACCGCTATGAGTCCGAAGATCACCAGCGCGATCAGGGTCGGCGCCATGACGTTGCTGGTCAGGACGCCGCGCCAGCCTTCCTCGCCGATCGGCGCATAGGCTTCGACCGCGAGCGGCATGACGAAGCGGCCGTAGTCGGCGAACACCGTGTACATCAGCATGACGTGCAGCAGTGCCACGCCGCCGATCGCCCACGGGATGGGATCGGTGAGCGTCGGCCGCCAGCCGCGGCGGAACAGCAGGTAGAGCTCGACCGTCGCCGGGATGGCGATGAAGTACGGCTTGAGCGCAAAGGCCAGTCCCGCCACCAGGCCGATGGCGATCGCCGAGAAGCGCCGCAGCGGCACGAGCTCGGCGCGCGCCATCGAGGCGATCATGTAGGGTGCTGAGGCCACGAACATGATGTGCTCGCGCTGCCCGAAATGCTCGTTGGGCAGCACCGTGAACAGGAACAACAACACCGGCGGCAGCAGCGCCTCGGTGAGCGCATGGTCGGCCGACGGCACCAGCCGCACCAGCCGGCGGCAGGCCCAGAACGAGGCGAAGATGCCGGCGACCACCCAGGCGGTGAACCAGAAGGTCGGGCTGCCGGGTAGGATCTTCGCCGTGAGCACCGGCAGCGAATGCACCACGAAGGTGAGCGGCAGGTTCTCGTCGATGACCTGGACGTAGAGCTTCTCGCCCCCCACCCAGCGCGCCGACACGTCGAGGATCGCCGCGACGTCGTGGTTGATCGGCGGAAAGAAGTAGCCGGCGAGCCACAGCACCGGCAGGGCGAACAGCGGGATCAGCAGGAGCCGTTCGACGCGCTGCGGAATTTTAGGGGGGTTGGTCACGGCGGTTGGCAAGGCAGGGCGAAGATATCATAAGCGCAGCGGAACCCAGCATTTGGAGGCAGACTGAGGCGTGGAGCGGGCCGAGTACGAGCGCATGCATGCGGTGGAAGAGCGCATGTGGTGGTACCGCGGCCTGCGCGTTCTCGCCGTGCAGCTTCTGGACCGGGCGCTCGCTGACGCGAAGCCCGACGGCGCCGTTCTCGACGCCGGCTGCGGCACCGGCGGCATGCTGCTCGCGCTGGCCGCCGCGCTGTCGCAGCGGCCGGCGATCGGCCTGGAGCGCGACGCGCTGGCGGCGGGAATGGCTGCGCAAAAATCGCGGCGGCCAGTCATGGTCGGATCGGCGAACGAGCTGCCGGTGCGCGACGGCATGCTGGCCGCCTACGTGTCGCTCGACGTGCTGTGTCATCGCGGTGTCGAGCCGCAAGAGGCCTTGAGCGAAGCGCGCCGCTGCCTTCAACTGGACGGTGTTGCGCTGATAAACCTGCCGGCCTATCGCTGGCTGTTGTCGGCGCACGATCGGCGCGTGCACAATGCGCGCCGCTTCACGCGTTCGCAGGCGTCCGCGCTGCTCCGCGCGCATGGTTTTCGCGTCAAGAGATCGACCTACTGGAACACCTTCTTGTTTCCCCTGATGCTGCTGCGCCGCCTGGTCGCCAACGCCGACGACGAGAGCGATGTCCGCGAATTCCCCGGCTGGCTCGACCGGCTGTT
The DNA here is from genome assembly GCA_019235415.1 of Alphaproteobacteria bacterium. Taxonomy (GTDB): domain Bacteria; phylum Pseudomonadota; class Alphaproteobacteria; order Reyranellales; family Reyranellaceae; genus Reyranella. The sequence continues at coordinate 4,069 of JAFAKN010000368.1, forward strand.
CGCCGCCGCGCTGGCCGCCGAGCGCTTTCTGATCATGCGCGGCATCAGCCTGCCGTTCGGCGGCTCGGTCATGATCGTGGCAGCGCGCCATGAGTGATCCGACGCCCGCGCTCTCGGTCGTCGTGCCGGTCTACAATGGCGCCGGCACCGTCGGTGAGCTGGTCCACGCGCTGCGCAGCCTCGTGATCGAGGGCGGCCTCGAGATCGTGCTGGTGGTCGACTGCAGCCCCGACGACAGCCTCGACGTCTGCAAGCGGCTGGCGAGCGAGCCGGGCGCGCCGGTCACCGTGCTGAGCCTCAGTCGCAATTTCGGCGAGCACAACGCGGTGATGGCGGGCCTCGCCCGCGCCCGCGGCGCCTACGCCATCACCATGGACGACGATTTGCAGAACCCGCCGGAGGAGGTCGTGCGCCTGTTCGAGCACGCGCGCGACGGCAGGTACGACGCGGTCTACACCTACTACGAGGAGAAGCAGCACGCCGCCTGGCGCAACTGGGGCAGCCGCTTCACCAACTGGTGCGCCGACCGCCTCATAGACAAGCCGCCCGGCCTCTACCTCTCGAGCTTCCGCTGCATTGCCGCCTTCGTGCGCGAGCGCATCGTGGCGAGCTACGAAGGCCCGTACCCCTACGTCGATGGCCTCGTGTTCCAGGTGACGCAGAACGTCGGCCGCCTGGAGGTCAAGCATCTGCCGCGCATAGAAGGCCGCTCGAACTACACCTTCCGCCGGCTGGTGCGGCTGTGGCTGTCGATGTTCCTCAACTTCTCGGTGATGCCGCTGCGGCTCGCGACCCTGTTCGGCCTGGGCTTCGGCGCGCTGGGCGCGGTCGGTGCGGTCGTCGTCATCATCGAAGCGATCTTCTTCGCCAAGCCGCCGCAAGGTTATGCCTCGCTGATGGTCGCCGTCCTGGTGCTGGCCGGCGTCCAGCTGGTCGTCGTCGGACTGATCGGCGAATACCTTGGCCGCATGTTCCTGGCGGTGAACCGCAAGCCGCAATACCTGGTGCGCGAGGTGTTTTATCGCGACGGCAATGGCGGCCTCGACGTCGAGCGCCCGACCGTCGACACGCGCGCCGCCGGCCAGCCGCACCGCGAGCCCACTCCCGCAGGGAAGCTCGCGGCAAGGAGCCTGAAACCATGACGGTCTACTACGTCGCGCTGGGCATCGGCATCCTGGCCGGCATCGCCGGCCAGATCCTGCTCAAGGCCGGCGCCGATGCCCCCGACATCATCAGCCAGGTGCTGCGCCCCTCGACCTTGGCCGGCCTGGCATTCTACGGCTCGGCCGCCTTTTTATACATCGTGGCGCTGCGCAAGATCCCGGTGTCGGTCGCCTTTCCCAGCGTGTCGCTGTCCTATGCCATCGTGGCGGTGCTGGGCCATTTCATGTTCGGCGAGCCGTTCGGCCTGAAGCAGGTCGGCGGCATCGCGCTCATCGTCGGCGGCGTCGTTCTCATCAACCAGTCTTAGTAACGGTCATGGTAATAGGGGGTGCGGCGTGGATTACGAGCAGATCAAGTACGAGACCAAGGACGGCATCCTCACCGTCACCTTGAACCGCCCCGACAAGCTCAACGCCTTCACCGGCCGCATGCTCTCCGAGCTGTTGGACGCCATGGACCGCGCCGACCGCGACGACGACGTGCGCGCCGTGGTGTTCACCGGCGCCGGCCGCGGCTTCTGCGCCGGCGCCGACCTCTCGGGCGGCGCCAACACCTTCAACGCCGAGAACCGCGGTCCGATCGATCCCGGCCTCGACGGCCATCGGGACGGCGGCGGCCTTTTAACCTTGCGCCTGTTCGACCTGCTGAAGCCGACCATCGCCGCCTGCAACGGCCCG
>JAFAKN010000501.1 GCA_019235415.1 Alphaproteobacteria bacterium
CAGCCGGTGGGCAAGGAAAGCGGATTCGTCGTGCCCGGTCCGCTGGCGTCCCAGTAGTACAGCTGGGCGGACGGCGAATACATCAGGGTCTGGTTGAACAGCGCCTGGAACTCAGCCTGGCTGGTGATCGAGACCCAGACCGTGCGTGACGCCTGGCTCGCGATGTAGTTGCTGTTGTTCGGCGTGAGCAGGTCGGCGCCGTAGCCCAGCGTGCTCACGCCGGAGAGGACGGTCGAGTAGTCCGCCGTCGTGGCGCCGTAGGTCGACCACAGCGTCCCCGAGCTGTAGAGCTGCTGAAGCCCCAGCTCGCGCTGTCCCCAGTTTTCCGACAACAGCGCCGTCGGGTCGTTGGCACGGGGCAGCACGAGCGCGATGTTGATGCCAGGTGCCGAAGCGCTCGGCGTCCATGTCACGCCATCGCTGAAGCCGTAGGCCTGGGCGACCGTCGTGGCATTGGTTGTCCGGTAGCCGGTGAAGTCGAGGAAGCTCGAGTTTGCAAGCGGTTGGTACGTCGGCATTCACGAGATCCCGATAGGTATTTTCACCGAACTTGCGAATAATAAGGTATTCGCAACGTCGATGCTAGGTGATCAGTGGATTTCGCTGGTGGTATGCCTGCGGCAGCTTTGGCCTTCTCGAAGGCCACATCCGTCGACAAATTGCGCCCTGCGTTGGGGCTGCCTGCCGCCCGGAGGGAAGACCTGAAACCACCCTGGATGACGGATCCCGCCGTCGAAGGACTGCTTGCCGCGCTGGCCAAGGCCGGCATCGCCGCCCGCTTCGTCGGCGGCTGCGTGCGCAATTGGCTGATCGGGCAGGCGGTCGACGATATCGATATCGCCGTCGACAAGCCGCCGGACGCGGTGAGCCGGGCGCTCGAGGCCGCCGACATCAAAGTCGTGCCGACCGGGCTCGCTCACGGGACCGTCACTGCGGTGGTGGCCGGCCGGCCGTTCGAGCTGACGACGCTGCGGCGCGACCTCGAGACCGACGGGCGACGCGCCGTGGTGGCCTTCACCGAGGATTGGCGGGCGGACGCCGGCCGCCGCGACTTCACCTTCAACGCCCTCTATGCCGACGATCAGGGGACCCTCTACGACTACTTTGACGGCCGCGCCGATCTTTTAGCCGGGCGCGTGCGCTTCATCGGCAACCCCGACCAGCGGATCGCCGAGGACCGGCTGCGCGTGCTGCGCTTCTTCCGCTTCCAGGCCTGGTACGGCCGCGCGCCGATCGATGCGGCCGGGTTCGACGCCTGCCGGCGCAGCGCTGCCGGCGTGCGCGGCCTGTCGGGCGAGCGCGTGCGCAAGGAACTGCTGCGGCTACTGCAGGCTCCGGCGCCGGCCGACGCCCTCGAGGCGATGGTCGAGGCAGGCGCGCTGGACCACTGGCTGCCCGAATATGCCGGCACGGCACGGTTGCGCGCGTTGATCGCGCGTGAAGAGCAGCCGGATGCGCTGCGTCGGCTGGCGGCCGTCCTGCTGCCCGATGCCGACGCCGGCGCGATCGGCAAGCGGTTGAAGCTCTCGACGCAGGAGACGGTGCGCCTGCAGGTCATGCGAGAGCCGTTGCCGGCCGATGCGCGTGACTTCCGCGTCCTGCTCTATCGGCTGGGCACGACGCTGTTTGTCGATCGCCTGCTGCTCGACGGCGAGACGCTGGGCGATTGGCGAGCGGGCCTTGCCCTGGCGCGCAGCTGGACGCCGCCCAACCTGCCGGTCGGCGGCGGCGATGTCCTGAGGCTCGGCTTGAAGCCCGGTCCCGAGGTCGGTGCGCTGCTCGACGCCGTCGAACGCTGGTGGATCGCAGGCGGCTTCAGCGCCGGCCGCGCCGCTTGCCTCGCCGAGCTCGAGCGGCTGGCACGGGGGCGGCGCGTGTGATCCGGCCTGGCCTCACGCTGGCGCTGTGGCTGGCGCTGGCATTGTTCGTCGTGCTGAACGACTTCGTGGGCGACATCTGGCTGGCGCCGACGCTGCCGGTGAACACGGTCGAATGGTACAAGGTGCTGGTACCGATGCCCTACGCCGCCTTGCTGGCGCTGATCCATGCGCGGCGGACGCGGGGGCCACGCTGGCTTGACGCCGCGGTGCTGGCGGCTGTGCTGTGGCCGACCTCCACCCTGATCGTCGATTTCCTCTACCTGCGGCTGGTCTATCAGGACGAGCCGGCGGCCTTCCTCGACCGCTTTGCCTTCTGGTGGGGCGCGCCCTATGCGCTCCTCGTGCTGTTCCTCGCCATCGCACCGCCTGGCGCGGGCTTCCTGCTGTCGCGCCAAAAATAGGGCGCTCACGGCCATCGCGCCTCGGGTGGCAGCGACATCAGGATGGCTTCGACGTTGCCGCCGGTCATCAGGCCGAATTTGGTGCCGCGGTCGTACAGGAGGTTGAACTCGACGTAGCGGCCGCGCCGCGCCAGCTGATGCGCGCGCTCGGCGTCGGTCCACGGCTCGTTCATGTGGCCGCGCACCAGCGCGGGGTAGATCTCGAGGAAAGCCTGGCCCACGTCGCGGGTGAAGGCGAAGTCGCCCTCGAAGCTGCCGCTGTCGAGATAGTCGTAGAAGATGCCGCCCACGCCGCGCGCTTCGCCGCGATGCGGCAGGTAAAAGTATTCGTCGCACCACGCTTTGAAGCGCGGATAGTAGCTCGCGTCGTGCCGCCTGCAGGCGGCCTCGAGCGCGCCGTGGAAAGCTTGGGTGTCCTGCGTGTTGGGCACCATGGGCGTGAGATCGGCGCCGCCGCCGAACCACGCGCGGGTCGTCACGATGTGCCGCGTGTTCATGTGCACGGCCGGCACCTTGGGCGAGCGCATGTGGGCTACCAGCGAGATGCCCGATGCGAAGAAGCTCGGATCGACGTCGGCGCCGGGGATCTGCTTGCGGAACTCGGGGCTGAACTCGCCGAACACCGTCGAGACGTTGACGCCGACCTTCTCGAACACGCGACCGCGCATCAGCGCCATGGTCCCGCCGCCACGGTCCTCGCCGTTCGCTCCCGGCTCGCGCTGCCAGGGCTTGCGCTCGAAGCGGCCGGCGGGCAGGTCGCGATGCGTCCCTGAAAGCTCGTCCTCCAGCCGCTCGAATGCCGCGCAGATCCTGTCGCGCAGGCTCTCGAACCAAGTGCGCGCCTTGCCCTTGCGCTCGGCCAGCGTCGCGGCGTCGGGAAGGGGAGTGGGTGTATCAGTCGCAGAGCGCATCGAATCCTGCCGTCTGGCGAAGGGCTTCGGCCAATACCATCGCCGCGGCGAGGGCGACATTCAAACATCGCAGGCCCGATTGCAGGGGGATGCGCAGGCTGAGGTCGGCAGCCTCGTGCACGGCGGCGGGGACGCCGGCACTTTCTCGCCCGCACAGCAGGAGGTCGTCGGCCCGGAACGCCACGTCGGGAAAGCGCGCGTGGCCCTGGGTGGTGAGCAGGACCAGCCGCCCCGGCATGCGATCGCGCTGGAACGCTGACCAGGAGGAGTGACGGACGATGGTGGCGCGCGCGTAGTAATCCATAGAGACCCGTCGGATACGCTTGTCGTCGACCGGAAAACCGCATGGCTCGATGATGTCGAGCGGCACGCCCAGGCAGGCGGTCAACCGAATGAAGGCGCCGAGATTCTGCGGAATATCGGGCTCGTAAAGGGCAAGACGCATACGCGTTTCTACCCTTGTCCGCGTCGCGGAAGCGCTGTGCGGCAGGGTGTCACACAACGGCAGAGGGACCGGCAGGGGGCTGGCCTGCGACCAACAGAGCCTTGAAACATAAGGCGCTTTTGCGGTCTAAAGGCGCGCAGTTCCTCGGGGGATGGAAAAAGACACAAATGGCTTCACCAAGCATACCGGCTGGCGGCCACGGCGAGCCGAGTCGGCGCGACTTCCTCATGGTCGCGACCGGCGCATTGGGGGCCGTCGGCGCCATCGCCGTCGCCTGGCCCTTCATCAACAACCTCAACCCCGCGGCCGACACGCTGGCGCTTTCGAGCGTCGAGGTGAACGTACAGCCGATCCAGGTCGGCCAGGCCGTCACCGTTAAATGGCGCGGCAAGCCCTTGTTCATCCGTCACCGCACCGAGGAGGAGATCAAGGCTGCCGAGGCGGTGCCGCTCTCCGAGCTGCGGGATCCGCAGACCGACAATTCGCGCGTCACCGACAGCGCCAAGAAGGTGCGGCCGGAGTGGCTGATCATGATCGGCGTCTGCACCCATCTCGGCTGCGTGCCGCTCGGCAACAAGCCGGGCGATCCCAAGGGCCCGTTCGGCGGCTGGTTCTGCCCCTGCCACGGCTCGGCCTACGACACGTCGGGCCGCATCCGCCAGGGTCCCGCGCCCAAGAACCTGGAAGTCCCGTCCTACCTCTTCACGTCCGATACGCTGGTCCGCGTCGGCTGATCGCCGCTGCCGGATCTTCGGGGAGCTCTCTATGGCTTCGACTCACGGCACGCCGCCGGTTTTCAACAACAAGGTGATCGCCTGGATCGATCACCGGCTGCCGATCTTCTCGTATATCGAGAAGGAGTATCACACCTTCCCGACGCCTCGGAATTTCAACTACTTCTGGAATTTCGGCGCGATCGCCACGGTGATGCTGGTGGTCATGATCGCGACCGGCGTGGTGCTGGCGACCAACTACACGCCGCATGTGACGCTGGCCTTCGACTCGGTCGAGCGCATCATGCGCGACGTGCCGCAGGGCTGGCTGATCCGCTACCTGCACATGAACGGCGCGTCGTTCTTCTTCATCGCCGTCTACATCCACATCTTCCGCGGCCTGTACTACGGCTCCTACAAGTCGCCGCGCGAGCTCTTGTGGATCCTGGGCGTCATCATCCTGCTGCTGATGATGGCCACGGCGTTCATGGGCTACGTGCTGCCGTGGGGCCAGATGAGCTTCTGGGGCGCCACCGTCATCACCAACCTGTTCTCGGCCATCCCGGTGGTCGGCCAGTCGATCGTCGACTGGCTGTGGGGTGGTTTCGCGATCGACAACCCGACGCTCAACCGCTTCTACGCCCTGCACTACCTGCTGCCGTTCGTGATCGTGGGGGTCGTCGCGCTCCATGTCGTGGCGCTGCACGTACATGGGTCGAACAATCCGCTCGGCATCGATCCCAAGGGTCCCCAGGACACCGTGCCGTTCCATCCCTACTACACGATGAAGGACGGCTTCGGCGTCGCGGTCTTCCTGATCATCTATGCCGGCTTCACCTTCTTCATGCCGAACCAGCTGGGCGATCCGGCCAACTATATCCAGGCCAACCCGCTGTCGACTCCCACGCACATCGTGCCGGAATGGTACTTCCTGCCGTTCTACGCCATCCTGCGCGCCATCCCCGACAAGCTCGGCGGCGTGATCGCGATGTTCGGCTCGATCGGCGTGCTGTTCGTGTTGCCCTGGCTCGACACCTCGCGCGTGCGCTCCTGCACCTTCCGGCCGATCTACAAGTGGTTCGTGTTCGTGCTGCTGATCGACGTGATCGTGCTCGGCTTCTGCGGCGCGCACCCGCCGGAGGGCTTCTGGGTGCCGCTCGCCCAGCTCGGCACGCTCTACTACTTCTTCCACTTCCTCATCCTGCTGCCGATCCTGGGCAAGATCGAACGGCCGTTGCCACTGCCCCCCAGCATCGCCGAGGCGGTGCTCAAGAAGGCGGCTTAAGGACCATGCGCAAGACCATCGTCTCGGGCGCCATCGCGCCCCTGGTTGCCCCCTTGGTTGCTTTCGCCGCCCTCGCCGCCGGTGCCTTCGGGGTCGCCGCCGAAAGCGTCTCGGCCTTCGAGACCGACCAGGCGCCGCCGGAGCATCACTGGCACTTTCAGGGACCGTTCGGCACGTACGACCGCGCTGCCGCGCAGCGCGGCTACCAAGTCTATGCCGAGGTCTGCTCGGCCTGCCATTCCCTGGAGTTGCTTGCTTATCGCAACCTTGAAGACCTTGGGCTCACCGAGAATCAGGTGAAGGGCCTGATCAAGGACATCTCGGTGTTCGACCTGAACGACGACGGGCAGCCCGCAGACCGGCCGGCCAAGCTTTCGGATCGCTTCAAGAAACCGTTCCCCAACGCCGCCGCGGCCGCTGCCGCCAACAACGGCAAGGCGCCGCCCGACCTCAGCGTCATCGTCAAGGCGCGCGAAGGCGGGCCGGACTACATCTTCGGCATCCTCACCGGCTACGTGCCGTTCGACAAGCTCACGCCCGAGCAGGTCAAGGAGTTCAACGTCGGCAAGGACGACAACTTCAACAAGTACTTCCCAGGCCACAAGATCGGCATGCCGCCGCCTCTGGCGGACGGCAAGGTGACCTACGCCGACGGCACCAAGGCCACGCTCGACCAGGAGGCCTCCGACGTGGTGCAGTTCCTCACTTGGGCGTCGGAGCCCAAGATGGAGGACCGCAAGCGCACCGGCGTGCGGGTCATCCTCTTCCTGCTGGTGCTCGCCGGCTTCCTCTACGCGGTGAAGCGGCAGATCTGGTCCGACAAGCACTGACCCGCCTCCCCAGCGTCTGCTGGGGAGGTGTCGCCGTCTTACGGCGACCTGCCTTCGCCG